>NZ_FPBW01000014.1:0-183050 GCF_900116795.1 Methylobacterium sp. UNCCL125 | reverse complement strand
CGAGGTCACCGCCGTTACGCTTACCATCGACATGCCGGAACTCGGCGAACTGGAAGGCAAGCAGGCCGCCAGCCTGGCCGGACTTGCTCCTGTCTCGCAACAATCAGGGCGATGGCAAGGCAAGGAGCGGATTCAAGGTGGGCGGGCCGCGCTACGCCAAGCGCTCTACTTTCCCGCCATCGTTGCCGCGCGCTTCAACGTGGACCTCAAGCTTATCTATGATCGGCTGACCGCCGCCGGAAAGCAGAAAAAGGTCGCTCTTGTGGCCATCATGCGCAGGCTCATCGTCATGGCAAACGCCCTCATCAGGGACAATCGGCCCTGGGCTCCAAACCACACTTGACCAACACGGATACTCAAGAGTTGGAGCCTCCGAAAATCCCGGGGCGGTTCAGGCATTGCGAAGCAGACCAATTTGCTAGCTCTGAATGCGACGATTGAGGCTGCGCGTGGCTTCGCGGTGGTCGCTACCGAGGTCGAGGCGCTAGCAAGCCAAACGTCGCGTGCCACAGAGGAGATCGCCAGTCACATCGAGCAGGTTCAAACCACGACGCACGAGGCGGTGTCCGCGATCGCCTCACCAGTACAATGGGTGAGATCTCAAGCATCTCCACGGCGATCGCCGCGGCTGTCGAGCAGCAGAGTGCAGCCACCCGCGAGATTGCCCGCAACGTTTCGGAAGCTGCGCAGGGCAGCGAGCATGTGACCTGTAGCATCAATCGCGTTCAGGACGGCGCGGGTCAGACGGAGGTGGCAGCCGCCCGCGTCCCGAGCGCGGCGCGTGACCTGACCCGTCATTCAGAAAGCCTGCCAAAGTCTGTCAACACATTCTTGGCTCGCGTTAAAACGGCCTGAGCATGCGCTTTGATGTCCGGATCCCCATTGTCGAGCCCATCGCAGGACCTCCTCCTTCAGGAGGAGTGTCAAAGGCCGGGTCTGACCATGCTGTTGCTCATGGTGGCGACCATCGCGTTGAATCTCGGCCTGGGCGTGGGGACCGACAACGACAGCCTGAGGCACGCACATCGGCATGATTTGGCGTCTTCCTCGGCCTGTAAGGTGAGGACGATGTCAACGGACGACAATGGTCCAGCGATCCCATGAGGTAGGATCCCAGTCAAACTGGGCCGAGATCGGCGATATGGTGCAATCCGCTAGGGTGACGACCTTCATTCGGCGTGACTCGGTCATATCGATACAAAGTCCGATCCCCACGCTGCTCGCGGCAACATCTCCGACTGTTCGGCCATTCGCCTGCCGGACTGCGAGCGTCGCCGAGTTCGAGACGAGAATACGTGTGCCACTGAGGCGAGCGATCTCGATTGCACGCTGATGTGTCCATCGGCCGGCCGATTGTGCGACGTCGAGCACAGGCGTCAGAATCCAGTCGGGTCGGAGAGCGTACGCGGCGTCGCCACCGGGCGCACGCTGTTCGAGATCCTCGCAGATCAAGACCATGACTCGCCCGAAGTGTGGCAGGTCACGGACCTGCAGGACGGTGCCAGTCGCTACGTCCTCTGCATGGGGGCGCGCGACTGCCGTGAGGATGTTGCATTCCCCCATCCGCTGCTCGCCCATCCTGAAATGATTGAGCTTGCGCTGTTTCCAAAGAACGCGGCCGTTCGCATCGACGATGCTGCACTCGTTGTATGGCCGGCTCGTCGTGGGGCAGCACTGCGCGCTCAGCCCAGAACCCAGCGCGATCAGTCTGGGCGCTGGCGCCCCACTCAGGCCAGCCGCTGCGACGAGGTCTTCCATGACGGCCACGACGGCATCGGCGCTCACGCACAGCTCAGGGAGCAGCACGATGTCTGCGGACCCGAGTGCCCGAACCACGGCCACCGTCCGCGCGGCGAGCTCTCCCGGATCTCTCGGTCGAGCGTCGAGGAACGGGCGTCCCTGCCGCAGCACGGCGTCGAAGGCGAGATCGTCCCGGTCCTCCGCGACGGGCGCTATGCCAATGCTCGGAGCTGCGGCGTCGGCGGGATCGTGACCAGCTGGAAAGTCCTTAGGTGCGACCGCCTCGATATTGATTGTGTACTGGCCAGCGCCTACCTCGAGAAGCGCCAGCGACGTGAACTGAGTGTCCAGCCGGTCTCCACTCGCCATCTCGTCCTCGTCGAGGAGGCGCCGGTAGATCGGCCCCTTCGGAACGACACGGCCGGTTCCTGCGATACCGCCACCGTAGTGCCCGTCGATCCAGCGTCTTTGGCGAAGCTGACTGGCGGCCCTGCATGGGGCAGGGGCGCGCGAGGAGGCGGAGATGACGACAGACGCCGGGTGAACGTCGTGGGCCAGGAGGTCGATCACCAGCATGATCGTGAATGCTCGTTCGGCCTCGGCCGCTGGCGCGATCTCCGTGTGGAACGCGACCGGCTCACCGAGAAGATACCGGATGAAGACGTCGGGCGTTCCTGTTCCGCGATACTGGCGCGCAGCGGCCGCAAGCGGCGCGTACTCCGCCGCCGCCCGTCCCCGCCACGGTACCGTGTGGAGCACACCCGTGTGCGGGACGACGACCTGCCACAGGAGCGCGAAGAGATCGCCCAGACCTTGCAGATGTGGACCGAGCAGCTCCTGGGTCAGCATGTTGAGCACTCGTCACCTGAGTTCCGCCCGCCCATTCGACTCAGACTTCCCGCGAAGGCAGTGAGTCGATGAACCGGTTCGCAACGACCGGCTTCAAGGTCGGGAACGGTTGGCGCCCTCGGTCTAAGCTCCACGTGACGTAGGCTTGCAGCGCCTGACGTGAGCGCTCCGGGATCTCATCGTCGCTGCCGCGTGTGATCTCGTAGTACATCTGCCCGGCCGCTTCATCCACAGCTCGCGCGTCTTCGAGGGCCATGCTCGCCAGAAGCGACACCTCTGAAAGGCGAAGGCGGAAGCGCCCCACATCGGCGATGCCCGAGTGATGGAGTGCGAACCCAGAAACTTCCGCAGCTCCGGCGTGATCCCCCCGGGCGAGGAGAAGCTCGGCGCGCAAAATACGAAGGCGGCTTGCTGTCCCGCCCATCGGAACGGCGGTCAGTGATCCATGTCGCTGTGCCTCGGACGAGGCGGAACTGAGAAGCGCGATTGCGCGCTCGACCACTTGGAGCGCCTCCTCGCAATACCCCTGAGTCTTGAGAATCTCACCTTGCAGAGCAAAAACCTCGGCCATGCTGGCCCGCAGTTGCGAGCTCTCTAGCTTGTCCTCGAAGTGCTGAGCTGCGCGCGCGACGGCAATTTCCGCATCTTTGAGGTGGCCAGCCTCAAGGAGACACCGTCCATAGGCGACAAGAGCCGCCGCCCAGGTAGAGGGGACAACCGCTACACCCTCGGCGGCCGCACGATCGAGTGCCTCTACGGCTCTGCGGCAGGCCTCGACGGCTCTCGAGGGCGCCCCGATCTCGCTGTAACTGGCCGCAAGCCCGATGAAGGTTCGGGCGACATCCTCGAACCGGCGCGGCTCACTTTCGCTGAGCCGGTCGTAAGTCTTTCCAGCGTCCGTCCAGACAGAGATTGCGGTTTCATAGGCTCTCGTACGCTGGAGAACACCAGCCTGCCACTCGAGCGCACGAGCTAGCTGCAGTCCGTTGGCGTGGTCGCCTTTACGGAAGTACGTCGTGGCCTCCGCCAAAGCGTCCAATGCCTCATCGGATCGCGCCTGAGCCTGGAGGAAGTTCGCGCGGACCAACAGGAGGCGTCCAAGCTCCGCCGTAAGATCTGCATCTGGATCACCAACCTTTTGAGCCAAACGACGCGCCAAGTCGACGCCGCCTTTCGAGAGCGCCTCGACTTCAACGCCGAATGCCCCGCCGGCATGCAGTTGCGAGATCTCGACACAGGCTGCAGCCAGAGCCGATCGCCAATCCGTTCGGTCGTCGTCGTTGATCAGGGCCTCTTCAAGCCAGGTCGTCAGGACGGGAGCCGCCTCGCTCAGCGACTGGTCGCGAACGATGAGCAGGTCTGCCAACCGGGGATCAGTGAACGCCGCGCGGCGCCAGAGGCGAGCCATTTCCTCACCGTCGACCCGCACAGGCCCTATGTCGCCGTCAACGAGCCGTGACGCGAGACCGTGCATCTCTTGCAACAGTGAGCCGCGCTCGGCCGGATCCTCCTCGAAAACGGCAAGCTTCTCTTCGAAAGCGCACCAGGGATAATGGCGAATTTCGTTGAGCCGCAACTCCCGATCGAGATCCTCGACACTTCGGTTGAAGAGCTTCCGCATGCGGTGGACGGCATGACGCCTCGCGTGCGCCGCCTCGCTCTTGTCCTCGACGCGCGTTGGCGTGGGAAAGAAGCGGATGGGACGCCGCAACTGCGTGCGCTGCCGGTGAATCGATCGCGCGACAGCTGCCGTTCCATCAATGCTTTGTCGATTGTAGACGAACGTCAAAACCAGCAGATCTGGCAATTGAACCGTGCACACGCCCGCACTGTCAGAGACGCCTGTGCGGCTGTCGATCAGAACGATGTCGAACGATTTTCTCGCCCACCGACCAAAGGCGTCGAAGTATTGTCCACCAGCGAAACGCTTGTAGAACGCTCCCCACTCGAACGCTCCTACCTTCTGGGTGTATTCTTCATCTTGACGCCCTGAGCCGATGAAGCCGAGCTTGCCTCTCGCGGCATGTGGGAGCGCGAGATGCTGTACGATGTCGGAGCAGTCCGACAGACGGTCGATCGTTTCCTCCGGAGCCTCACCGGAGCTTCCGATAGCTCTCGCGTATTGCCAGAGACGATCGACGAGCCCACGCGACCGAACTTGCTCCGGATCGGCCAGGAAAGGATGGAAATAACGATGAAGGCCAGGAGCCTCGAGATCCCAATCGATCGCCAGAACGTTCCACCCGTTCGAGGCCAGAGCCCAGGCGACATTCGCCAGCGCCATGCTGCGTCCGCCGCCGCCCTTGAACGAATAGAACGTCGCGATTTTTCCGATCTTCTCGCTCCCAGCCATCGATTAAGCCGCTTCTGCGTAAGAGTGACTTCCCTCATATTCATCAGGGTCGAGATCTGCCAAGCCAAGGCGCGGGACAGTCGATGGGGTTGCGGCTTCCGCTTCGCCGCCGAAGAACTCCTCGACCTGCGCGATATCGAGCCCTTGATACACATCTAAATCAAAGGGAGCTTCGTCTGCTCCAGGAGCGGAGTTCCACTCTGCGATCAAGAAAGCACGCGCTGCCGGAAGCAGAACGTTGACGACTTCTCGACCTTGTTTGTTACCCGCCACCGCTCCGATTGATCTGAGCTCCTTTAACTTCCGGCATATGCTTTCTTCGCTCTCGTTCAACCTAGCAGCAAGATCGACGTTTCGAACGGCGTCCTCAAAGAGCGCGCTCAGCAGACCCTGAAAGCGGTCCTGCCGCAGGACGGTTTCGAACTCGGATGGAGCGCAGCGTTCAGCAGCCAATCCGAGCATATCCGCGAGTGAGCCGAGACGCCCCGCGATGTAAGTCGGATCTTGCACGATCTCCGGGGCAGTAGCCACGATCTTATCATGCAGCCCCTTCGCAAGCCGCGCCTCCTCCACGAGCAGGCGACCATCGGCCGCGAGCAGGGCGTCCAGACCGCCATCGATCGACGCCGTGACACAGCGATCAACCTTACTATCAATCCTCGAGCCTTCCGGAAGCGGAACGATGGGCCAGATCATCCGATCAATTTGGTTGAGCATCGACATTGGATCGCTTTCAGCGCTGAGGAGAGCCTTTGGCTGCGCGGCCAGATTACAGGCCATCAACCTTCCGGTCAACTATTTGTTCCGGAAACGAAAGAGTGCCGCCGCACCTCCCGCGATGGGACCGATCCACCGCGACTCACTTTCGTTAGGGGCGAAGGTCAATGCCTGTGAGCCGCGTTAAGTTTGGCTCAATGTACCTCGCTGAAACAGGAGCTTGCGGCGTGAGGGGTGCGGTACTGGCCGTGCACGGGCCAGACGACGTCGAGCGTCTTCGTCGTATCGCCCCTACCCGAGGAGGCCGCGCGGCGTTGAACATTCGTCCAGTACGGCAGTTAGCAAGCGATCAGGACGAAGCAATTCGTTCTAGTTCCCGATTTATAATCCGGTTCTCATTCCGATAAATCTGACAGACTTGCGGTTCGTTTCCTGGAACCTGGAGAGTTCAACGATGTACTATCACGACAAGCGACTTCAGTACCCGGTCAAGGTCGACAGCCCGGACCCGATCTATGCCCGCATGCTCCAGCAGGCGATCGGCGGGATCGAGGGCGAGATCCGGGTCTGCTTCCAGTACTTCTTCCAGGCCTGGGGCAACCGCGCTCCGACCACGAAGTACCGTGACATGCTGCTCAACACCGCGACCGAGGAGATCGGGCATATCGAGATGCTCGCGACCGCCGTCGCGATGAACCTCGAGACCGCGCCGACCAAGGTGCAGGAGGCCGGGGCCGCCGACGCACTCGTCGGAGCCGTGATGGGCGGCGAGAACCCGCGCCACATCGCCGAAGGCATGCTGCACAAGACGCTGCTGTCCACCGGCATGGCGGCGTTCCCGGGCAATTCCGACGGCCTGCCCTTCGACATGAGCCACATCTACGCCAGCGGCAACATCGCGGCCGACATGTACTGCAACGTCGCCGCCGAGGCGACCGGACGGATCCTGGCGGTCCGGCTCTACAACGCCACCAACGATGCCGGCATGCGCGACATGTGGAGCTTCCTCATCGCCCGGGACACGATGCACCAGCAGCAATGGCTGTCGGTGATCGAGGAACTCGGAGGGCACGCGGGCACGCTGCCGATCCCGAACTCCTTCCCGCAGAGCGAGGAGAACCAGAAGTTCAACTACAACTTCTTCTCGACGTCGGCGGACGGCTCGCCGCCCCCGGCCGGCCGCTGGACGCAGGGCCCGTCCCTCGACGGCAAGGGCGAGTTCAGCGTGGTCCAGAACCAGCCCATGGGCGAGGAGCCGGTGCTCGGCCCGGCACGGCCCGACAGCGGGGCCCAGTCCCAGCAGATCGCTTAAGATCGGCCTCCAAAGCCTCGGCACGGCTAAGGCCTCACTGCGAACGGTTCTGTCCTTCACTCCGTTCCTCACACCCCGCGGACGTCACTCCAGCCGGAGCCGACGTGGTCGGCGCGCGAGGAGGTCTGATGGCAAACGGTAGAATCATCAATGGCCGGATCGAACTGCGCCGAACGGAGGAGGAGCGGAAACCGCTCCTCCAGCGACTGAATCGGGTTGTAGGCCAAGTTCGCGGTCTACGAGCGTTAACATCTTCCTCGCCCTGAAGGACGGGGATTTTCTGAGATCGCGAGATCTCGTCCCGCTGACGCTTCAGAGGGCTGCCGATGCATACCCTCCACTTCCAGCAACGGTGTGCTCCACCGCCGTTTGATGTTGATCGCCGCGTTGATGTCGGCGTGATCGGTGTGGCCGCAGCTGATGCAGTTGAAGCGCGCTTGGCTCTCACGGTCGCGGCTTCCGGCATCGACCACACCGCACGCCGCGCAGGTCTGCGACGTGAATCGAGCGGGCACAGTGACCACCTGACCGCCGCGCTCTTCCATTTTGTAGGTAAGGATCGTCGCGAAGAGGTGCCAGCCCACGTTGAGGATGCCCCTGTTCAGCCCAACCTTCTAGCGGACGTTGCGGCCGGGCTCTACAAAGGTACGCCGCGCGCTGGCGGTCATGCCACGCGTGTTCAGGCCCTCAAGTACAGCGACGCTGAAGCGCTCGGCGATGTCGAGAGCAGTGCGTTGGTGGAAGTCGCGCCGGATGCGCGCCTGCCGCGCTTGGAGCCGCGCGACACGGGCCTGCGCTCGCCGCTTTCAGTTCGATCTACGCTTACGCCGGGCGAGGATGCGCTGTGCGTTGCGCTTGCAGGCCTCGATCCGCCCCAGGCTCCTCGGCATGATCAGCATGTCGCCCGGGGACAAAACGAGCGTTGTAACCACGCCCCGGTCGATGCCGACCACCCCAGAGCCCGGCGCGGGCGCGTCGTGCGCGATCTCGTAGGTGAAGGCGACGTACCAGCCCGAGGCATCAAGGCGGTCGCTCACATTCTTCAGGTCGCCGCGCATCGGCCGCGTGTCGCGGAACTTGACCCAGCCGATCTTCGGCAGGCGCACGGCGCTCCACTTGCCGTTCAGGGGCTTCACCGCGACCTCGCGGCCAGGGAAGCGGAAGCTGTCGTCCACGCCGCGCCTGCGGGGCTGAGGGAAGCTCGCCCGGCCCGTGAAGAAGTTGCCGAAAGCACGGTCGAAGTCGCGCAGGGCCTGCTGCCGGCACGAGACGTAGACGGCCCATACCCGGTCGAACTCGGCGCGCAGCTTTGTGAGGTCGGCGGCTTGAGCGACGTAGCCGAGCCGGTGCTCCCGACCCCAGGTCGCCTTCTGCTCCAGGCCGAGATTGTAGACGAAGCGACACACGCCCGCGAACTGCCGGAACCGGGCCTCCTGCTCGGGCGGCGGTCCCAGCTTTTAGCGGAAGCCGCTGGCTACGGTCACGGTCTGTTCCTATCACCGGGCGCGCATCTCACCAACTATTCACGCTGCGCAGACGCGCAGCCTCCCCGACCTGAAGATCGGGGCCTCAATGATTTCCGATGACTTACAAGCGTCAATCTACGACTCTGGAACCATTAAGGCGTGAACGCTGCCGACCCGGATAGATACCTGCACCCGGTGCTGTAACCTCGATCGCTGCCGCCCTTAACGCGCGGGAGAGTGCCCTTGTGAGCAGACCACACGCCGCACAGATCCGCCTGCTCTCAGTCTTGGCGCTTGCGCCCGAGGCGGAGTTCGTTGATCTGGCTCACCTCGGGCAAGCGCGGCAGGTGCGCTGCGGCGATGAACTCTTCGTGCCGACACTCGTGGCGCGCGGCTGGGCCGAGATGGGATCAAAGTTTAGGGGCAGCGTGCGCATCACCGACGCCGGTCGGCTTATCCTTGTCGACGGAGGAGACGTCGGTGAGACGAGGATCCGACCTCGGGAGCGAAAGGCGTGATCGCAGTCTGCAACTCCACGCGGTGCGTTATCCCTGGATTGAGGGCCCGGAGTGCTCGCAGCACGATTGAAGTTGCTGGTCGTGGCTATGGTCCGCGGACATTTCAGGGCAGAGGGCGGCTTCCGCCGCGGCGACAAGATCGCCTCCATCGCCGATCGACAGCCGCCTTCTTCAACAGTTCGCTAGAGGCGTGACCATGCCATTGCGCATACAGAAATATACAAGGTCAATGTCCGACGAAACGCCGAGCTTAGATTTGATGGCGTAGTGGTAGTTCGCGACCGTTTTGGGAGTGAGATGGAACGCGGTGGCAATTTCTTCGGTGGATTTGGCGTCGATAATCATCCGCAGCACCTCGAATTCACGGGGCGACAGCTGATCGAGAGCGTCCGCGTTTTCCTCTAAGCGGCTCGTCGCCAGGGCTTCCGAAATCTCCGCACAAAGGGTCAGCTTGTTCTGGGATACGCTGCGCACCGCTTCGACCATCAGGTCTGAGGCGCTGCTCTTCGTGATATATCCACGTGCGCCGGCGCGGATGGCCTGGACGGCATAGCTGACGGTCGCGTGCATGCTGAACACGAGGATGCGCGCAGTCGAATCCGTTTGCCGGATCTGGCGGATGGCATCGATGCCGCCCCGACCCGGCATGCTGATGTCCATGATCACGACATCTGGAGCGGTGGCTCGAAACTGGTGGTAGGCCGAGGCCGCGTCCCCAGCCTCCGCGATCACCTCGACGTCGGGCTGCTTCTCGAGCAAGCGGCGGTAACCTTCCCGAACGACGGCGTGGTCGTCGACAACCATCACCCGAATGCGCTTCCCAGTCATGACGCAACCCGTACAACAAGCTCGGTCGGGAAGCTGATCCGCAATCGAAACCCACACGCAGCGCTGGTTTCCGTCGTCATCCGGCCGCTCAGCGCGTAGACGCGTTCTCGCATGCCAATCAGACCGATACCGGCTCCCGGATGCCGCACGGTCTCGGGTGTCGTACCGCGACCGTCATCGGTGACCGTTAGATATATCTCGCCGTTCGGACCTGCGGACAGGACGACATCAACGTTTTGGGCGTCGGCATGGCGGACCGCATTGTTGAGGCCTTCTTGGACGATCCGGTAGATGTGCGCCGCGGTCTCAGCCGGAAGCGCATCCAGATGGCCGTCCGTCCGAAGGGTGAAGCTGATCCGTCCTCCTGACTGCTGGTTATGGCCGGTGACCAAATCCTCCAGGCTGCCGAGAAGGCCAAGGTCGTCGATCTCTGGGGGCCTCAGATGGGTAAGCGTGTCGCGCAGCGCCCGCATTGTACCGGCGGCCAAGGCGACCAATTCGGTGCTCTCAGCCGCAACGTCCGGGGCCATCGTGCCAATGCCGTCCTTGATGGACCGAGCAAGAAAAGTGAGCGCGGTCAGCCGCTGGGCGACGTCGTCGTGCAATTCACGCGCGATATGGCTGCGTTCGCGCTCCTGGGCGTCGACGAGCTTGCGGGAAAGGTCCGCTCGTTCCTCTGTGGCGGTCTGCAGGCGCTCGGCCATCTCATTGAACACCTCCGAGATGCGTTGGAGCTCGCTGAGGTGGAAAGGCGGCAGCCGGCATGACAGGTCACCCTGGGCTAGGCGATTGATGCCGGCGAGTATCTGGTCGGTCGGACGCAAGGCATGCCCGACGACCACGAAGGCGAGGAAGCAGAGCAGTGCGATAAGCGCAGCCAGGAGTGCGAGTATGCGTGACAGCTCGCCCCATGCCTGTCGCGTCACGGCGTTTGGATCCGTCGTTGCCTCGATACGCCCCCTCTCCACGCCGCGATGCACGAGCAGCCGCACCGCGTTCGATTGGCTGAGGAACAGCAATCGATAGGCATGCACGAACCAAGCCGGCGCCAGCCCACGCTCCTCGACGCCGACGCAGTTGGAGTTGGTGCGTTGCGTGTCGGCCTGGATCAAGCGGACGCATTGGCCCGAACGCAACGGCTGCCCGATCACCGCCTCCCAGTCCGGGAAACGGTCGGCACGATCCAAGGCCGTGTCGATGCGGAAGAGTTGCAACTGCAGCTGCTTCTCGACCGTCCCCGCGATCTCGTCGTTCTCGCGCCTGGCCTCGACGGCGACGTTGTTCAGAACGATGACAGTTGCCCCGATCACGCACAGTACCGCGACCGCGACGATCCGGCGGACAAGGGCCCATTTGAGGTTCAGTTCACGTCGCGCTCTCGCAGGCGCTGCCATCTCGGCACCGGCACTGATCATTCCTTCCCTCCCGTCCAGCGAAGCATAAGAGGGGTTTGGGCGTCCTGGATAGGAGCGCGAGCAATCCCGTGCGATTTGCCCAGGGAACAGCGGGCAATGCGCTGTGTCGGTGCTCTGCGGGCCGCGTTAGCCTCGATGCACCACACCAGCTCGTGCTTCGCACGCTCGCAGAAACCCTGGAGGAGCGACCATGCGGGTCCTCACACGTCTCGCGATCCCGCTGTCTGCAGTGCTGCTCAGCGCTGCGACCGCGCGAGCCGACCCACCTAAAGCAGCGGTCTTCGACTTCCAGCTCGCCAACTTGGGCGCACAAGGTCCGACCGAGGCGGATATAGCCCGCCTCGGACCGATCAGCGATCTGCTGCGCGGCCTGCTGAAGAACTCCGGCCGCTACGAGATCGTCTCGACCGGCCCCGTGAAGGACGAGATCGCCAAGGGAGCCGAGCTACGCAGATGCGGCGGCTGTGCCGAGGATTACGCTCGCACGCTCGGAGCTGACGTCGCGATCACCGGAGAAATCCAGAAGGTCTCGAATCTCATCCTCAACATCAACCTCTATGTGAAGGATCTGAGAAGTGACGCGGCCGAGAAGGCCTACAGCGTCGATATTCGCGGCGATAACGACGCCTCCTTCGAGCACGGGGTGAAGTACCTCGTGAAGAATAATTTGCCGCCGGCCAGCGGCATGACTTCCGGCAACGGCGACCGGAGCAGCCGCTCGGATCGGTGACGACATACTCATGCCGGCAAGTCATGCTGCTATTCTCATATCGGAGTTGCCGCATGCGTCTCCGAAGGCGACGGTGTACGGCCTCCCGATCAAGAACCTTGGCGTTCAAGGGCCGACCGACGTCGCCGAGCCCGGAGAGCGATGTTCCTGCACCGTCGCACCCCGGATCTTGGGTGCTAGATGGTGCGCAAGATAAAAGCAACGTCCTGCACCGAGCACCAACACCCAAGCGGGAACGACAAGCAACAAAGGATCTACCATGACACCGTTCAGATTTGATGACAGCGATATTACTTGGCGCACTCTTGACTGGCTCGAAAACATCGCGTTTTTTGTCTACAAAGTCGATGAAGAAAACCGTATTGTCGATGTGATCTTCAAATTCGCGGCCAATAAGCGTGTGATGTTGCATCAACACAGGTGCCCATACAACACCCTCGTGATGCAGGGAGAGCTTCGCTTCTATCGTCCCGACGGCGAACTTAAGGAGATCCGCTATCCTGGCAGCTTCGTGTCCGGCGTCGCCGACGGTGAACCGCACACAGAAGGCGGCGGGGACGAAGATGCCATCGTGTTTTTCAGCAATCGCAACATCAAAGACGTACTTTACGAGTTCCTTGATGCGGCCGGAAACACGGCGCAAGTCCTCGGCATCGCAGATTTTAGGGCGCAGCTAGACGATCAGATTGCAACGGGAGCATTCGAGAAGGTCACCGCCAGGGCCGCGTGATCGTTACCTGGTGTGTGCGAGAGGCCCCGGCGTGCAAGCCGGGGATGTAAGCGAACCAGCCCACGTTGTCGAACAGAATGCGGACACCTGAGTTGCGCCGATGATGTTCGCGGCGAGCCATCGGTAGCGATTTGACCCGATGCGGGCGGCCGGCGACGCCTGCCGTGAAGGGGAGAGGCAGGTCGGCGTCCGCCGCGCCCGGGCGGCACTCGCGGCGGTCCACGTCGACGACGTTGTCGGCGACGGCATGCTCGGCCTGACGACACCCGATGGACGCGTGACCTTCGCCGATCCCCGCGCAATCGTCGCCGCTGCCGCAATTAACGGTGTCCAGGTCGCGTTCCGGCGAATCACGTCGTGGCTGTTCTGGTCCCGCACGCGCATCCAGATCACACCTCTTGGTCGTGACGAGCCGGTGCTGATCGGAACGCTGATCCCTGAGACACGCGCCGACGGCGTTTGGGTCTGGCGGGTTGTCGGCCTGCCCAGCCTGCCCGGCCTCGACGGGCCGTTCGCGACGATGGCCTACCTGACCCAGGGACATGAGACTGCGAACGCCGCCGTCAGCCTCGGGTTGGCCGGGGCGGCGGCCTTCTTCCTCTTCGATGCCCCTCGTAGCGCCGGCGAACTGATTGGCACGGGATTCGATATCGCCACGACGTCGGCTCGGTGTTCGAGCGCGCGACGGACTTACTTGGCGGTGACCTACGCCGCCGCCCCGTGATGGACCACCTGCCGCCTTCCCCTCGATTCTGACGGTCGCAACCGATGTTGCTTCAACCCTTGGACCGCAGCGCCCCTGGCCTGCAGCATTACGACGCCGTGCTTGCGTTCACCGGGCGACAGTACCGCCTTGCCGGTGATGGGCTCGCTGTCGGGGTCGTGCTCGGCATGCTCGACTCGCGGACCGGACGGCTGCCGATCGGCCTCGTCGATGCGCAGAACGCCTACTAAGCTGAGACCCTGTACTACGACGCCAACCGGCGCACGATCGACGTCTATGATTCGGATCGGTGGAGCGCCTTCGTCGACACCTATGCTGGCGGCGGCTGACAACTTGGTCTGGTCGCCGGCCTGGGACACTTCGCTCTTGCGGTCATCGGCCACTGCGTGTCGGCAGTCATGAAGGGCTTCGTCCTCGCGCTCGTTCCAGCGCTGCTATTCGGGGTCTTCGGCTTCGCCGTCTACGGGTTCTTCGGGTTCGTCGTGTACCTGATGGCCAAGCAGTGGCTGCCACACCTGATCGGTGGCGTCATCGCTTGGATCGGCCTCTGCGCCGTGTTGGAGATTGAGCGCCATGTGCGGCGCAGCCGCATCGGCCGAGCCCTGGAAGCCCTGATCAACCGGCAGCTCATGACGATCTTCGCCTGACCGCCGAACGGTTCGCCGCAACCCGAATACCCCTTGGATAGAGAGATCGACATGACCAAGCGCGTCGTCGCAGCGATGATGCTCGCCTGCTGCGCGGGCCTCGGCACGGCACAGGCCGAGACAGCCTGGCAGAAGCTGACCTATTCCGACCTGCGGCATCCTTCCGCGTTCACTCCGACCGTCGTGCCGCTGTGGCAGCGTGAGTTGGTAGACAAGCCGTTCTACCAAATCCACGCCGCGCGCTTTGAGGCGAAGGGCACGACGTACCTCGTGAGCGTCGCCTTTACCGGCGGCATCTGCGCCATGGGAGCCAACGACCGCAATGCGGCCGCGGAGCCGGCGATCTGCCCGGTGCGGGTCGACGTCCTGCGAGACGGAAAGGTCGTCCAGACGGTTCGCGACAGGGTGTGCTCGGTCGCGCCGCTACCGGAGGACACGACGGCAAACCGAACGGATGCGACTGAGCTCAAGTTCGATGCCAGCTCGAAAACCGTCAGCTTCCGATCGCGGCTGAGCGGAAAATGGCTACCAACCTGCCAGAGACAGGTGCACGTGCACTGAAGCTCAGAGCAACCAGTCTTCCTGCCGCTAGCCTGCTCATTGAGGCAGATCCCGCGCCTCCTCGAGCCGAATGCCCTTTAGAACCGGCACTGCGGGCTATCGAGGCGTTCCGGAGTTCGAGCAAGCGCGTACAGCATACTCTATCCGAGTGTCGAGAGTCTCAGCTTGTCGAGCCGGTCGGCAGAGCCGATCCGAGGCGCACTACGTCCACCGCGTGAGTGCCCTTCGCGGCGGTTCACCTAGCCCGGGAACGGATCGCACATATCGACCTCCTCTCGTAGAATTATACGATCGCACCCGCTTAACTCGCAGGCCATCGGATCGCGGCCCTATCGAGCGCGTCGCCGCCCCTTTGCGGCGAGCACGGCGCGAATCAACACTGAGCCTCGACTACCGAGACTAGCGCAACATAAGCGTCCGGCGTTCAAGGTTGCTGAGCCCGTGACGCCTTTGACGGAGCCGATCCTGGGGGCTTGACGTCGGTCATAGATGCTCGTTTCGAAGGATAAATTCTTCCGACCATCGAACGGTCTGCACGCCGTCGACGGATGCAAGGGCCTTTTCTACCCCTACGCTTGCACAGCCAACGATTTCATTGAATTTTGGGAAAATTTTTACCTCCCGAAGCCCTTCAGCCTCCAGACGGTCTGCGATGCTGTTGACGCCAGCCCTGTGAGACGGATCGATGGAGATCGTGAATTTGGTCACGTGTTATTTATCCTGTCTTTCCGGGATTTAGAATTGATTTGTTTTTAGAATGTACATCCACGACAAGGTCATAATTATAGTTGTTTCCGGAAGGCTGTAGTTTGGCGGATGCTGCTTCGCTCGCTTTGGGGGTTGATATCTTCTCGCACCGATCAGCTATCAGGCGCTCGGCCATGCTCAGCACATCCGGCATCTCAGGTGCTGCTGAAGCTGTGGCCGTAGCAGATGTGCAGCGCCATGGAGTCGGAGGTGTCGCGCGTTGCTCGGTCAGCAGATTCTGCCAAAGAACAGGATCGGAAAGCGCGAGGAAAGGATCAGTGCGCTGCGGTCGATCCGCTACCCTGTTCCGAACCGATGGACAGCGGATTTCACGTCGCTGAGTAGGGCCGACGCGCCTGTCTGCGGTATGAAAGCAGCCGCTAAGAGGACGAAGCTGACCTACCGGCAGTCGACGCGCTGCACATTGTGGAACCGCGAGAGAGTTAGAAGTGGGAAGAACAATCGATAGCCGTGGCTCTTGAGACGGAAAACCCGCGAAATTCCGACTGATTTGTAGGATTGCTCCTGCCGTTCGCTAGCAGCGCCCTGGGCCGATGCAGATACACTGCCCCGCGCACTGCCAGCAGGATCGAGCCACGCCGGCTATCCCCTCGCGCGAACGGTGGCTTCCGCCGTGCCGGCCGAACGATCGCGGGACGGATCGTGAGAAGACGCGAGCCCGCCGCGCCGTCGCTTTCGCCGTTTCAGAACGCTCCGCAGCTCTACCGCTGTCGGGCTACCTTGCGGGGACCGGCGACCCTCGGCATTGCAATCGCCGAGATTGTGCGACGACACCGCTGAGCGTGTGCCACGCAAGGCGCGCTCGGCGATGCGCGGGCGGCTCCATGTTCAAGTAAACCTGCGCGGAACACGATCCCGGCCACGCCGTTTACACGATGCAGCGCAGCACGGCGTGCTGCGCTGCAGCCCGTGAGGGCGTTTCCTCCCTAGACTTCGGGCCGCTCTTTGGGGCGGCCCCTTTTTGTCCGGGTCTGCATTAACCCGGGTGAAGGCATTCGGTTTCCGGCCGACGTCTGAAATCGCGACGGTCTAGGCCGCTTGCGTGACACCGCGGTGATCACGGCGTTTGCAACGTCCACGCAGCATAGGACCAGCACCCGGTCGCGACCGTCGCCCGATTCTACTGAAGCGCAGGCTCGCGGCGGTCTCGCTGTTCGAACTGTAAGGGCGCGCCACTGACCTGGCTCTCAAGCGCTCTGACCCGGGCGGTCGTGATGACACTCTGCATCCAGATGGAGCGATACGGTGCACAGCACGGCGCCAGCTTCATCCCTCACATAGGCCGTGAACGCGCGCCGCCCGTCAGCGGGCGGAGGATCGCGCCCCATGTCCGGCAGAGCCGCAATAGCTGCATCCCGGGCAGCATGGAGGTTCTCGTAGCACTGCCCTTCATCGTCAGGCAGGCACACGTGTCCGTCGTGATAGTCGATGAAGTAGCGGGGCATCACATGCGAGTTGGGAACGCGGATGGGTACGGACCTAGAAGCTCTCAAGCCGCACATAGTTGCAGGGTTCGAGGTACGCCGCCGTCGGCCGGCGCCAAGCCGATGAATGACGCCGATCTCCCAGCTATTGGGGTACTTGTGACCAGACAGGGCATAAGCGTTGCGGTAGATCTCGCGGGCGCTCATCTGGAATGACCCGTCGCTGCCCCATGCTGGCCGAGATTGACGCACTGCTCAGCGGCAACCTGCTTCTCAGCGCCCTACGCGTGCCCGATCAGGCCCTGATCAAGCCGCACCTGGAGCTGAAGGCCTATGCGCGCGGCGACGTGCTGTTTGAGGCCGGCGAGGACGTCTGCTTCGTGTCGTTTCCTCTGGACCAGTGCGTGGCCGCCCTCGTCGTGGGGCTGCGAGATGGACGTGCGGTCGAGACCGCCACGGTTGGGCGTGAGGGCGCGATCGGCGGCGTGGTCAGCCAGGGTTCGCTGCCCGCATTCAGCCGCGCGATGGTGCAGGTCCCCGGCTCCGTCCTGCGCATCGACGCCACGGTCCTCCAGCGAATCAAGCAGACCTCGCCTGGCCTGCGCAACATGATCACCCGCTACTCCGATTGCCTGCTCGCCCAGGTGCTGCAGTCCGTCGCCTGCAATGCCAGCCACACGATTGAGGCCCGTTGTGCCCGCTGGCTCTTGAGCCTTCAGGATCGCGTCGGCACCAACGTCCTGCCGATCACGCACGAGGTGTTGGCCGAACTTCTAGGCGTCCAGCGCTCCTACCTGTCGCGCGCGCTCCGCACCCTGCAGCAGCAGGGCCTGATCCAGATCCGGCGCGGGCGCATCGTGATCGTGAGCCGCCCGGCGTTAGAAGCGGCAAGCTGCGAGTGCCACGGCGCGGTCAAGCGGCATTTCGAGCGCGTGTTGGGCGCCGTCTACAGCGCGGGCGGGACCCTGGTGTCGCTGCGTCCGGCGCCTTCCGAGAGTACCCCGATGTGTCACGCTGTCTGAGACGACGGCGACGGAATGGGAGAGTTCCAACCATCCGGACGAGCCGCGATCAGCGAGCCGGATGAGCCCCTGAGCGATGAGAGCCGGCGCCTTCAGGCGCTCGAGAGCTACGACATCCTCCACACGCCACGTGAGCAGGACTTCGACGACATCGCTGAACTAGCGGCCGAAATCTGCCGCACGCCGATCGCGGTCGTGAACTTCATCGGCGACGGCCGGCAGTTCCTCAAGGCTGAAGTCGGTCTGGGCGAGCGTGGAATCAAGCTCGAGTCCGCGTTCTGCCACCAAGCGATTTTGCAGGGTGAGGTCCTCGCCGTCACCGACGCGACGAAGGATCCACGCTTTGCCGACGACCCGTTCGTGTCGGCTGCGCCAAGCTTGCGCTTCTATGCGGGCGCCCCGCTCAGGACCGCGGACGGGCTAGCGATCGGCACGGTGTGCGTGCTCGACACCCGGCCCCGCCGGCTCACGGAGCGGCAGCAGGCCGGCCTACAGCGCCTCGCCCGCCAAACCATGACGCAACTGGAGCTGCGTCGCGCCGGGCGCATCCAGCAGGCGGAGAAGGCGCTGCAGAACCGGGTCCTGGAGAGCGCGTCCGACTACGCGATCGTTGCGACGGACCGCACGGGCCGGGTGACGCGCTGGAACGCCGGCGCCGAACGGATCCTCGGGTGGCGCGAGGACGAAATGCTGGGCAGCCCAGCCCATCGGTTCTTCACGCCCGAAGACCGTGCCGGCAGCCGGCCCGAGATCGAGATGGGCCTGGCGCTGGAGAACGGCAGCGCGCCGGGTGAGCGCTGGCACCTGCGCAAGACCGGCGAGCGGTTCTGGGCGCGGGGCGAAATGATGCCCCTCAAGACCGCGAGCGGCGAGGTTCGGGGCTTCATGAAGATCCTCCGCGACCGAACTCAGCAGCGTGTGGACGCGGCCGAGCGGAACGCCAGCGAGCTGCGGTTCCAATCGCTCGTGGAGGTCAGCCCGCAGGTGGTCTGGTTCGGCGATGCCACCGGGCACATCACTTACTGCAACTCGACGTGGTACGAATTCACCGGCTTGACTCCCGCTGACACCAGTGATGACAGCTGGACCAGCGTGATCCACCCGGATCACCGCGTGCGGATTCTTGACGTCTGGAAGCAGGCGATCGCGACCGGGGACCACTACGAGATCGAGATTCCGTTTCGCCGGGCCAGCGACGGCCAGTACCGCTGGTTCCTGGCACGCGGCAGACCCGTGCGAGACGCGGCCGGCTTGGTGGGGAGCTGGATCGGCATCGCCATCGATATCCACGAACGCAAGCAGGCCGAGGCGGATCTTCGCAAGACGCGGGAACAGCTGCGCCTGGCGATCGCGGCCACCGGCACGGGCGTCTTCGACTACGATCTCGGCACTGGTGCGCTGGAGTGGGACGACCGCACCCGTGCCCTGTTCGGGTTACCGCCGGACGTGCCCGTGAGCTACGACGTATTTCTAAAAGGTCTCCACCCGGAGGACCGCGCTCGGGTCGAGGAGGCGGTCAAGACCGCCCTCGATCCTGCCGGCGACGGCTCTTACGACATCGCCTACCGCACCATCGGCTTGAGCGACGGGGTGGAGCGTTGGCTGGCAGCCAGAGGCCAAGCGTATTTCGACCAAGGGCGTGCCGTCCGCTTCATCGGCACGGTCCTCGACACTACCGACAGCCGTCGGGCCGAGCAGGAGCTGCGCGAGACGGAGGAGCGGTACCGCTTGGCCGCCCGCGCCACCAACGATGGGATCTGGGATTGGGACCTGGGCACCGACCACGTCCGCTGGAACGAGGCCGTGCAGACGCTGTTCGGCTATGCGCCCGACGCGATCGCTCAGAACAGCCACTGGTGGAAGACGCACATTCATTCTGACGACCGCGAGCGGGTCGAGGCCGGCATCTCCGCCGTCATCCACGGTGGTATCGACCATTGGAGCGCCGAGTACCGGTTCCTGCGTGCTGACGGTTCCTACGGGGACATCCTCGACCGCGGCTACGTACTCCGCGACGCGGAGGGTAAGCCGGTGCGGATGATCGGAGCCATGCTCGACATGACCGAACGCAAACGGGCGGAAGAACACCAGCGCCTGCTCACGGGCGAACTCCAGCACCGGGTGAAGAACACGTTGGCGCTGGTCCAAGCGGTCGCCAGCCAGACCCTGCGCGGAGCGACAGATCTCGCCACGGCGCGCGAAGCCTTCGTCGCTCGGCTAGTCTCGCTCGGGCGGGCGCATGACATCTTGACCCAGGCGAGCTGGACCGCGGCACCGATCATCGAGGTGATCGAGAGTGCGCTCTGTGTGGACCGTCGAGCCGAAACCTTGAGGATTCGGCTCAGCGGGCCCAACGTGTTGCTGGGCGCCAGTGCCGCCCTGTCCATATCGCTGGCGCTGCACGAGCTCGCGACCAACGCCGCTAAGTATGGTGCGCTCTCGAACGAGAGTGGCGTTGTGGATCTGCGTTGGGACGTGGTCCACGACGAGGCAGCTCCCCTCTTCTACCTGACGTGGTCCGAGCAGGATGGTCCGCCCATTGTCGGCCAGCCAACCCGTCGAGGGTTCGGCTCGCGCCTAATCGAGCGCAGCTTCACGACTGAGGTCGGCGGCGAGGTTGAACTCACCTACGCACCAACCGGCCTGGTTTGCCGCCTGGAGGCGCCCCTGGCTTCCATAGCAATCTCGCAGGGGACCGTCTGCTTGAGCTGACGGGGGGATGCGAGCCAGCCGTGCTGTGTCGTTGACGGAGAGAACGTATCGCGTACAAACGGTCTGGATGCAGGTCCGCAGTTACATGTATCGCCTTCGACCCGACCGCGTGCAGGCTGCAGCCCTCCATGCGATGTTGCGCGATTTCTGCGGGCTGTCCAACGCGGGCCTGCAACAGCGCATCGAAGCCTACCGCCGTGGCATCAGCCTGCGCTACGGGCATCAGGCGGCCGAAATGAAAGCGTGCCGTACGGCGGATCCGGATGGTCTGGGTCGTTGGTCGTTCTCTGCCCTGCAACAGGGCCTCCGGCGATTGGACCAGACCTATGCGGCGTTCTTCCGACGCGGGCACGGCTTCCCACACTTCCGGACGTCCGCACGCTACCACGCGGCCACGTTCCGCCTCGGCGATGGGCTGACGATCAAGAGGGATCGGCAAATTGGGGTCGTCGGGTCACCCGGCGGGATCAAGGTGGTCTAGCAGCGCGATCTGCCGCCGGACGCTAAGCTCGGTACAGTGATCCTAACCTGCCAGCAGGGCCGATGGTACGCTGTCTTCAGCGTTGAGGCCGAGTTCGCAGAGACCTGCGGCACCGGTATGGTCGGGATCGACTTGGGACTTAACAACCTGATCGTTCTGGACCGGGATGTTGCCGCAGCGACGGTCGTGCATCAGCGGGCGTTCGGGCCGGGACACGGCCCTCGGGACATGAGCCAGCGGGTTGCCGCATAGCTGTCCCGAGAAGCCGCCTGCTTCAGCGCGCGGAGTTGTCACCACCCAGGATCGTCGCGCTAGCGCCTTTGCATTGACGCGAGAACAATCCGGCCTCGCGGCCGCTGGGCGCTTCGGTGCCGCTCAAAGAGCACCGAGAGTCGGATTTCAGAGCCGTGTTGAGGGGGCCGACCGTCAACCACCAGCGTCGAGAGGCTCATCACCCGCCTGCTCATCGATCGCGGCCTTCGCGGCAATCATCACCTTGCGAAGCTGAATCCGAAGGGCATTGCGCATGGCCGCCTCGCGGCCGACCACGTCCGCGCTCTCAGACCCATTTGGACCACCGCCGAGCCGGGCCTCCACAGCCGCCCGCGCCGCCTCGAAGGCCTGGGTGGCGAGCTGCGGATCACGATTGGCGACCTCCCGGGCGAAGGTCACGAGGGCAATGCGGAACACTCCGAGCGCGGTCGCGAGCGGCGCTTCGACCTGCCCAAGCCCTGGGTCCATGACCATCACCTGCCTCCTCCGGTTCAGGTCAACACAACCCACTGGAGGGGCTGCCGGTGCCGTCGGTACGGCGACAGGAGCCGCTCTACGCCTTCATGGCGCGCAACGCCGTGCGCTCCCTAAACTACTATCGGATCCCGCCGGCGCAGGTCGTCGAGTTGGGCACCCAAGATGAGATGTAGGCACCCGTCAGATCGCCGCTCTTCCCTGGGTGCAGCCTTCGTCATACGGCCTCCCGCGCGGGGGCGGGTTCAGCCGCGGACGCCGCCAGCGACCACGGTTCGTTTTCACCACGGGCCCGGTCAGAGACGGCCCGGGTGCGTGAGATCGGGCCGGAGTTCAACATCGCCACGCGGACATTTTAACATTATTGCAACAGCAGACCACAGGCCCGGTATCCGGGTTTCGAAAGTGTCCCGATTGCGAAACAACGACCTGAAAGGGAAAGGCATTCCTGCGACGCTCGGCTAGAGCCTTTGATAAGCGAGAGGGTCGACGAGGAGCGCCCCCGCAATTGGGAGCGGATTGGCGACGGCGCGCTCGACCGAGTTGGGCGCCGCAGGCCAGATCCGCGCGACGAGCCTGGGGCGCGACAGATGGCCAAATCCTGGGGACGCACGTTCGGCGACCAGACCGGACGCCCCGCAGCGGCGGCGACGGTGGTGCGGTCGCGCCACGCGGCTGCTGCAGACCGGGGCTCTATGCCTCGGGCTCCGGTACGCGCGGCACCTCCAAGCCTTTCAACGGCCCGGGCAACGTTCGCGCCACAGACTCGACTTCGCCTCTTTGGCGTCCGCAGGTTGCGCCGAAGTGCGCGCTTCTCGGGCCACGCGCAAGAATCCCGCGGCGCGACGGTTTCGGTGTGAGCGGCTTATGCTGGTCCTGATCGTCGACGATCGCGTCATAATTCGAAATGCACTTGCAGAGATCGTGCAATTTTACTTTCCTGACACCGTAGTCGACGAGGTGGAAAGTCTGGAAGACGCCCGCTTGCAACTCAGAACGCGCCGCACGAGCACACTCCTTCTTCTGAGTGCCGATCAACGTGAGGCGACAGGCGACGACGGGATCGTCGTGCTGCGCTGCCCGTCGCTTTGGCAATCCCGGACGGCGATTGCGTCGGTCAGGTTGCCTGGTCCATTCCAGCAGGCTCTGCGCAACGGATCTGCCGCTTTTGTCCCGAAATCGGCAGGCAAGGAGACGCTCGTTCGGGCCATCGAGGCAGTCGCGGGCAAGCGAGCCCGGGTTGCAGCCCCACTCGTATCGCATCTCGCTGTGCAGCGTTCTGACGAGCGAGGGCGGCTGCTCGCTGAAAGATTGGAGCGCTTGACGCCGCAACAACGTCGCGTGCTGACGCTCATCCGACAAGGCTTGAGCAACAAGCAGATCGCCCACATCCTCGCTGTCGGGGAATCGACCGTGAAATCTCACGTGACGCAGCTTTTGCGCAAGCTGGAGATGAACACGCGCACTCAGGTCGCTGTGACCGTCACGATGCATGATGCACCTCCGTATGCCGAAGCTGACTGAAAGGGCCGTTGCCGAATGCCGCGTCCCCTGGGTTCGTGCAGAACCGGTGCGGGGACCGGCTGGATGCGGCAATCGTGCGGGCGACCATCGCGTTGAGCCGCAGCTTCGATTTGAGCGTGATTGCGGAGGGGATCGACTCGGACGCGCAGCGCCGGCGGCTACTCGCGAACGGCTGCGAGGAGGTGCAAGGGTACCTGTTCGGTCGACCGACACCGGCCTCGGTTTTCGCGGAGGGCTTCGGACTGCGGGACAATCAGGTGGATCAAGCAACGTCCGCGAGCGGCATCGGGGAACGGTGGCCATCGCAACGATCTCGCATGCTCTCCTGTCTCTGCAACGCACGCGAGAGTAATACAACCGTCACCGATAGCCGCGCACCGGAGTTGTCTGAAGCATTATTGCGCGTCGCCGACCTTTTTCGACTATGATCGGACAAATGCGTTTTTTACGCTAAGCGGTTGGTAATTGTTTTGCGGCCCACTGCGCGGGGATCCTTATGCGGCGCAGGCCCGAGGTGGTGGACGTTGAGACAAGCCCCTCGGGGCATTTCGATCGCACGGGGTCTCGGTGGCCCCTGGCCTTCTGGCTAGGCGTGGCCAATTTCTTCACTGTCGCCGGCTTGGTCGGCGTGGCTGCGCTTCTGCTCTGGCAGCTGCGTCTGGACGCGGAGCATCGCAGCCAGCTGACCGCGCGCAGCCTGGTCCAGGTGCTCGGCCGCGATATTGCCCGCAACGTCGAACTCTACGACCTGTCGCTGCAGGCCGTCGTCGAAAGTTTCGGCCGAACCGACGTCGCACAAGCCTCGCCCGAGTTGCGCCAACTGATCCTGTTTGATCGTGCCGCCTCGGCACCCGGCTTCGCGTTCCTGTTGCTCCTCAACTCAGACGGCGTCATCGTCGCCGGCTCGGATCGTTTGGTGCCGAAGGGGCTCGATCGGTCCGAGGCCGAGTATTTCCGTCACTTCCTCGCCCACCCCGAGGATGACGACCTGCATGTCAGCCCGCCCACCATCTCGAAGGTCAGCGGCAAGCAGATCGTCCTGCTCTCCCGTCGCTTGTCCAACCCGGACGGCGCGTTCGCCGGTGTCGTGGTCGGTGGCATCAGGACCGATTATCTGCGCAGCCTGTTCGCTTCGGTCGACGCGGCCCATGCCGGAACCGTCATGCTTTACGGACCGGAAGGCATCGTGCTGATGCGCGAGCCGTTCGATCAACGCGCGATTGGGACCAGCGTGGCAGGCTCGCCGAGCTATCACCGCATGGTTGCAATGCGAGAGGGGAGCTTCGTAGGACCGGCGATGCTCGGGGATGGCGAGCGGGACTTCACCTTCACGCAGCTTGGCACCGGACCGCTCATACTTAGCATCGCTGTGGCCCCGGCCACGATCTACGCCGAATGGCAACGAACGGCGCTGAGCCTCGGCATTGTGTTGCTCAGCCTGTGCGGTGTCACAGTCGCCCTGACCTGGCTTCTTCGCCGCGAGTTGCGCTGTCGTGAGCTGGCCGAAACCCGGCTGGTCGCCGCCAACGTCCGCTTGGCCGAGCAGGCGACGACGGACGCGCTGACCGGCCTCGGCAACCGCCGGCGCTTCGACGAGGTGTTGACGGAGGAATGGGGCCGCGCACTGCGCGGTCGGCGGCTGCTGTCGTTGGTGCTGATCGATGCAGATTGCTTCAAGAGCTTCAACGACACCTACGGCCACCAGCGCGGCGACGAGGCGCTTCGGCTGATTGCCGGCTCGATCCGGGCGGCCGCCAACCGTGCCAGTGACACGGCCTGCCGCATCGGCGGCGAGGAATTCGCGGTCGTCCTGCCCGAGGTTGACTTGGCGGGCGCCGCGGTCGTGGCTGAGCGGATCCGGGCGGCTGTGACAGGATGGGGCATGCCCCACGCTGCAGGGCCGCACGCAGTGCTCACGGTCAGCTGCGGTGTCGCAAGCGCCTCCGAGGTGTTGGCGCTTGAGGCAGCAGCGCTCACTGCAGCGGCCGACGCCGCTCTATATGCGGCCAAAGGTGCCGGCCGTAATCAGGTTCGATCGGCTGAGCCGCACACGAAAGGTCTGCGTCTTGTGAGCTGATCGCGCGCTAGGGGCCGCTTGTGACGGCGAGTGCCTCCGCGACGGCCCCAACCTCGACGATGGTGCCCACCACGGGCATGTGGACGAACAGACCTTCACAGACCGCGCCGGTCGCAACGCTCATTGCCTTTGCATACACGAGGTAGGGGGCGAGCTGGCTCGGGCGTCCGGCTTGGCGTGGACCGTAGGCGGGCGGTTCGAGGCCGCGCGCGATGTACCTGCGGACGGTCTTCGGATCGCGCCCGGTCCGGCGGGCGATGGCGGTGATCGACGGACCCTGGCGGTGCAGGTCGAGGATCATGAGGAGTTCTCCGAGCAGGACCATCCTCGTCGCTCCCGACCGATACGCATCGGCGGGCATGATAGCGGAGGACGGCTAAGCCCGAGGGCGCCGGATGCCCGCCGTGCACTCAGGCCAGGGCACCGACCAGGGACTTTTGGTCCCCACAATCAGGGAGTACTCAACGCCCGCTGACAGCCAAGCTCGGCGTGTCGTTCTTCCGCTATCTCGGCGACCGCCTCGGGATCTCGGACGGTGACGCGATCCCGCCCCTACCAGATCTCGTCAGAAATGCCGTTACAGTCTGACCGCCCGGCAATCTGCTCCGGTTACTCGAGCTGGTCCTCAAACCACGCCTCGCGCGGCCTTCACGTCCGGCCGCTCCTGCTTTGCCGCGTGGCCTGGCGATTTTTTGCGAGATGCGGTGGCGCTTGAAGAAGCGCGAGAGGCTGCTTTATGCGAGGCAGACGCCGCGATCAGCCAGGTTGGTCCGTAGCTCGTGCAGATGGATGCCGGGCTGCGCCTCGTAGAGGGAGACGATCAGGTCGGCATGAGCCTCGATCCGGTGCGAGCGCTGATCGCCGCCCATCGATTTGGGTGCGACGTGGCCCTCACGGGCCAACTGCCCGCACCAGCGACTGGCGCTCGCCAGACTGACCCCGTAGCGTTCAGCTGCTTGGTGACGCGCCGCGGCGGCTTCGACGGCTTGGACCACGCGTTGACGCAAATCGACGGACAGAGCTGAGGACATCGGCACTCTCCTTCGCCGACGAACCCATCATCCCGCCAGCCGTTTCGTCGCGCTCGGACGGCGCCCTAGCAAGACCGAACCGAGTCTGAGAATATTGTGCGCAAGGCCGATCTTGCAACATATCTCTTCGTCATCGCCTCTTAGCGAGTAGGGCACCGATTTGATGACTCTCCCAATTGCCGTCGATCCAAGCCGTTTGGTCGGCAGTCCTCGGTCGATTTTCGATCGATCTGTAGCCGGGCAGACCGGTTATGTCTGATGCCGGATTTCTCAAGGCGTCGCCGCCCGATCGGCGCAGGATTGTCGTGCACAGCGGAAAGTCAGGCTGGCATGATTTTCACTTCCAAGAAGTTCAGGTGTTTGGAGAAGGCACGTTCGAGAGTGTAACAACAAGCCTCACGGTCTCGATGACGCTCGGCCCGATGCGTATTGCGCGAGGCTTGAGTGGTCACTCATTTCTCGATCACCCAACTGACCCACAACTGTCATTTCCTGGAGATGTTGGCGTCGGACGGTGGAAGGGGACGCAGCGGGGATGGCACCTCTTCCTCAAACCAAGTACTGTCGAGCGGTTATCTGGGCGCGTTTTCCGATCGAGCGAGCTCCGACCCGCTAACGGTACTCGGGTGGCGATCGGACACTTGTTGCGCGCCCTACATGTTGACGTAGTTACCGGTCATCGAAGCGGCCCAGCCTTAGGCGAAGCTATTGCGTCCTCGATTGTTCAGCAGCTCTATGATGAGATTGGATTGGCTGCGCCGGACGATATCACTTCACCAACGGTAAATGCGCGCGTGCAGCGGCTGTGCGACTGGATTGAAGCGCACATTGAGCTACCGATTACACTTGAGGCTATGGCTGCTGAGAGCGCAGTTACCGTACGCCAACTATGCCGAATTTTCCGAGCCGCTACAGGGTATCCGCCTCACCGCTACATTCTTTTGCGAAGGATCGAGCGAGCAAAGCTACTGATCCGAAATGATCAGATGAGCCTTCAAGAAATAGCGTTGGCTGTTGGCTTTGCTCATCAGGCACATATGACCGACACGTTCAGAAGGCTCGCCGGCGCGTCGCCGTCACATTTCCGCAACAAGCGGTAGATTGTGCAGGAAAATCCTGCGGGCCATGTCCAGATTTCGAAATCTCGTCCGAATGACAGAAGACGAAATCGCGCGCCGCGACCAAACATCCCCTTGCAAAAAAATTCCTCAAGGGGGGCTTCATGTTTGCACGTCTAAGATTCACGCTGGCGCTTTCGACCGTTTTGTCGACATCTGCTCCAGCATTGTCACAACAGGCTTACTTCAAGAACTATTATAGTTTCGGAGATAGTCTATCGGACACCGGCCGTATTGCGAGATCGACGAGCGATATCAATTCCGGTGGCAATGGTTTTTTCAAGACCTTGGTTGGCGGCAACGTTTATGATGGTAATCGAGCGTCAAACGCACCAAATTTCCTTGAAGTTCTTCCAGGTCTAGTCGGAGCACCCTACGTTGCGGCCAACCAGTTCGCCATTGGATCTTCGACCAGTGCGCGCGAGCCGGCCAATGCGTTCGTGTCACCCAATTTCGCCTACGGTTTTCTTGACCAAGTTGACCAAGCTGTCGCTCAGGTTGGTCGCTTCAGCTCCCGCGATGTTCTGAACATCTGGGCAGGCTACAATGACTTGAGTGGTATTCCTGCTGCGGGGGCTGCGCCACAGTCGGTGCGTCTGGCCGGCGTGAACACCATCATCGCTAATACTGTGTCCGGTATTGAAACCTTAGCCAGCGCCGGCGCCCGCAACTTCGTGGTTTTCAACCAGAAGACGGATCGTTACGACACGCTAACCTACGCTGGTATGGCGATCCCGTTTGGCAACCGGGATCTGGCCTCTGCCGTGAACGCGCAGCTTCCGGGTGCGCTGACGCCGCTCTCCGCAGCGGGTCTCAACGTTCATCTTTTTGACGTTGATGCCTTGATCACGCGCCTGCGCGCTAATCCGACCGCCTACGGCTATGGGCCTGATGCCAACACACCCTGCGCCATGGTGCCGAACTGCCGGGCCAACGGAACCTTGAACGGCGGTGCGATCGAGAACCAGTACATTTCGCCGGGCGGGATCCACAACACGGGTCGGACGAACCAATATATCGCCGCCTTCGTGGCCAACCAATTGAACGCGCCGCTGACGATTGGACCGCAGGGCGATCTCGGCCAGAGCGCCGGCCTGGCCTTCTCCTCAACCTTGATCGACTTCCTCAGCGCCGAGCGCCGCCGTAACATGGCGATGTCGGTGCCCGCCACCTACACTGCGGATCTCCCTGGCCGCACAGTCCCGCCGGTTACCGTTCCAGTTCAAGTCGGAAGCCCGCTGTCGCTGTTCGCGCTCGGCACCTACCTCAACGTCGACCGCACAGCGCAGAACCAAAAGGGTGGTGGCAGCACCGGCAACACCTTTAGCGCTGACTTCGGCGGTGTCACCGCTGGCCTTCTCTATCAAGCTACACCTAATCTCGTGCTCGGCGCCGCCTTCAACTATCTCAACACCAGCGTCGATCTGCGCGGCCCGACCAATGGACGAATCGATATGGACAGCTTTCAGGGCGCCGGTTTCGCCTCGCTGTCATTTCCAAACTTCTTCGCCGATGTGGTCGGCACCTACGGCCACAACAACTACACCCTTGACCGGCCGGGGGTGATGAACGATCGCCTGACCGCATCGCCGTCCGGCGACGTGTTTACCGTGGCGGCGCGGACCGGCTACCTATTCGACTTCGGCACCTTCAAGGCCGGTCCGGTGGGCGAAATGGCTTACGCCAACGTCAGCGTCGATGCGTACCGAGAGCGCGGTGACGCGCTGCTGACCATCGGCACCCGCCAGCAAAACCTAGAGGGCCTGACGGCCGGCGGCGGCATCCAGATCCGTTCGACTCTCCCGATCTTTGGAGGACTGGCAAGCCCGTTCCTGAACGTGACGGCACAGCACGATTTCCTAGATGGTGTGCGCACGGTAACCTCATTCCAGACCTACGCGCCGACGCTGCTGATCCGCACGCAGACTGGGCGGCGGAGCGATGACGTGTACGGACGGGTCGCAGGCGGCTTGGATCTAGATTTCGGCAACGGGCTGAGCGGCGTGCTGACCGGCTCGACCAGCTTCGCCCGTTCCGGCGGCGACGATCACACCGTCAGCGTAGGCCTGCGCTATCGCTTCTGAGGCTGTCACTCTGGTTTCGCGCCCTCCCGATCTCAGACCCACAGGGGCGCCAACTGGCCCGGCCACCGGCCGGGCCTCTTCCGATCAGACCTGAACCCCTGATAGAGGTCGACATGACAGGCCGAACATTCGCAGCGCGCGGTCCTACGCCCCAACCCCCAGCTAACGCGGGCAGCGCATACGCCACAATCGTTCAAGACCCGATGTTCCAGCAGCTCGTCGGCGAGCGCACCCGGTTCGCCTGGACGCTGACGATCCTGATGCTGGTGGTCTATTTCGGCTTCATCGGCCTGATCGCCTTCGACAAGTCGCTGCTCGCCGTGAAGGTCGGCGGCACGGCCTCCCTCGGACTGTTCGCAGGCGTGTTCGTGATCCTGTTCGCCTTCGCGCTCACGGGCGTCTACGTGGCCCGGGCCAACACCCGGTTCGACGCGCTGAGCGACGCCCTGAAGCGGAGCGTCGCCCGATGAACCGCCTCTTCCTCGGCCTGACGCTCGCCGTGATCGCAGCGAGCGCGGCCTACGCCGCCGGTCCGGATCTCGGTGCCGTGCAGCAATCGGCCACGAACTGGCCGGCCATCCTGATGTTCCTGTTCTTCGTGCTGCTGACGCTCGGCATCACCTACAAGGCGGCCAAGGGCACCAAATCGGCCGCCGACTTCTACGCGGCCGGCGGCGGCATCTCGGCCGGCACGAACTCGCTGGCGATCGCCGGCGACTACATGTCGGCGGCCTCGTTCCTCGGCATCTCCGGCCTCGTCTACACCTCGGGCTTCGACGGGCTGATCTACTCCACGGGCTTCCTGGTCGGCTGGCCGATCGTGCTGTTCCTGATCGCCGAGCGCCTGCGCAACCTCGGCAAGTTCACCTTCGCGGACGTGGCGAGCTTCCGCCTCGACCAGACCGCGATCCGCATCATCTCGGCGGTGGGCACGCTGGTGGTGGTGGCCTTCTACCTGATCGCCCAGATGGTCGGCGCGGGGAAGCTGATCCAGCTCCTGTTCGGCCTGCCCTACCTCTACGCGGTGATCATCGTCGGCGTCCTGATGATCGTCTACGTCGCCTTCGGCGGCATGAAGGCGACCACCTGGGTGCAGGTGATCAAGGCCTGCCTGCTCCTGGGCGGCGCGACCTTCATGGCCGGCGCGGTTCTGCTGAAGTACGGCTTCAACCCGGAGGTGCTGTTCGCCAGCGCCGTGCAGGTCCACCCGAAGGGCGACGCCATCATGGCGCCGGGCGGCCTCGTGTCGAACCCGATCGAGGCGATCTCGCTCGGCGTCGGCCTGATGTTCGGCACCGCCGGCCTGCCGCACATCCTGATGCGGTTCTTCACGGTCTCGGACGCCCAGGCCGCGCGCAAGTCGGTGTTCTACGCCACTGGCCTGATCGGCTACTTCTACATCCTGACCTTCATCATCGGCTTCGGCGGCATCGCCTTGCTGATGTCCGATCCGAGCTACTTCAAGCTCGGCCCGGCCGGAGCCTTCGACAAGCTGAAGGACATGATCGGCGGCACCAACATGGTGGCGGTCAACCTCGCCAACGCGGTCGGCGGCCCGTACTTCCTCGGGTTCATCTCCGCCGTGGCCTTCGCGACCATCCTCGCGGTCGTCGCCGGCCTGACGCTGGCCGGCGCCTCGGCGATCAGCCACGACCTCTACGCCCAGGTGATCGCCCGTGGGCGCACCACCGAGAAGCACGAGGTCAACCTGTCGAAGATCTCGGCGGTGGTGATCGGCATCGTGGCGATTTACCTCGGCTACGTGTTCGAGAACCAGAACGTCGCCTTCATGGTCGGCCTCGCCTTCGCGGTGGCGGCGAGCTGCAACTTCCCGGTGCTGGCCATGTCGATCCTGTGGCGCGGTACCACGACTTGGGGGGCACTCGCCGGCGGCCTCGTGGGCCTGACGGCGGCGGTGGTCATGGTGGTGCTGTCGAAGGCCGTCTGGGTCACGACGCTGGGCAATCCCGCCCCGCTCTTCCCCTACGACAACCCGGCTCTGTTCTCGATGCCGCTGGCCTTCGCGACGATCTGGGTCGTGTCCCTGATGGACAAGTCCCGGCGCGCTCAGCGCGAGCGCGCGGCCTTCGAGGCGCAGTTCGTGCGCTCCGAGACCGGCATTGGGGCGGCGGGCGCGCACGCCCACTGAGATTGAGCTGCCGTAGCCCTGATCGGGCCACGGCAGTCTCGCAACGCCAATGGAGGTGCGCGGCATGCCGGCTTACGTCGATGATATTCTCGCCCCAGCTGCGGTGCTCAATGAACTGGCAGCGTTAGGGGTTGCTGAAGTAGCCACACTCTTCGAACACGTTGGCCAAGTCAGCGTTGCCAACTCTTTTTGGAAACGAGTTCGGCAACATCGTATCCAAGCACTTCATCTTCGGGCGCTCGAAGGTGCGAAACGTGCACAGTCGTCCCGATCTCAGCAGCCTTAGTCTTCAAAGGTAATAATTTTTCCTCGCAACATTCCGAGGCAAGATCCATGAATTTTCCGGCGTCTCTCAATGAGCCTGCTGTGACATGGCCCACTGCTGAGGAGCTGGTGCTGGCCTACCTTCAGGAACATTCTGATATTACGAATGCGCAGGCACGTGTTCTTACAGACATCTCATCCGGCATCATCATGATGAGGGTGTTCTGTCGGCTTCGCAAGAGGGGCCTGATAAAACGAGTTGAAGGCCCTAGGGGCAATATTGCGGCTTGGCAGCGAGTATAAGGGTCGGTCGATGCCAGCATTTGCTATCGATGCTGAACCTGACTAATTCTCTTCAGTCTCCCATCCGGTGTTTGAGATTCATGGGACCTTGACTCGGTTCTACGTGCTCGCCGGGCTTTTCCTTTGAAAAACTGCGACAACCGCCTCAAGCCCGAGGCGAGAACTGAGGCATATCATGTCATGCAACCGAAGAACGGCAATTGCAAATCTCAACAAAAGGCTCACGTTATGCGCCGCACCCTTTATATAGTTCAACGTGTTGTATCTATCAGATTTCTGGAATGAATTTAAGCTCCGAAAAACCGGATTGCTCCCTTAGCTGGAGCATAATGGCACATCCATAGCTGCTGATGTGCTGTGCAAGCGCGCTTCTTGACGACTTGACGTCACCAGACTTGCATAATTCCAGTATAACCTTATAATCGTCGAAAAAGTACTTAGTGTTTCTAGGTTTTTTCCAATAGTAATTCAAGTATTTGTCGAATTTTAATCTCAAATTATATACCTCGCCGATTGCATCGTTGTTGCGGGCTGGAGCGAAAATCGCTCGATAAAGTTCTGTTGCATATTCCATGTTGACAGATGCCGGTTTCATGAGATCAACACGGCTCATGATGGTATCAAATTTGATAAAATCCGTACCTGACATATTCGGTATCGATAGCGCTAGAACGAATTCTTCGATCAGTTCGCGTCTAGTGGTTAGTTCCCAGACTTCGAGATGATTCAAGGCCACGACCTCCGGCAGCCCACGCCAATTGATTTTGGCAAACCCTTCGACGATCAGCCGCTTGAAAGCTTCACGGGCGACGGTCTGACTAACGCCGAGCCGGTTCGCGACGACTTGCTGTTTCAGTATCTCTCGATCCAGCAGCCGTTCGCACAAGATTTCCTGCCGCAATCTGCAAGTAGCATCTTTGATCTGCAGAAGTTTTTCGACAGATAACTGAGCTGGCCGTGGAGTCAACATTGCTTTTGATCCGCTCTGCTGCGAATTAATGAAATTAGAGGCCAGCTACTTTCCTGGACCATTTCGAAGTTGGATCTTCTATTCGCACCTTCGATCAGGCCCGTTCTTCTTTCTCAGGAGCTACAGGTCTGGATCGCGTGTTTGGACTGGGCGAGTGAGGTCGCGAGATGTGTTCGAATGCGACAGATCGCGGGTCGCCGACACGCGACGGGCGGTCCGCGATAGCTCGGATAGAGGCGTTGAGCCGCTCCTGACTTCAAGCGCCGATCGTCGCCTGGAGCCCTGGATCAGGTCCTTGCGTGTTCGCTCGGCCGAGCCGACTGTCTCTTCGCTTGCACAACACTCCGGTGACACGTTCCTGCACACCTGGGTTGAGAACGGCGTCTCGAAGATAGAAGCTCACGCCGCATTGCGCGCGTCTGATCTCGGGTTCGATACCCAATTCCTTGAGGTAACAGACAATACCTCGGCAACTCGTCGCGTTGAGACGGGCGAGTTCCGAAGCAGAGATGTATCGGCTCCGAAACGCGTCCAGGTCACGACGTGCGACGAGCGTGATCCGTCGTCGCGTCGAAGGACGGACGCCTGACCACGCCTTCATGACTCGTGCGCGGATAAGCCGGCTTATCACCTTTCCGTTGACACGAAGGATTTGTTCGACTTGGCGCAGCTTGAGCAGATCGACCTCATCGGGCTGCTCAAGTGCGGCGGCGATCTCCCGCGGAGCGACGAGCAACGCGGCGTAGCCTGCTTTGCTGCGATCAAGGTGGATCGTCGGGAGCTCGCCTCGGATGACGAGCTGGATGATTGTCTTGACGGCACAGTTCGCCCTGCGCGCCGCGTCGGTGAGCGGACACATGTGGTCGGGGACCGTATCGACCGGTACGGCATGGTTCAGGAGGGCGTCGCGAAACGCGACGATCCTCGCTCGCGCGTAGACCGGTGCGAGCCCGGGCGCGTCGGCAAACAGCGGGATCGGTCGGATGAAGCCGGCTGCGGCCAGGCGCTTTGCTTGCACGAGCGAGCAACCCAGCAGCGTGGCAATGTCCGGTAGCGTCAGGGCGTCGCTGTACTCAGCGACGACGCGCTCTGCCGTGGCGGCGTCGAAGACGATGTGATGGTCCCAGTCTTCGTGCTGTTCTGCGGCGGCCAGCCCGACAGCGAAGAGGATCTTCCGTAGGCGACGGGGGTCTCGGCCGGTAGCGATCGAGAGGGTTCGGATCGAGTGCAGCGTCCGCACCTCGATCGTGGAACCGAGGATCTTGTCGCCGGCGCCGAGGGGCATGATCTGTGCGATCGATCGGCGCACGAGGATGCGCACCGGCTCGAAGTCGGACCGGCGCCCGGCGCTGGTCAACCATTCGTAGAAGGTTCCGAACAGCTTACGACCGTGGGCCAGCGCCGACGTGTGCGGACGGTAGGTCCTGTAGAGATCGTCTATGAAGGCATGCAATCCGTCCGGTCCCGCGGAGACAATCGCGAAACCGGCATGCCCGGCGGCCTGCCAATGGCTTTCGGGACAGCCACGGATCTTCGCCCGGCGTCCATCCAGCGAGACGAGGCCGACGATCTCGCAAAGCTTCGCGGCCACATGCCAGTCCAGACTATCCAGCCACGCACTCTGGCCGCTCAAGCCGTCCAGACGCCGGATGAGGTAGGTTTCCAAATCGGACAGCGGACGCGGACCATGCGACACAGCGAGATGCTCGAGATCGCGGAGCGCCGGTGCGACACAGCGGGTGAATTCGTGCACGACGGACCGTTCGGCTGGCAGGCCGACCTCAACCAGCGGCAGGCGGTGAACCGGGCACGTCCGGATCGCCGCGAGCGTCCAGATCGTTCTGCCGTATGCGGCCCACGACGCCGGAAGCTCGCTCGCTTTGGCGTCCTCGATGAGACAGCGCGGGCAAACCCTGCGGTAGCCGCGATGCAGGGCAGATGCGGCGAGCTTCTCGCCCCGAAAGCTCCCGCCACGCTGTCGGTCGAACCGGATCGCGCTCTCCACCAGTCCGGACGCGTCGACGTCGGCGACCCTAGCGAGGGCCTTGAGGTGCCGCAGCTCCCCTTGAGCGACCGCGCGGAAATCAATCCCGAGCATCTGGCCCAGCAGCTTGGGATCGTCGATTCCGTGCCGCATGGCGAGGCGTCCCATGAAGCTCGCCGGTGTCTCGCCGGGCTGGAAGGCGAGGTGAGGCCACAGCACGCTCACGCCTCATCCTCCTCATCGAAATCGTCGTCGGTTGCGAGTGACGCGCGCTTGACCTTCTGGGCGCGCAGGAGGCGCTGCTTCGGTGGCTTCTCCAGGACCAACAAGGGATCGGTCAGCCGCCAGTCTCGGGCCACGAATGGGTTGTGCTCGGGCGCAACCCCGCGCGATTGGACGTAAGCGCGTGCAAACGTGTGGAGGCTTATCGCCGCTTGGCGTTCGGTGAGTGCGAACCGGATCGCATCGTAGGTGATCTCGATGCTGCGCCCGAGCTGCCGATTCCCGGCATGGATGAGGCGGGGTACGACAGCTGCGAGCTCTCCGGATGCGATCGACAACCCTGCGACGCTCGCCAGCTCACCGACGACATGCTCGATGCGGCGGTAATCCGTCTTCGGAACGAGGCCGGTGGCGGCCGTGAACGCCATGCGACCAGAGAGCTGCGGGTCCTTCCGGATCGCGCTCACCAGCTCCGGAATACCGGAAAGTATGACTGCAACCGGCCAATCCAAGTAGATCATGAGGTACTTGAACATGTTGATAATCTTCTTGATCTCGGTCTTATTCGCCGGCTCCGTGACGTGATGCGCCTCGTCAACGTGGAGAATTTTGATGCCGCGAATTTTCAGTCGATTCCGGATCATGTGCGCGAGCTTCAGCTCGTAATTCTTGCCGGTGGGAATGTTGACGATCGGCAGTCCGAGTTGCTCGAAGACGTCTTGGCCGAATCGGCCGAGCGTGCAGGCGCCCTGGGGGACGACCGTGACCAGCGGACAATCGGCCCTCGCATCTCCGTAGCCTGGAAGGCTCGGGTGACCGCGGAAGACCTCGCTCAGTGCCCGGCTTTTGCCGGCCCTGGCCTGCCCGCTGAGGACGAAGCCGCGCGCCTCGACGACGTTGTCCGGCCCCACCGGCAGGGCCGGATCACGGCGCTCGAGCAGCTGCTGCAGGACGACGTTGAGCTGTTTCTCGACCGCGCCGTGTGTCGGCGTCGCGAAGTAGGTCGCCTTGACGCGTTCCATGGTGGCGACGACGTCGAGGTCGGCCGGCCGGAGGCCGGCGCGTATCGTCGCGAGGGCATTGGGCACCGTCACGTCGGCCTCCGCACTTGCCAGAGGCCCTGATCGTCCTCGTCCGTCACCTCGGGCGGTGAGGTCCGCTCAGGCTGCACGAGCGTGTCGTTCATCGGTGGCTCCGCGGGGCCTGTCACGGGGATGCCGCGGGAGAGATCCTCCAGGTCGGTCGGCGCCCCGTGCTCGTCGTCGAGGATCTCGAGGGTGCGAATGGTCCCGCGCTCGATCCGCTCCACTCTCTTGGGATCGAGGACGATGCCGGTCAGCGCGGCCTGAGCGTGGGCCGCGTTGGCACTGGATCGTATCCGATCGAGGGCCTCCTCTGCGATCGCCCGCGCCTCGTGCTGACCGGGACCGGCATCGATGCGGGCCTGTTTCACGCTGCGTTGCCAGGCGACGGCCGAAACGCCATCAAAGCCAGGCGTTCGACACTTCGCGTGGTGCCACTCCGTTCCGATGCGTACGGAGATCCAGCCCAGATCGTCTTGATCGATCCGGACGTCGAGTTCGACCTCTTCGTGATCGCGGAAGTGCCGCACCAGAGCTGGCGAGAGATAGTACAAGCCCATGACCCGGATGCCGCGATTGTTGAGCGTGCGCCGGACCGTGATGCCGAAGATTGCGCGCTGGTCGTGGGGCCCGGGCGGCACCGGCCCGCGCTTGTACAGGGCCTCGAGCTCAGTCCAGCGCTGTCTGGGCGTCTTGCCGCCAAGATTTTCGTGCGGGATGTTGTGATAGACGTCGACGAACCAGAGGATCATCAGGTCGCAGAGCTGATCGAGCGTTAGGCTAGCCCGCGCCTCCGCATCGTAGTCGCCTTTGTCGGTCACGTTCGCGAACGTCTGGCCGGTGAAGTAGCCCATCAGGCCCGTCCGGATCGTGCCGAATAGCCGCTCGATGTGCGGGCGTAATTCGGGCATTCCAGCCGGCGGCGAGACGTTGAGGATCCTCAAGTCGGCGGTGGCCAGCTTGAAGCGGTCGGAGACGTAGGCCGGCCCGGTGTCGTTACGGAGTGTGAGCGGATGCGCCGTGTAGTCCCACGGGGTGCGACATCCGGCGGCCTGCGCGACGGCGGTCTTGTCGTTCAGCATCATCCGCAAGGTCAGCAGGTTCGACTCCGCGGTCACCGTGCGGCTCAGGCGCATCGCGAGGATGCAGCGCGAAGCGACGTCGAGCACGACCGCGAGCCAGCGCCGCTCCCGCCGGACCAGCTTGCGTTCGGCGAGGCTCATCAGCTTCCAGGCGCCGGACCGGACGCACAGGCTCATGAGCGAGACCTGCCATTCGTCCATCTGCACGAGCTCGCCGATCCGGTGGGCTCCGAAGGTCTGGGTCACCGCCTTGAAGCGTCGGAGCGCGAACGGCAGCCCGCGGCGCGCGACGCAGACCTCGAATTTCGGCAGCACCCGCACGGCCGCGGAGAATGTGGTGAACGAGATTTGGTAGGCCTCGGGATCCTCGCCTGCGCGAGGCTTGAACCCGGACTTCTCCAGCGCGCGGCAGAACGCCTTGTAGCAGGCCTTCTGCGTGGGCCTCGTCTCGGACATGTAGTTGTGGACGTGCTCGTGCATCAGCGCGAGCACGTCGGGGTTCTTGCGCGGCACCCGATTGCCGCAATGGCGCAGGCGGTCGCGCAGGGCATACGCGAGACAGCCGCAGGTTTGATAGACGCGGTACCATTCCCGCAGCGTCCGGGCTTTCGGGAACCTGAAGGTCAGCGTCGTGGTCACATAGCGCCGTCGCTTTTCGACCTTGCGCTCCAGGGCCTCGCCGCGCCGATCCTCGACGACCACGATGTGCTCGGACAGGCCGCGTGCGGTGACGCGACGCTCGATCTCACCCAGAACCTTCTGAATCGCGGCATCGTCGATGGTGGTCTGCCCGTCGGCGTGGAGGTCGATTAGATCCTCGACGCAGGCTTCCCGGAAGAGCACGACCGCGAGTTCGTCCCGCGGCAGGTCCAGGACCGAGGCGACGCCGGAACGGGCCCGAGCTTCGACGTGCCCGAGGCTGTAGTAGTCCCGGTTGTGCTGGAACTTCGGCGATCGCCGGAACGCCTCGAATTCGGCAAAGGTGATCTCCTGGGCGAGGTTGCTGCCCACCTGCACCAGTACGTAGTGATCCGGAAGCGAGCGCGGGCAGGTGTAGGCCAGACCGTCGGGGAGGATGATCTGGTCATAGCGACCGAGCTCGTAGCGTGGGATCGTCCGTTCGAGCTGGGTCACGCGGCAACCTCCGTCCCCACAGGCGGCGCAACCCGGGTGTTGTAATCCCAGCGGCCGGCGTGGACTGGCAGCAGCGTGCGATCTCCGATCGCGCGGATCGCGGCACGGAACGCGTCGGCGCCCAGGCCCGTCGCTTCGACGAGACTGGCGATTGTGGTTCGCCCGTACAGGCGTCCGACGTACTGGGCGATCGCGGCGTCGGAAGATCCCGGACCGTCGCGCCGGCAGTCGTGCAGCAGGCCGACGTTGTAGATGTCAGCCTGCGAGAAGCTCAGCTCGGTGAAGATGACGATCCGGTCCGCGAAGCTGCGTGGGATCTGGTGGGCGATGCTCCTGTAGAAGCCGGCGAGATCCTTCAACTCCGCACGAATCGAGGCCTTGCAGGCCACGGCGACGCGCTGGCCGCTGCGCAGAACGGCCAAGAAGTCGAAGGTGTGCAGATGCTGCCGACCGCCTCGCGTGTAGGTGATGGCCGGCGGCTGATCGATCAGCGTCTCCACCTCGGGATCGGCCAGCAGGTGCAAGGCCGAATGGCACTCGATCATGCTCTGAAACACCACGCGTCGCTGGTCTGTCGTGGTGACGAGTTGCCCGATGGCAGAGACCCGCGACCGGCGTGGCAGCGTGCGGCTGGAGAGACTGGGGAGGCTTTCAGAGAATGGCAGCGGCCAGTCCCGCTGATCGTCGAACGATACGGTGCGATTCCGAAGCATGGGCCGACCTCGTGCGCCAGGACAGCGCCGGCATCGCCCGGCGCGTCACGGTTGGAGGCGGCGCTCAGTCAGGCTGAAGGCCCGACGGGCGCCGTCCTCATTCGAGGGGGAGCCGATCGACCTGCGGGGGAGTCGAGGTGACGCAGGCTCACTCGCCCAAGACGGGCTTGCGAGGCTGACGAACCCATGCGAATCCTCGTGCAGGTTCGGCTGTTCAGCCAGCATCCTTCGACCCACCGGTCTTGCCGATGTGGTTGTAGGAGCGGACTGGGGGGTTGGATCGATTGGGGCGACGACGATACGGGGTGACCCGTACCGGATCAGCGTCCTCGGCCAGCCGATACCGCATGCCCCTTGGGCGGCGGTGATCATGTACAGCGCACGCTCCGACGCCTTGGAACGTTGGCGGATCGTGCGAAGCGGCCAGCCCTGGAGGTGCGCGGTCGGTGACCGCGCCCTCCAGCGGAGCGGATCGTGGGGCACAAAGCTACATCGGGATCTCCTTCGTGGTGTCCGCAAAGAACGACTCAGCCCTGCCGTCGAGTCAATGATCCGGGAGCGTTCAGAACCGCCTTTTGTCCCGACAATGACCTAGCTTGGCCATGGCCTTTACTTGAAAAACCCTCAAGAACGGCCTTAGATCGCGCAAGAACTGCTGAAGATAACGCAAGAAGGGGTTGAGTAACGGCAAGACCTGCTGCCGTCGGGCTAGCAGCCACTAGATTGCGCCGGTTTGACGCAGCTGCTGTTGTCGAAGGAAGATTAGCCGGAAGCGGTTTCAGCCGAATCGGTGCCGTCGAGCTTTGATGACAGACCTAGAGCGGGTACGAGTCCATTCCGATCTTCCCGCAACCATCGGGCAAGCGTCGCAGCAGTTGGCGGACGCCGTCGGCCATCCAGGCTTGGTCCATGGGTTTCCGAAGTATTACCAGGCGGCTTTAGATCGGCCTCGATCCGGCCGATCACCGGGCTCAGGATTGCGATGATGCGTTCGAGGTCGTGAGCTGTCGACTTGTAGAGCCTGGGATCGGAGGCGCAAAGGTGACTGATCCCGTTCAGCCAAAGCCGCCGTCGCGTCTCGGACGTGATTGGCCTGTTCATCAGCGACGCTCGCGGTACGACGACGTCTTTCCAGAGTGCATCGAACACCTCCGTCCGGAAGACGCGGCAACCGCCCGCTCCGCCGCCGTTTGGGACGGCACGGCCGCTTCCCGCGTTCGATCGTGTCGTGCCCTTCGGCCAGCCTCGCAGTGGGATTGATCGCCGATCGGCAGAATTGCTGGGATCTGGGATGGAAATAACCGGGATCGGAATGAGACGCATATGTGCGTACATGACGAGCCACTCCTGCGGGTGATATCGTGAGATCCGTGCAGCCGCCCTGTCCCGTTCGCCGCCCGCGTTCGCGGCGACGTCGGTCTCAGCGCGATCTGGGTTGGAGCTTTGGTGAGAGCGCGAGGGTTACAGCAACGACCCGCGCTGTTCCGGATCCGCGCGGCGGTGGATCAGCGAGGTTCGCCCGCCGACGCGTCGCGCGCGTCCTCGTGCGCGAGCCCGCGGAGAGCCGTCGCGAGCCGATCAATGCGGGTGGGACGACCGGGGCCGCGTAGCCAGACGGCGCGGCTTGCCTCCGAGCTTCTGAGTTCCTCTCGGGCAACCCAGTTTGTGTACGCGTCGACGACCAAGGTTACTGCATCGCAGCGCACCGGCGCTCGTCCTTCGCGCCTGAGCGTGCGGAAGCTGTGGCAGGTGTCCAATGCGGACCTCCCATTCAGGTCAGATGCGGTTCGAGAAGCGGTCGTAAGGCGTGACCTCAGTGACCAGTATATCTGCGTCGTAGCCATAGATCTCGCGGCGCAGATACTCGAACTCCAAGCCGACGAGATCCTCGGGCAAGTCGCGATACCAAGCCTTCGGTCGGCCCGGATTGGGCGCCCCGTTCCAGCGATACCCACGTGTTTTGAGCGCGTCCTTCCGCTCGAACGGCGCGAGCGACGCCCAGACCCGGTAGACCGGCGCCTCCGCGGCCTCAATGAGCTTGGCGAAGGCGGTGGTTTCGGACTTCGGCAACCGCCGCGACAGGATTTCGATGGCCGCGAGGCAGTCTTCGTGCGCGCGGTGGAACGAGGCGAAGAAGCCGAGATCCGCCAGCAGATAACCGAGCTTAGCTCCGCCGAATCCTTCCTCCTTCCAGGGCACCTGCGTCAGAGAGCAAGCCCATCGCTTCCGCGCGAAGGCGGGCGTGATCTGTTCGGCGAAGGGTCTGTCGAAACGGCTGTTATGAGCGCAGATCCAGGATGCGTCGGCGATGATCCTCTCGACTTCGGCCACATCGATCATCGAGCCCTGGACCATTTCGGGCGTGATGCCGGTCAGCTTGGTGATCTCCGGCGAGATCGGCATGAAGGGGTCTTGAAACGAACAGTACGGCTCCTCCACGTTCAGAATCCGGCCGTCAGCCGAGTAGGTGAATGGTACCAGGGCGATTTCGATGACCTCGTGCATCTCGGGATCGAGTCCCGTAGTCTCGAGATCCAGGAAGACGCCGCGCGCCACCGCAGGGTCAGCAGTTTGATCGTAGGTTGCGCGCGGCGTCAGCCGACGCAGCACGCGATAATCGCCAGTCTGCTCCAGCAGGCTGGCGAGTTGATCGAGATGGAGATTTTTCGACATGGTCTGCACCACAGTTGTTGGCGACAACAATGATGTAATGCGGCCGCGCCCGAATTGCACATTTTGTGCAGTAACGTGGATAATCAAGCGTTGCTGGTAGACTTCGTTGATTAATATTCAGCCCGAGCAGGTCAGAGCAGCACGTGCCATGCTGGGTTGGTCTCAGGATGATTTGGCAGCGCGCATCGGCCTATCGCGCCGTTCACTCATAAATTATGAACATGGCATCCACAGCGCGAAGGAAGAAACACTGAAGAAGATAGCGGCCACATTCCGCGAAGCCGGGATCGAATTCACTCGGACTGCATCTGGGGCGATCGGCCTTACACTGAGCGAGGAGGCCCTATTGGAGAGCCGTGCTCACAGAAGGCGCCCAGCGCCCTGAGAAGATCTTCTCTGCGGCAACCTGGCCGTCGAAGCCCGCGATGGTGCTTCGCGCCTCTCGTGGTTAACGGCAGGGCCGAGCACGCCCCCGAAGCACGGCCGGCTTCCACACGCCGATCGCCTTGTATGGCAAGGATCCCTTCGGCTCACCTCAATGGTCTGTGTGTCCTCGGGGCTGTGCGAGGCTGGACCCGATCCGTTCAATCTCGCCTCCGGGTGTTAAACGTCAGAGGCCTGGCGCGGCTTTGACGGGGTGCTGCTTGCCTCTCGAATTCCGGCGTGCGCTTCGAGGATCGTACGTGCGGGCGAGGGGAGGTGTTGCACGCTCGCTCGGAGATCTACGTTCCATTTTAAGGCGCAGTCCCAAGCCGCGTCGAACGCTCTCGCGAGAGCGTGCTCCCGTCCGACCATGCTCAAGGCCTCGATCAGTTCGGCTGCCCGGGCAAACGCTTGGTTCGGATCGTCTGTGCCGTTGATGCACCATCCCTGTCCGAGCAGTGTGTTAACGACCCAGCGCTCGGGGGCCGGAACTTTTACTGGGATCCCCGGACCGTGCAGGACGATTGACTGAACCGCGTCGTCGACGAGGATCGCCAGTTCGCTCGCGACATGGACATGGATCTGTAGGTGGCTCGCATTCCGAAAGCGCGTCGTGCCGACCACGTCCGCCGGGCTGGCGAAGGATGCGAAGCTCGGATCGATGCCGCGAAGCGCGGCGAAGAGGTCAGGGATCTGATCTGCCGCGCGCAGCGCAATCCGGGCTGATCGACCCTCGTCGTGCTCGGCTGGCCTGCTGAAGGCTCTGGATAGCCGCACTCCGAGGACGCCACCGTAGGTCTGATAGGCGGCAGTGCCGAGGAGGACCGCGCCGTTGGAAAACAGGCGAGCCCTAGCCAAGGCCTCGATTACCCGCCCGATGATCCTGTCGGGTCGCGGTACCCCAGATCCGATCAGCGCACGTACGGTGATTGTGCGCTCGGCTCGGACAGCTTTGATCCGCTGGAACCGCACGACCCACGCCATGACACCTGGGTCGTCAGAGCGTCCGACGAAGCGAGCAAAGCGTTGACCTCGATCGGCCTCGCCGCCAGCTCGGCGATAGCCTTGATAATACACGTGGCCGGACGGCGCGCCTGCTCGGCCGGGCCGGACGAGGACGCTGCCGTTTTCCGGGAATTCTGGGTCGAACAGCTCGTCCGCGCTCTGTTGCAAGAGGTCGGCAAACAGCGTGTGCTGGGCGAGCGGGAGCGACCGTATCATCACAGACGACGATGTATGCAAACCGACAGGATACATACAGGATGAAAATCGACAATCTCGTGTTCGGCGGCCCGCGACAGAAAGCCGTAGCGATGTCGGACCGTTTGCGCCTGAGATCCGAGCGGGCTCGGTGCCATACGGCCTCTTCCTCAATCGCCGAAGTCTCGCAAACGAGTTACGCGCGGAGTTCGAGAGGTGCCTGCTGCCTCGCGGGCGATCAGAAGCTCCCGCTGCATCGAGAGCGCGTCTGAGCGTCAAGGGCGTTGAACGCGCATTCTGAAAGCCGTCGAGAGCCTCCGGCCGTCGAGCAAACTCCGAACGAACGCCGACATACAAACACGCGACCGGGCTGCGTTCGGGAACGGCACCCGACGTGCCTAGAGCGTCGTCATCACCAGTGAATGAACGCTCATTGACATGAGAATGAACGTTCACTATTGCTTCTTCGTAGAAGAGCGGGTTTACGAATGGCATACGGACTTGATGCTCTGACGAACCGGACCAGTGCTGCGGAGGAGGCCCTTGGCTTCCTGCGCTCAGTCGTGGCCGCCGCGTCGCGTCCGGCCAACCTGCTCGCCGTCCTCTTTGTGCTCCTGGGTTGGGCGGCACTGATTGCTTGGACCGGCAACGGGCCCGGGGGGTGGCAGGCCCGCACCTGCGCCGGCCTCGGTCTGGCATCGCGCGCCTGCGCCGAGGTCCTGCCGTCCAAGGACCAGAGCCGGGTCGCCCCGCACGACGCGGGCTCCACGTCGTGAGCGCCGCGACCGGAACCGTCGTCGAGGTCCGCGACGCGCAGGCCGCGCGGCGCGAGCAGATCCTGGCCGCGGCCGAGGCCTGCTTCGTCCGGAACGGCTTCCACCGCACCACCATGGCCGACCTCGCCCGGGAGGCCGCGATGAGCCAGGGCAACTTCTACCGCTACTTCGCCTCGAAGGAGGACATCGTCCTCGCGATGGCAGAGCGCGACCGCGCCCGTGGCGCGACCATGCTCGCCGACCTGGAGCAAGGTGGCGACCAGCGCGCCGTCCTGACCGGCATTCTCGCCCGCTACTTCACGGACCTCACCCAGGAAGCCGCGGTGCTGCGCCTCGACCTCTGGTCCGAGGCGACCCGGAATCCTGCCATCGCCGCCTTGGTCGACCGCAGCGAAGCTGAGGCCCGCGAGTGGCTGTGCGGGATGTTCACGGCACTCGCCGCCTCGCCCGACTGCGATCCGGCGGCGATGTTCGAGGCGGTCAACCCGCTGATGAAGGGCATCGTCGTCAATCGCGCGACCCTGCCCGGGCACGACTCGGCCGCCGCGGTTGCCCACCTCCAAACCCTCATCGAAGCCGGCCTGCACGGTTCGCTCCCGCGAGCGGCCGCGGCCCCCCCGGAGACCCGTCGATGACCCGCGCCGCCTTCCTCGCCGGTCCCGCGCTCCTGGTGCTCGGCCTCTCGGCTACCTTGGCCCGCGACGAGGCTCCCGTCGCCGCCAAGCCACTTCTCGCGCCCGCCGTCAGCGTGGTCGAGGCGATGTGGCGAGAGACCGTCGAGACCGTGACGGTGACTGGCACCCTCGTGCCGCGCGACGAGGTGCTGGTGACGCCCGAGATCGACGGCTACCGGGTCACCGAGGTGCTGGTGGAGGAGGGCGCGCGGGTCGCCAAGGGCCAAGTGCTGGCGCGCCTGTCGCGCGACCTGATCGACCGCCAGATCGCCCAGCAGGACGCGGTGGTGGCCAAGGCGGAGGCCGCCGTGCCTCAGGCCCAGAGCAACATCGAGCAGGCCGAGGCCGCCGAGACCGAGGCCCGTCTTGGACTGGAGCGAGCGCGCTCGCTCATGGCGACCGGCAACACCACGGCGGTGGTGATGGAGAGCCGGACCTCCACCCTGCGCCAGTCCGAGGGCAAGCTGGCCTTCGCCCGCAACGGCCTGGCCATGGCCAAAGCCGACCTCGCCCAGGCCCGTGCCGTTCGCGACGAGCTGTCCCTGCGGCTGGCTCGCACCGAGGTCCGCGCCCCGGAGCCCGGAATCGTCAGCCGCCGTACCGCCCGGGTCGGCATCACCGCGTCGGCCTCGGCCGAGCCGCTGTTCCGCCTGATCGCCCGCGGCGAGATCGAGTTGGAGGGCGAGGTCGTCGAGACCAAGCTGCCCCTGCTGCGCGAGGGCGCCCCGGCCTGGATCGACATGGGCGAGGGCGGCCGCATCGCCGGTCGCGTGCGCGCCGTCTACCCCGAGGTCGACAAGGCCACGCGCCTGGGCAAGGTGCGCGTGCGGCTCGACCCCGACCCGCGCCTGCGCATCGGGACCTTCGCCCGCGGTGCCGTCGAGCTCGCCCGCAGCCGCGGCGTCAGCGTCCCCCAGGCCGCCGTGCTCTACGGCGGCGGGCGCCGCAGTGTGCTCGTCGTGACGGGTGAGCGCGTCGAGGACCGCACCGTCCGCATCGGCATCGCCGACGAGGACACGATCGAGATCCGCACGGGCCTGAATGAGGGCGAGCGCGTCGTCGCCCGGGCCGGCTCGTTCCTGCGCGACGGCGACCGTGTCCGGCCGGTGCTCGAAGCCCCGGCGCCCGCGCGGGCGGTGGCCGCCATGCCGGCGATGCCCGCCGCGCAGGACACCGCCGAAGCCGGCGTGCCGTAGCCCCCGGCGTCCCCGCTCCCCGAAGCCAACGTCACGGAAGCCAAGGCCGTCCGATGCGCCTCAACGTCTCCGCTTGGGCGATCCGCAACCCCATCGCGCCGCTCGTCCTGTTCCTGGTACTAGTCGTGCTCGGCCTCGTCAGCTTCCGCGGGCTCGCGGTGACGAAGATGCCCAACGTCGACGTGCCCATCGTCTCGGTAGCCATCACCCAGTCGGGCGCGGCGCCGGCCGAGCTGCAGACCCAGGTCACCAAGTGGGTCGAGGACTCCATCGCCGGCGTCCGGGGCGTCAAGCACATCACCTCGGCCATCACCGAGGGCTCCTCCGTGACCACGGTCGAGTTCCGGCTGGAGGTGAACACCGACCGCGCTGTCAACGACGTGAAGGACGCGGTCTCAAAGATCCGCATCAACCTTCCGCGCACCATCGACGAGCCGGTGATCAGCCGCGTTGAGATCGCGGGCCTGCCCATCCTCGTCTACGGCGTGAAGGCGCCGGCAATGACGCCGGCCGACCTGTCCTGGCTGGTCGAGGACAAGATCGCCCGGGCGCTCCAGGGCGTGAGGGGCGTCGGCGGCGTCGAGCGCGTCGGCGGCGTCGCCCGCGAGGTGCGGGTCGTGCTCCAGCCCGAGCGTCTGCTGGCGCTCGGCATCACCGCGGCGGACGTGAACCGTCAATTGCGGCTCACCTCCGCCGACATGGCGGGCGGACGCGGCGAGGTCGGCGGTCGCGAGCAGTCGATTCGCACGCTCGCCGCCTCGCGCACCCTGCGCGACCTCAAGGCCACCTCCATCGTCCTGCCGGGCGGCCGCAAGGTCCGGCTCGACGACCTCGCCACGGTCGAGGACGGCATCGAGGAGCCGCGCACCTTCGCGCGCTTCAACGGCGAGCCGGTGGTCGCCTTCGCGGTGTCGCGCGGCTCTGGCGCGAGCGACGCCGAGGTCGCGGCCGGGGTGCAGAGGAAGATTGCCGAGTTCCAGGCGAGCTACCCCGACCTGCAGTTCGAGCTGATCGACTCCTCCGTATCGTCCACCATCGGCTCGTACGATTCCGCCATGCACACCCTGATCGAGGGGGCGCTGCTGGCGGTCATCGTGGTGCTGCTGTTCCTGCGCGACTGGCGCGCCACGCTCATCGCCGCGGTCGCGCTGCCGCTCTCGGTGTTCCCGACCTTCTGGGCGATGGATGCGCTCGGCTTCACCCTCAACGGCATTAGCCTACTCGCCATTACGCTGGTCACCGGCATCCTCGTCGACGACGCCATCGTCGAGATCGAGAACGTCGTCCGGCATATGCGGCTGGGCAAGTCGCCGTTCCGGGCCGCCATCGAGGGCGCCGACGAGATCGGGCTGGCGGTCATCGCCATCACGGCGACCCTGATCGCGGTGTTCGCGCCGGTCTCGTTCATGCCGGGCATCGCAGGCCGCTACTTCATCCAGTTCGGCCTCACCATCGCGGTCTCGGTGTTCATGTCGCTGCTCGTTGCGCGCCTGATCACTCCGATGCTCGCCGCCTACTTCCTGCGCGACCACGGCCATGCCGAGGAGCGCGAGGGCCTAGTGATGCGCGCCTACGGCCGCCTCGTCGGCTGGTCGGTGCGCCACCGGGTCGTCACGCTGTTCGCGGGCCTCGCGTTGTTCGCCGCCTCCATCGTGTCGACGGGCCTGCTGCCCTCCGGCTTCATCCCGAAGCAGGACAACGCCCGTACCCTGTTCATGGTCGAGCTGGCGCCGGGCGCGAAGCTCGCCGATACGGTCGCGGTCTCCGACCGTGTGGTCTCGCGCATCCGGGCGCTGCCCGAGGTGACCTCGGTCTTCGTCGACGGCGGACGGCAGGTCGGCGGCAAGAAGGAGACCCGGCTCGCGACCCTGACCGTCAACCTTACGCCGAAGGCCTCGCGCGCCAAGCGCCAGTGGACGGTCGAAGCCGAGATCGCAGCCCTGCTGGCCGAGGAGCCCGACATCCGGTCCTGGACCCTGCGCGACAGCGGCCAGCGCGACCTCGCCCTGGTGGTGAGCGGGCCCGACGCCGACGTGGTCACCGAAGTCGCCGCGCGCCTGCAGCGCGACATGGCCGCCATCCCGCACCTCGTGGCGGTGATGTCGACTGCTCCGCTGAACCGGACCGAGGTGCGCATCCGGCCGAAGGAGGGCGTGGCGGCCGACCTCGGCGTCTCGACCGACGCCATCGCCGAGACCGTGCGGGTCGGCACCATCGGCGACATCGGTCTGAACCTGGCGAAGTTCAACGCCGCCGACCGTCAGGTGCCGATCCGGGTGCAACTGCCCGAGAGCGCCCGCGGCGCGGTCTCGCGCCTGGAGAACCTGAAGGTGCCGGCCAAGGACGGGGCCGCCGTGCCCCTCGCCGTGGTGGCCGACATCGAGCTCGACCAAGGCCCCGGCGCCATTGACCGCTACGACCGGGCGGTGCGCGTCGCCGTCGAGGCGAACATGGAGGGCTCGGAAGCCCTCGGCTCGCTCATTGCCGAGGCCATGCAGACGCCGACCGCGCGCAATTTGCGCCCGGGCGTGACCATCAGGCAGACCGGCGACGCCGAGATCATGCAGGAGGTGTTCTCCGGCTTCCTGATGGCGATGGGCGCCGGCATCATGATGGTCTACGCGGTACTCGTCCTGCTGTTCGGCAACTTCCTCCAGCCGCTGACCATCCTGTTCTCGCTGCCGCTCTCCATCGGCGGCGCTATCCTCGGCCTGCTCGTCTTCCACATGCCGATCTCGATGCCGGTGGTGATCGGCATCTTGATGCTGATGGGGCTGGTGACCAAGAACGCCATCATGCTGGTCGACTTCGCGGTCGAGGAGATGGGGCGCGGCGTCGACCGGGTCACGGCAATCGTCGATGCCGGCCGCAAGCGCGCACGGCCCATCGTGATGACCACCATCGCGATGGCCGCCGGCATGGTGCCCTCTGCGATGGCGTTCGGCGTCGGCGGCGAGTTCCGCGCACCGATGGCGGTGGCGGTCATCGCCGGCCTGATCGTCTCGACCCTGCTGTCGCTCGTCTTCGTGCCGGCCGTGTTCCTGCTGATGGACAGCCTGGGCGGTCTTCTCGGGCGCGTGTTCGGACGGTTCGTTGGACCGCGCGACGAGGCGGCCGGGCACGCGGCGACCGCACCGTGAGCGCCACGGTCCAACAGCTTGCAGAAGGAATCCGATGACCGCTCCCATATACCGCTTGGCCGCGGTCGCCTTGGTGGCCGCCGTCGCGACCGTCACGTGCGGCCGGTTGAACGCGGCCCGTGCCGCCGAGCCGTTCGGCACCTGGTTCACGGAAGACGGCCGCGCCCGGGTCCGGACCGAGCGGTGCGGGTCCGACGCCTCCCGCCTGTGCGGCTTCGTCGTATGGGGCAGTGAGCCGCTCGACAAGGACGGCAAATCGAAAGTCGACCGCTACAACCCGAACCCGGCTTGGCAGGCCCGGCCCCAGCTCGGCCACCAGATGTTGCTCGGCTTGAAGCCGAACGCGGAGGGGCGCTACGAGGGCAAGATCTACAACGCTGACAACGGCAAATCCTACGACGTGACGGTATGGAGCGATCAACCGTCAGCGCTGACTGTGAAAGGCTGCATGCTGGTGTTTTGCGCCTCGCAGTCATGGAAGCGCGTGGCCGACGTCGTCCCCGGCCAGCTCCAGGGACCAACAGACGGCCCTGGGGGTCCGCGCTCTGATCCGGAGTGGACATCGAAGGGTCCGCGAACCGGCGCTATCTCCGCCAAGAGATCCGCACACGAGGGATCGGCTGCGCACGCAAGGTGAGTTTCGCGCCCACACGGGCGCACCAAGCATCGTGCCGCCCTCTCGAGGGTGCACGGTTGGCCGGTCGGCTGGCACATCGCCCCCTCGTGCATGGCCGACCGGCTGTTTTTCTCGTCTCGTGATGCGGAGTGTCTCGGGCAGCCGGCAGGCGAAACCTCCGTACATGCCCAGCACGGCGAGCCAGGCCGGTTCTGGGTCGAGGCGTATCTCAAGGAGGTGCGCGATCTCCAGCGGTCGTAGCCGTGCATCGCGAACGAGGTCGTCGGCACAGCCTCGGATCACCGCGAGGAAGTGCTCCTGGATCTTACGCAGCACGTCAAAGGGGACGCGCGACAGTCGCACAGGCTGCAAGACTGCTGCGATCCGGTTGCGACCAAGGCGTTCGGCGACATCGACCCCGCGCTCCCCTCGCGCGTTTCCAAGTGCACGTGCGTTTCACGCGAGGCGGAGCGGATCGAGTGCAGCTTTCGCGGCCCGACGGGTCCCCATAAGCACACCTCGTCGGCACCCAATGGCATGTTCGCCGCAGCAACCTCGCGGACGAGATCGCGAAGCCCGAACTGATCTGCGGAGTGGCGACTGTTGGCGGGCCAATCGTGCAGCGGCCCCAAAGCGGATTGCAGCCCGCCGTTCGCACGCCGCCCCTCCGAACCAAGATCGAGCAGCCCCGCAACGAAGGAACGAACGCCTTCGTGGCCACTTGCGGCCAACGCAAATCCCGCATCGCCCGCGATCCGAATGAACCGCGCCGAGTTTCCCGGAGGCCTTTTGGTTTGGCTCAGACGGCCAAGGTGTGAGCCTCGTTGACGGCTCATGTCCGCGAAGCGCGCCCTCGATGCCTCCCTGGTCCTCGTCGTCGAGGACGACGCCCTCGTGCGCCTGTACGCCGTCGAGTTGCTGGAGGACTTCGGCCTCGCGACGGTCGAGGCCCGCGACGCCGACGAGGCCTGGGACATCCTTGAGCGCCGCGACGACATCGGCGTGCTGTTCACCGACATCGACATGCCCGGGTCCATGTGCGGCAAGACCCTGGCCGCCCGCGTCCACGCGTCGTGGCCCGACATCCGCCTCGTCCCGACCTCGGGCCGGCATCGCCTCGCGGACGAGGACGTCCCAGACCACGGCCTGTTCGTGGCCAAACTCTACGGCACGGGGGACATCGTCGAGGCCATCGTCCACGCGCGGTGAGCGGCGGGCCGACAAGTCCCTGAATCTCGACGAGACCGTGCAGCTTTGGGCATCGACGCATGCCTTCTTGGAAAACAAGAAGAACGCGCGGCTTACCGACCCGAACGCCGCCGCACACATCGTATGGAGCCGCGCCATCCCGGCCCCGGTCTCATACCGAGCCGCGGTCGAGATGGCGGCTCAGTTCCTCGACGATCCGACCGCGTCCCTGTCGATGGAGCGTAAAGTCATTTAAGGTGACAAAACGTCATTTGGGGCCCGCGCTGAGCGGAGCTCAAAGGCGAAGCCGGTTAGCGTGCGGTGTCCTCCGGCAGCCCCTTGAGCCTCACTGCCGTGTTCGTGGCGGTCGGTTTGCACGATGCCTGGGCTCGGCGGCATACGTCACGGCCGTCGAGACCAGTGGCGGTGCAGGGCCGTTTCACGCCGAGCAGACGACGGCCAGCTCGACGTCGACGGTTTGCCGGAGATAGGCGGCGGCGGAACCCAGCACGACGGCTTGGTCGTCGGTCAGCCTCGACCGCCGCACTCCGGGCTGCACGATGAGGATCTCGAAGGCGATTGGCTTCATCCTTGAGGCGCGCGCGAGTTGGGCCAACGAGGCGGCCGAGCCCGCGATAAACCGGGACCGGGAAGGACTGCCGTTGCCGATCATCTTGCAGCGCGTGAGCATGTGCCTGTGAAGTCGGTCGAAACCGCCGCGCCACGAGGCCGAGCGGATCGCCTGCGACGATACCTCGACAACGTCCTTAATCCGCTCGCCAGGGTCCGGCTTGCCCGAGTACTTGCAGTGAACCAGGACGAGCCTAATGGTCTCGTCGCCCTCCTGCATGCAGATGAGGTCCGCCGCCTCTCCGGCGTCATCGTCATTGAAGACGATGTCGAAGCCCTCGTCGACGTAGTGGGTCGCCATGCGGGACTGGACCGAGCGCGGCCTCTCGACCCCTTCCTTCCAAGTAGACTCGACGTGGATGTCGACGTCGGTCCAGTCCCACGGCTGCAACTGGCGGTCTTCGATACGTGCCGGAGCCGTGCTGGTCTGCTGGTAGACAAGGTCGCCTTCCAGCTCCTTCAGGCTGACGTAACGGACGACAAGGGGATAGTCGTACAGATAATCTGGCAAGGGCACGTCCAGCCTGCCTTGCCGCAGCCGGATGTTCTCCGGTCCGACGAAGCGATAGCCCCGAACCGCGTCCAGCACCAACTCGACGCGGTCATTGAATTCGCCCCTTGCGGAGACGAGCCTGAAGGCCAGTCGGGTCGACGAGGATGCCTCGGCCTCGTGCTCCCATTGGCAATAGGCCATCGGGACCTGTCGCCCGTCCTTGCACAAGACGATGCGTTCGTCGGAGGTCTTCAATGTCTCCGCGGGCCATTCGACCGAGAGCACCCGCTCGTCCGGGAACGCAGTCTTCACCTCGGTGGGGATGAGGACGTTGTGGAGGATCTTGTCGACGTTGATCGCGGGATCGAGAAGCTTGCGCCCTATGGGCCGGCACCATCTCAGCCATTGCGGAATGGTGCCTTGAGCCTTGGACCAGACCCGCCCCTTCGCCGAACAGCCAGGCGAGACGACGGTCCCTCCCTCCCAGCCTCGACCGTCCAGGTTCGATTTCGTGGCGCCGGTCGTCTCCGTCAGCGTGAGCGCCTGCCTCACGTCGGAGCCCGTATACATGGCGAAGCTCATGTTCCGGCGACCGTGCTTGCGCACGCCGATGTTGCTGAAGATCAGCCGATTGATGCCGCCCAGGGCGCGGAAGGTCTTCTCCCCGTCAATCCGCGCGGTCGCGCCGACCGCGCTTGCAAGCCCCTCGTGCAAGCTGCTCTTGTCGGAGGAGTTCACATGCAGGAGGCCGGCCTCCTCGTCATGGAACAAAACGAAAAGGTCCCATTGGCGGTCGGCGACCTTCTTGCTCCGGGTCCATCTGACCCGCTCCTCCCGCCTCGTCACGAAATAGACCAGCGACGCCGCATCGTTCTGCCATGCGGCATGGACGAAGGTCTTGTCGGGAATGCCCTCGTGGAAGGTCTTGGGCGTGAACTCGTCGCAGAGATATGTGATGGTGCTGAACTTCGGCCTCAGCAGGTTCTTCGAGATCCTCAGCCCCTCGACGTTCTCCTCCGGCACGAGTGCGGTGGAGTCCCGCAGGAAGGCGATCAGCTCGGCATGATCGCGCGCCGCCTTCGAGCTGGCTTCGCTCAGCAACTGGTTCCAGTCGGCGCTCTCGCTATAGAGGCGCTCCAGCTTCGAAGACACCTTCGGATCGGCGATGTTCGCGACCACGGTTGCGTTACCGATGCGCTTGCCGGAGCGACGTGTGAACCGGCCGGTGAACTGCAGGAGGACCGGCAGGCTTTTGTGTAGGTCGTGCAGGACTGCGACCTTGAGCTCGGGCAGGTCGAAGCCCTCGCCGAGCATGTTGACGCAGACGACGATGCGGTGGCGGCCCGCCCGAAGGGCATCCAAGGCCTGCGCGACCTCGATTTCCGTCATCTCCGAATGGATCAGGACCGGGTTCGTCTCCGGCGCCAGGCGTCGATAGAGTTCGAGCAGGCCTTCGCCGCGTTGGATGCGCGCGCACCGGGCCATGAGCAGGTGGTTCAGGCCGGCCTTCAGGTCCGCCCTCAGGGCCGCGATGGCTTCGTCGGCCATTTCCTCGTCGGCCTTGCCCGGGTCGATCTGGAAGACCGAAACGAACTTGATCGGCTTGAAGTACCCGTCTCGCTGGGCGGCCGCGAGCGGGTAACTGAAGATGACGCGCCCATCGACCAGCTTTCCATCGAGCCTGAAGGGCGTCGCCGTGAACTGCACGATCTGGTGCCGACTGAAGTGGCTCCGGAAAGCGCTCCAGGTATCCGAGGCCACGTGGTGCGCCTCGTCCACGAACAGGGTGCCTACGGCTTCGGCGATCTCGGGAAAAAGGGGCTCGGTCGCGGCGCCCGCGAGCGAGGCCATGACGCCGACCACGACGTTGCAGCCCCTGAGCAGGTCGAGATCCTCGCTGCGGGTGGGTTCCTTCGTAATGATGCCCACGACCGGGTTGCGGATATCCGGATCGACCAGCCCCAGTTCCGGCAACTTGCCGAAGTTCTCGAATTTCCTGGCCGTCTGCCAGCGAAGCGCGTCCGACGGGACGGCCACCAAGGTCGGGCCCCGTCGATAGTTGACGACGGCGCAGAGCATCGTCTCGGTCTTGCCCGTTCCCGTGGGCATGACGACGGTGGCCGGCTCTGTCGAGAACACACTCCAATGTGCGCCGATGGAATGGAGCGCGCCGACCTGGGGCGGACGCAAGCCTTGGCCGCCCTCGGCGACCTCACCCTGGGCGGTGGTGGTCTCGGTCCTGAAACGAAAGCCGTCCTTCCAGGACCCCTCGATCTCCTGGGCCGATCCTCGTGGATCGGCACGGTGCTTGGCTGAGAATTCAGCCAGCCGCACGTGCCATTGCCAGCGCGGCTTGCGCCCGTCCTCCTGGAGCAGGACCCCGGTCACTCCAGGTGGCACCGTCGACAGACGCCGATGTGCGACGGCGATCCGCTCGTCGCCGGCGAGATGGTAGATCTCGATATCTCGCTTGGCCGAGATGCGGATGGATGTGACCCGTTCGACGGTATGGGATCGGGCAGGGATCAGCAGGCAGAACCTGACGCCGATCCTCATCCTCTCGATGTACCGAAGCTCCGGGGTCTGAAGCGTCGCCGGCGTAGGCGGCTCCGCCTCTACCCCGGTGTCAGGCTGACTGACGGGTTCCTCCAAGGTCATGTCGATGTCCCTGCTCGGTTCGAACACTGCAGGCCAGGAATGGCGTGCCGCGAGGATCCTGGGCCACCCCCGAAATCATGATCCCGTTTTGTTCGGGTTGGTATTCGGCGGCGGGCCGAGACCCGCCGCCGTTTTTGCTGTTTTGAACGAGAACCTGCTCGGCGCTGAACCGAGCGAAGTTCCAAGGCAACACACTGGCGAAATCGGCTTCAAAAGGAAGTTGGGACCAAACTTGCCTATGGCGAGGGACCAATCCTCCCTCTGTTTAGGACCAATCCCGCTCTCCGCTAAATTTGGTTCCCCAGGCTTATCTTATGCTTCGCTTCACATTCCCTCATAGGCTGGCAGCATATCCGCATGTACTGGTTGGACTTTGCTGCACGTCACATCCACCCCAGGACGTCGGGATTACGAGCACCCCGTCGTGGACCCGCAGGTGTCGCACTTCAGGCAGGTGCCGTTGCGGACCAGCGTGAAGTTCGCGCATTCCGGGCAGGCCTCGCCGACATAGCCTTTCATCTTCGCCTCGGCGCGGCGGTCCGCGACGGTCCGCTCCACCTTTGCGAAGGGCAGGGCGTCCGCGATGGTCTCGGCCTGACCGGGTGCCACCGGCTCCGCTTTCAGCGCGGTGCTGCCCCGGATCGCGTGGACCGTTCCGCCGGCCGGGGCCGACTGACCGGCGCTCGCCGCGCCGACACCGACCGTCCCGCCCGCCGGACCGCCCTGGATCAGGGTCAGCCGGTCGGCCGAGCCGCGCAGCAGACCGCGCGAGACCACCGAGGAGGCCGGTGCGGGCTTCGGGCCCTCGCGGGTCGTGTCGCCGCTCTCGCCGCCGCCGATCACCGTGCCGCCGATCTCGGCGGGGCTGACATGGGCGAGGTCGGCGCGGCCGAGATACGAGACGGCCAGCTCGCGGAAGACGTAGTCGAGGAGCGAGGTCGCGTTCTTGATCGCGTCGTTGCCCTGCACGAAGCCCGCCGGCTCGAACCGCGTGAAGGTGAAGGCCTCCACGTATTCCTCCAGCGGCACGCCGTACTGGAGGCCGAGCGAGATCGCGATGGCGAAGTTGTTCATCAAGCTCCGGAAGGTCGCGCCCTCCTTGTGCATGTCGATGAAGATCTCGCCCAGCCGCCCGTCGTCGTACTCGCCGGTGCGCAGGTAGACCTTGTGGCCGCCCACGACTGCCTTCTGGGTGTACCCCTTGCGCCGGGCCGGCAGCTTCTCGCGGGAGCGGATGCGCTCCACCCGCTCGATCACCCGCTCGACGATCTTCTCCGCCACCGCGGCAGCCTTGGCGGCGGCCGGGGCCTGGATCAGCGCCTCGATGCCCTCATCCGCCTCGTCGTCCTCATCCGAGATGAGGGCCGAGTTGAGCGGCTGCGACAGCTTCGAGCCGTCGCGGTAGAGGGCGTTCGCCTTGAGGGCGAGACGCCAGGACAGCAGGTAGGCCGCCTTGCAATCTTCCACCGTGGCGTCGTTCGGCATGTTGATGGTCTTGGAGATCGCCCCCGAGATGAAGGGCTGGGCCGCCGCCATCATGCGGATGTGGCTCTCGACCGAGAGGTAGCGCTTGCCGATCCGGCCGCACGGGTTGGCGCAGTCGAAGACCGCGTAGTGTTCCAGCTTGAGGAAGGGCGCGCCCTCCAGCGTCATCGCCCCGCAGATGTGGGTGTTGGCGGCCTCGATCTCCTTCTTGGAGAAGCCGAGAAACGGCAGCAGCTCGAAGGTCGGGTCCGCAAGCTTCTCTGCCGGGACCTTCAGGGTCTGGATCAGGAAGTCGTCGCCGAGCGTCCAGCGATTGAACACGAACTTGATGTCGAAGGCCGACTTCAGCCCCTTCTCCACCGCGGCGATCTTCTCGTCCGAAAAGCCCTTGGCGCGGAGCGTCGTCGGGTTGATCCCCGGCGCCTGGCCCATGGAGCCGTGGCCGACCGCGTAGGCCTCGATCTCGGCGATCTCGGATTCGCGGTAGCCCAGCGCCCGCAGGGCGTCCGGCGCGGCCTGGTTGATGATCTTGAAGTAGCCGCCACCGGCGAGCTTCTTGAACTTCACCAGGGCGAAGTCGGGCTCGATGCCCGTGGTGTCGCAATCCATCACGAGGCCGATCGTGCCGGTGGGCGCGATCACGGTGGCCTGCGCGTTCCGGTAGCCGTGCTCCTCGCCGAGCTTCAGCGCCCGGTCCCAGGCGGCGCGGGCATGGTCGCCCAGGTCGGCCTGCGGGATGTTGGCATGGTCGAGGGCGACCGGCGCGACATTCAGGAATTCGTAGCCTGCGGTCTCGCCATGCGCGGCCCTGCGGTGGTTGCGGATCACCCGCAGCATCGCGTCGGCGTTCTCGTCATAGGCCTGGAAGGTGCCGAGTTCGGCAGCCATCTCGGCGGAGGTGGCGTAGGCCACACCGGTCATGATCGCGGTGAGCGCGCCGGCCAGTGCCCGGCCCGCATCGGAATCGTAGGGCAGGCCCATGGTCATCAGCAGGCCGCCGATATTGGCGTAGCCGAGACCCAGCGTCCGGTATCGGTAGGAGAGTTCCGCGATCTCCTTGGATGGGAACTGCGCCATCATCACGGAGATCTCGAGCACCACCGTCCAGAGGCGGTTGAGATGCTCGAACGCCTCCACGTCGAAGCGCTTGGTATCCCGGTCGTACATCGTCAGCAGGTTCGCCGAGGCGAGATTGCAGGCAGTGTCGTCGAGGAACATGTACTCGGAGCACGGGTTCGAGGCCCGGATCCGCCCACCCGCCGGGCAGGTGTGCCAGTCGTTCATCGTGGTGTTGAAGTGCAGGCCCGGATCCGCCGACGCCCAGGCGGCCTCGCCGATCCGCTCCCACAGCTCACGCGCCTTCAGGGTCTTGGTGACCTTGCCGGTGGTGCGAGCCGTGAGGTTCCAGTCCGCGTCCGCCTCGACGGCGCGCAGGAAGCCGTCGGTCAGGGAGACCGAGTTGTTGGAGTTCTGGCCGGCCACCGTCAGGTAGGCCTCGGAATCCCAGTCGGTGTCGTAGACGGGGAATTCGATCTTGGTGAAGCCCTGACGAGCGAACTGCACCACGCGCTTGATGTAGGCGTCCGGCACGGACGCCCGCCGGGCAGCCTTGATCTCGCGCTTGAGCGCCGGGTTGCGCTCGGCGTCGAAGCAGGCGTCGCCTTCCGCCTCGCACTGGGTGCAGGCCTTCATCACCAGGGTCAGGTGCTTGGAGACGACCTTCGAGCCGGTCACCAGGGCGGCGACCTTCTGCTCCTCCTTCACCTTCCAGTCGATGAAGGCCTCGATATCCGGGTGGTCGATATCGACGATCACCATCTTGGCGGCACGCCGGGTGGTGCCGCCCGACTTGATCGCGCCCGCCGCCCGGTCGCCGATCTTTAGGAAGCTCATCAGACCCGACGACTTGCCGCCGCCGCCGAGCTTCTCGTTCTCGGCGCGCAGCTGCGAGAAGTTCGAGCCGGTGCCCGAACCGTACTTGAACAGGCGCGCCTCACGCACCCACAGGTCCATGATGCCGCCCTCGTTGACGAGGTCGTCCTGGACCGACTGGATGAAGCAGGCATGCGGCTGCGGGTGCTCGTAGGCCGTGGCCGACTTGGTCAGCACGCCGGTCTGCGGGTCGCAGTAATAGTGTCCCTGGCTCGGGCCATCGATGCCGTAGGCCCAATGCAGGCCGGTGTTGAACCATTGCGGCGAGTTCGGCGCCACCATCTGGCGGGCGAGCATGAAGCGCAACTCGTCCATGAAGGCGGACGCGTCCGCCTCCGACGAGAAATAGCCGCCCTTCCAGCCCCAGTAGGTCCAGCAGCCGGCGAGCCGGTCGAAGACCTGCGTGGCGGAGGATTCCGAAACGAAGCGCTCGTCCTCCGGCAGATCCGCCAGCGCCGCCTCGTCGGGCACCGAGCGCCACAGGAACGAGGGAACCGCGTTCTCCTCGACCTTGCGGAGGCGGGCCGGCACACCCGCCTTGCGGAAATACTTCTGCGCGAGGACGTCGCTCGCCACCTGGCTCCAGCTCTCCGGCACGTCGATGCCGTCGAGGCGGAACACAATCGACCCGTCCGGATTGCGGATCTCGCTCAGGGCCTTGCGGAAGGGGATCCCGGCGTAGGGCGATTGTCCGGCCGTTGTATAGCGACGCTCGAACCGCATGAAACACACCTCTTCCGACGGGACACGACGGCCCCGGCCCCGCGCGACGCGGGGTCTATGCCCGATATTGGGATTCGCGGCCGAACACGCCCGGCGAAGGGTCGTCACCCGGTGTCGCGAACGAAATCTAGGAACGGTCGCCCCTGCTCAACGCGCCACTCCAAGGTCGCGACCGATGCCGGGAGAATACCGCCGCCTTCACTCTCACGTCAACAAGTGGTGTTCGGCGGCCTTGTTCCCCGCTAGATGTTGTGCCGGCTCGCAAAAGCCTGTGGATATCGTCCCGGGCCTGGATAAGTGTCCTTCCCGCTTTCCGGAATCGGATCGGGAAAATTTTAGATTCACAACCGTCGAGAGAGCGGTGGGCGCCCGGCCGAAACAGGGAGCGGAAAGCCCGCCTTGAGCGTTGCCGCGCAGCGACACTTCCGTCTCGCGGCTGGACTCGCGGGCGCGCGGTCACCATAACGACGCCGAGAAGCGCCCCCGCGGCGCGGCACGATCTCGGGACCGGCGATGGCGCTGAAGGACACTTTGCTGCGCGTCTTCACATGGTGGAACGGCCAGACCGTCTCCCTGGCGCTCCAGACCGCCCGCACCGGCATTTTCGTCGGCGAGGACGAGTTCGGGAACAAGTACTACAAGGCGGAAGGCGCGCTAATCGACCGCTCGGTCGGTTCGGAGCGCCGCTGGGTCGTCTACAACGGCTATGCCGACGCCTCGAAGGTCCCCCCCGGCTGGCGTGGCTGGCTCTGCCACAATGTCGATCTCGCCCCGAGCGAGGAGAACTACGAGCCGAAGGCTTGGCAGAAGCCGCATATCGAGAACCAGACCGGCACGGCCAACGCGTACCGGCCGGCGGGTTCGCAGCTCTCCTGGGGCCAGCGGCCGGCGGCCACCGGCGACTACGTCTCCTGGTCGCCGGGCGAGTAGATCCCCGGTCTCCCGCGGACCCGGCGCCCTTTTGCCGCCACCGTTCCGGTGTTCATGACGGGCCAATCCCGATCGTCCGCCGCGCAATCGTTGGCGCGGCCGGCCACCCTCGTCTAGGGGTCCGAGCCTTGAGCCGCATCACCGCCTTCGCACGCCGCGCGCTCGCCCCGAGCCTGGCGCTCGCCATCTGCGCCAGCCCTGCCGCCGCCGACAAGATCAAGAACCCGACCGCGGTCTTCTCCGGCCTCGACAAGATTACCGGCCGGATCGTCAATTTCGAGGTGGCGGTCGACGAGACCGTGCAGTTCGGCGCGCTGCAGCTCACCCCGCGGGTCTGCTACACGCGTCCGCCCACCGAGAGCGCCAAGACCACGGCCTTCCTCGAGGTCGACGAGGTGACACTCGACAACAAGTACCGCCGCATCTTCACCGGCTGGATGTTCGCGTCGAGCCCCGGGCTGCACGCGATCGAGCATCCGATCTACGACGTGTGGCTGGTCGACTGCAAAGGCGGCAGCGATGTGATCGCCGAAGCCAAGGAGCAGGAAGACGTCCCGGCCGTCGCGGCCAAGCCCGAGAAGGCGAAGCGCCCGGGCAAGGACCCCACGAAGACCGCGCAGCAGCTCAATGCGGCCGGGCAGGTGGACGTGGAGGCGCCGCGCGGCGTGCCCGTCCAGCCGCGCCAGAAGCCCTCGCGCAAGTTCTTCCCGTCGAACGAGGGTCCGGCACCGGCTCCGCCGCCGCCGCATCAGCCGCAGAACCTGTTCGACGCTCTATTCCGCTGACCGCGTCCGCGATCCGGTCCCGGCACCCGCCTCGATGAACTCGTCCGGCATCGTCAGGGGCCGGTTCGAACCGCGACGCCGCTTCAGGCGACGTTGACGCGCCGCCCGCGATTCCACGCCAGGAACGGAACACCGGAGAGAAGTCCGGCGAGCGCCGCACCCGTCTGGTGGCAGCCGTTCACCGAGACCCGGGGCAGGGCCTGAAGGTGCGCGGCATGCTCGGCGAACAGGTGACCGGGCCGCGTGGTCACTGCCGTCGCAAAGCCCATCTCCCGCGCCAGGGCGAATTCCCGCGGTCCGGCGGAGGTCGGGTCTCCCACCGGATAGGACAGGTGCCGCACCTGCCGTCCGAGTTCCGCCTCGATCCGCGCGCGTCCCTCGGCGATCTCGCGGGCGGCGAAGGCGGCGTCGTGCTTGGCCAGCATCGGGTGGCTCACCGTATGCGCGCCGATGGTGACGGCCGGGTCGGCCGCGAGGTCGCGCAGCTCCGCCCAGGACAGGCACAGTTCGGAGGCGATCCGTCCGGGCGGGAAGCCGGCCTGTCGGCAGAGCTCGGCGATCCGGTCGAGAAGGTCGGCCTCGCGGCCGCGGCGCAGGTCTCGGTAAACGACTTCGAAGGCTAGAGCCTTCTCCTGCGGGCTGCGGGCCGGCAAGTCCACGCTGCGGGACCCGATGTCGATCCGCACGCGATCGAGGCGCGCGATCGCGTGCTCCAGCTCGATCCACCAGAGCCGGCCGGCCTGATCGGCGAAGCCGCTGGTGACGAACAACGTCCATGGCGCGCCGTGGCGGGCCAGCACGGGACGCGCGTGTACGACGTTGTCCCGGTAGCCGTCATCGAATGTCAGGACCGCGAAGGGCGGCCCGTAATCGGGTTCGGCCAGGCGCTCCGGCAGGTGATCCAGGCCGATGACCTCGAAGCCCCGGGCATCGAGTTCCCGCAGGGTCAGGTCGAGGAATTCCGGCGTGATGCCCAGCAGGCGATTCGGCGCGAAGGCGGGACTCGGCGCGGGGCTGACGTGGTGGAATGTGAGGATCACACCGAGGCCGCGGGCGGCGGGGCCGAGCCACCGATCCGCCCCAAGCGCCTGTATCGCGCGAAAGCCGGACGCGAAGACCCGATGCTTGGCGCGCGACGACAGCATGATTCTGAACCGATCGGGCCGCAGCGCCCGTACCACGGAGCCTTGGCGCGACGCGGTAAACAAATCCGAAAGCCGCCGCACCGAGGGGCGACCGGAAGAAAGGAGCTGTTAGCCAAGCATCCCTTTTGCCGCGCCGTGCCGCGCCGCGGGCCAAGGATCCCGCGTTGGGGTGACGGGCCATTCAGGCCCTGGAACCCAGTATTCGGGCGGCACGGGATCGTCGGTGGTCCCTGGGAGATCGGGTCATGGCGACCGGCGTCCAGATGGCAGGAACGGACATGGTCGAATCGCGCCTGGCCCACGGGCTCATCGCGGAGATCATCCCGGATCTGAATGCCGCCGAGGCACTCTGGCGCCGGCTCGAAACCGAGCCGGCCGCCCTCGGGACGCCCTATCAGCGGTTCGACTGGGTGAGCGCCTATCTGCATGCGACCGGGCAGGTCGAGCATGCCCGCATCGTGATCGTGCGGAACGCAGATGGGCGTCCACGCCTTCTCATGCCGTTGACGCTGCAGCGGGAACACGGCCTCCGCATCGCGCGCACCGTCGGTGACACGCACGCCAACTATCATATGCCGCTCTTCGCCACCCGCGATGCGGCAGCCCTCCCGCCCAGCAGCATCGTCACGGCCCTGATCCAGGCGGGCCGGGCCAACGGCATCGACGCCTACACCCTCAAGCATCAACCCAGGATGTGGGACGGGGCGGCGAATCCGCTCGCCGCGACCGGCGAGCCCGAGGCCAGCGATGCCTACGGTCTCATGCTCGGGCCGGACCCGGAGGCGACCGTGCGCCGGGTCTTCAGTGCCGACGCCCGCAAGAAGCTGCGCTCGAAGGAGAAGCGCCTCATCGAGGCGCACGGCGCCATCGCCTACCGCCGCGCCGGGACGCCCGAGGAGGCGCAGCGTCTGCTGGCCGCCTTCTACGCGCAGAAATCGGCGCGCTTCGCCGTCATGGGCATCTCCGACCCCTATGCCGATCCCGCGATCCGCGCCTTCCTCGCGGCGGCGTCGACCGGCGCGGAGCCGGCGATGGAGGTGCATGCCCTCTGCCTCGTCGAGAGCGGCCGGGTCCTGGCAACGTTCGGCGGCGCCGTGAGCGACCGGCGCTTCAGCGGCATGATGACGGCATTCGACGCCGACCCGGAGATCGCCCGGTACAGCCCCGGGGACCTGTTGCTGCAACATCTGGTGCGCGATCAGACGGACCGGGGCCGGCAAGGCTTCGACCTCGGCGTCGGCGAGGCGCGCTACAAGGCCAGCATCTGCGACGAGACGATCAGCCTCGTCGAGACGGTCATACCGGTGACCTTGCGCGGCCGGACCTACGGGGCCGTGCGCGGAAGCCTGACGCGCACCAAGCGGCGCATCAAGCGAGACCCGCGTCTCTACGCCGTCCTCAAGCGGCTCCGGGCTTTGCGCCGCCGGCCCTGACCGTCGCGTCCTGGGCCGGACCTGCGCCCGGCGACACCCGTCTCAAGCGGCGCTCAGGCGCAGCTCAGCCGCCGGATCCTCGAAACCCGCATTCGCCGGACGGTCCTGAGCGACCAGGATCTGCCCCGCACCCGCATCCTCGGCCAGGGCGTAGAGATCGGCCAGCGCCGGATCCTCCGCATCGGCATTCGACGCGATCACCACGCAGTCCATGAAGCCCGCGACGAGCTCGAGCAGGTCGACGGCGCCGGGCGCGGCGGCGAGCCGGAAGAGCACGCACTCGTAGGCCTCCGCCATGGCTTCGAAGGTCAACACCAGAGCGTCCGGCGCGTCGAACAGGACCGTCGAATCGTGGAGCCCGGCCGCGATCCGATGATGACCGCCGGCGCGACCGGCCTGAATCACATCGAGGAAGGCAGCCTCGCTGGCGATGAGGTCGGAGAAGCCCAAGCCCCGGGGCCCGCTGCTCGGCGCGTTCAGATCCACGGCGACGAGGCTCCCCTCGCGGCCGAGGGCACGGGTCAGGGCCTCTGAGAGCGTCGCCGGACCGCGCCGGTCCTCGGTCTCGACGATCAGGATCCGGCGGCCGGACTGGGCCCCCGGGTCGCGGGGCGCTGCGGCGATGCGCGCGACGAGGGGCGCAAGGTCGAAGGCCTCGGCGGTGCCGGCAGACGCTTTCGCCACGGGTGCCGTCGTCGCGGAGGCGGCTGCGGCCTCCGACGGCTGGGACCAGCGCTCGGACGGCATCGGCTCCGGAAACGCGAAGGTCGGCCGGTCCATCAACGGCTCGCGGCGGCGGCGATCGTCCGTCGGATCGCCGTCGCGCTGTCCGGCAGCGCGGCCGGATTCGGCGAGCAGCGCGCTGGCGATGACGCCGCCGGCCGAGAGCATGAGGGTCAGCAGCGTCGCGAAAGCGACGATCGGCAACTTCTTCGGGAAGGACGGCACCTCGGGCGTCACCGCGCGGGATACGATCCGGGCATCGGCCGGCGTCGCCGCCTCGCCGTCGCGCGCCGCCGCCTCGCGGTAGCGGCCGAGATAGGATTCGAGCTGCTCACGCTGCGCCTTGGCCTCGCGCTCCAGCGCCCGGAGCTGGATCTCGCTGGCGTTCCCCTGGGCGACGACGTCCTGCTGGCCGTCCACGGCGTTCCGGAGGCTCTCGACCCGTGCGCCGGCGATCTTGGCGTCGTTGTCCATCGTCCGCACGATGCGCTCGGCGGAGCCCTTGATCTGCGCGTCGAGATCCTCGAGCTGGGCGTTGAGTTCCTTGATCCGCGGATGGGCCGGCAGAAGCGTGCGCGATTCGAGGGCGAGCTGGGCGCGCACCGAGATCCGGTTCTCGACGATCCGCCGGATCACCTCGTTGTTCGCGACATCCGGGATCTCGAAGGCGCGCCCGTCCTTGATCAGGTCCTTGATGGCCTTCACCTTGCCGTCGAGATCGGCCTTCAGGCTCCGCGCCGCCGAGAGCTGGCTCGACAATTCGCCGAGCTGCTGCGCGTTGAGGGGCCGGCCGGTGGCGCCGGCGCTGCCCACGAGGCCGTTCTTGACGCGGAACGCCTCGACCTTCGCCTCGGCTTCGGCGACGCGCTTGCGGAGCCCATCGATGTTGCCGCCGAGCCACGTGGAGGCATAGCGGGCGGTATCGACCTTATCGGCCTCCAGCGATCCGATGTAGAGCTTCGCGATGGTGTTGGCGGCTTCGGCCGCGAGCTTCGGATCCTTCGCGCGGAACTCGATCGTCAGGATGCGCGACTTTCCGGCGGGAAAGACCAGCAGGTGATCGAAATAGGCATCGAGCACGCGGTCCTCGGCCGGGCGGTCCAGAGGATTGGCGCCGATGCCGAGCATCATCAGCACGCGCTGCACCGGGCCGATGCTGCCGGCGCCGGGATCGAATTCGGCATTGCCCACGAGCTTGAGCCGGCGGATCGCCTCGCGGGCGAGATCCCGGGACATGACCACCTGCACCTGGCTCGCCACAGCCTGCTCGTCGATGGGTGCGAGCTGGTCGGCGCGTTCCTGCGCGGTGCGGGCGAAGGCCGGGTCGCGGCTCTCCAGGAGAACCTTCGCCTCGCCGGTGTAGCGGGGGCTGACCACGTTGACGAAGACGCTCGCCCCCAGGGCGACCACCAGGGTCGGTCCGACGATCCATCCGATCGAGCGCCGCAGGATCCGCGGCAGCTGCGCGAGACCGAGGCCCTCCTCGGCGCGCGGCTGCGGGCTGGGCAGGGCGTTGGTCGAGCGTTGACGTATAGAGGACATGCGGACGCTCTGGACGCGGCGGAAAACCGGGCCGGCATTACTGCCCGCCCGCCGCCATTAGTGGATGTTAAGGTTGCTCAAGAGTTAAGGCGCGCGCGGACCGGCGGCGCCGGCCGGCCCGTCCGGCGGTGATCAAGTTTCATTAACCTTAACGGCCTAGATGATCCGGCAACTGCATCCTTGACGGCGATGGTGATGAACCGGCGCGCTCTGCTTCTCGCACTCGGCTCGACTCTGGCACTCGGCGGCTGCCTGCGGCCGAGCTTCCGCACCGACGAACTCGACGCGACCGGCACCGGGTCGATCGCTGCCCGCTACACGCTGGCGGCGGGCGACAAGCTTCGGGTGATCGTCTTCGGCCAGGACAACCTGTCGAACATTTACGCGGTGGATGGTGCCGGTCGCATCGCCATGCCGCTGATCGGCACCGTGCAGGTCGGCGGCCAGACGACCGCCCAGGCGGCCAAGGCGGTCGAGGCCAAGCTGGCGGCCGGGTTCGTCCGCGAGCCGCACGTCACCGTGGAGGTGGACGCCTACCGGCCTTTCTACATTCTCGGGGAGGTGACCACCTCGGGCCAGTATCCGTTCGTCAACGGCATGACCGTCGAGACGGCGGTGGCCATCGCCGCCGGCTTCGGCCCCCGGGCGGCGCGGGATTATGCCGTTCTGACCCGCGACACCAACGGCACGCTGGTCTCGGGAATCGTGCCGATGACCTACGCGGTCCGTCCGGGCGACACGATCGTCATCAAGGAGCGCTTCTTCTGAGCGACGGTCGCGCCAGTCACTGCGCCTCATGCCACGGGTTGATCACCCGCATCGCGGTCTTCTGCGCGGGGATCGGCGTCGCGATCTCGGGGGCCGGCTGTTTCGCCCGTGCCATCATCTGCCGTGCGGCCTGTGCGGGCAGGGTGCCCACCGGTGTGAAAAGGCCGGCCAGGACCTTGCGGGTGCCCTTGCTGACCAAGCGCGAGTTCTGGACCGGTTCGAAATCCCGGATGGCGTGACGCTTGTCGGGATTCCCGGTGAACACCCGGGCGCCGGCATTCAGGACAACGATGTCGCCGGGGCGCAGCGTCTCGTCCTTCAACAGAGCCGCCGTGGCGCCGCCCTTCATGTCGATGGGGGTCTGGCGCTCGCTGATCTCCCGCTCCTTGACGCGGATCTTCAGCGGCAGCGCCGCGTAGCGGGTCTGAAAGCGCCGGCGCGCGGCGCCGAGCCGCGGGCTCGCTTGGCGGCCATACGAACGGCCCTCGAAGGCCGGAGCCTGGGTCTGCGCGGGCTGAGATTGTTGAACCGCCGGCCGAGCCCCGAACAGCATCTCGAGGAAGCCCAGTTCGGCCGCGTGGGCGTGCATCGTCGTCCCGGCGAGAAGGCCGCCGGACGTCATGACGGCCAGCAAACTGCTCGTGCGAAGCCTCATGACATCCTCCGGAACCGACGCCCGACGTGAGCATCCGACCCTCAACCGCAAGGCGTACTGGAGGGTTCCGGATGATTTACGATCTGCTTAGCAACACCGGTCGACTTCGCGGCGGTGCAGTATTCGACGCCCCCGTCTGAGGGCGATGACGCGATCCGGATGCGTTGGGGGTGAAGCGCCGATCAGCCCGGAGCGGATTGCTCGCCCTCGCCGATGCAGTCGAGGGCGCGCTCGACCGCGCTCACGGCATCGAGCAGGTGCTGGACCGTCCGCTCAACCTCGAGCGCGGGGCGACCCATCGCGGCGGCACGGGCGCTCACATCCTCGAGCTGCTCCAGGAGGGCGAGAAGATCGCCGGCCACGGTCACGACCTCGCAGCGGGCGAGGCGCGTGACGGTGGGACGCGGGCGGAAGGGCAAGACGTTGCTCATTGCCGAGGGTTGTCGCCCGAAACGGTCCGGATTCGCCAGGGGGCGCGGGCCGCGCTCAACACGATTGCCCGTCGGTATCCGCCCCAAACCGGGGGTGTGGTGGATTTTCCGTGGCCGCTGCGCATCGGAGGCCACAGAACGGATTTACACGTTGCGCGCGACCTTGACGGGCGCGCTCCCGGGCTGACCATGCCGCGAGACGTTTCGTCGAGGCCTCGTCCGGGAGATGCCGGAGGGAGGCTCGACTCCGGCAGGCTTCAGGATTTGCGATGCGCTTGACCCTTCTCGCCCTCTCCGCACTCACCATCGGTGGCCTGTGTGCCTGCAGCACCAGCGACGGGCCGGACTCGCGCAGCGGGCTGGCCGAGACCTTCAACCTCGACAATTACCGCGCCTCCGGCAACACGAACGGCACCCAGAGCCGCCGGGACGTGAATCGCGCCTACACCCAGCCCACGCTGCCGACGATCGGCAACCGCGGGATGTGACACCCGCGGTCGCGACGCGTCAGCGCTTGGTGAGCGCGTCCGCGAAGGCGGCGATCCGGTTGCGGGCGTAGACCGGCAGGCCGGCGCTGATCGAGTTGCCGGTGTTGAAGCTCGAATTGCCCATCAGCACCTGCGCCGGCAGCAGGTTCTTGAGGACCGGCACACGGGCGTACTCGGCCTTGCGGTCGAGGACGTCCCCCTTGATCGCCAGGGCCATGTAGGTGGTGACCACCGTCTTGGTCGGGTCGTTCGGCATCGGCTGGAACACGGCGAGGAACTTGCCGAAGCGCAGGATCTGGTTGACCCAGAAGATCGTCTGCTCCAGGCCGCCGGTGACGGACGTGTCGATCTTGGTCAGGGCCTTGAGCGCGGCGCCCTGGTCCGGCCCGAGGACCCGCAACTCGCTCTGGAACGAGACGAACTCGGCGATCTTCTTGGCCGACCCTTCCTCCAGCTTGTTGGCGAGCTTCACCCCGAGCGGCAGCTTGCCCTCGAGATCGTAGCGCGACTCGATGCAGGCGCCCGCCCCCTCGCACCAGGGCCGGTCGGGTCGCTTGGCGAAGGCGGCGGCCGGATCCTTATTGGGGGTCACGTCGGCGGCCGAGATGGCGCGGTGCTTGATCGCCGGATCCATCTTCTGGACGAAGGCGAGATTGGCGAAGGCCTGCAGGTCGATCGCCTCGGCCGGCCGCGGGACGACGAAGCGCCCCTCGGCCACATAGACCTTCAGCGTCTCGTGCCGGGGCTTCGTCACGCCGTTCACCGTGACGGTGTAATCCGGCTCCTTGTAGCCGGGATAGGGGGCGAGCGCCGCCGCCTCGGCCGGCCGCACCTTCAACCAGTCGAGATACGGGATCAGGCCGTTCTCCGGCGCCGACGGATTCTCGCGGTGATCGGTGAACAGGATCTGGCCCGGCTTGATCGCGGCGGGGTCGACGGCCGTGACCGAGGGCACATCCTTGACCCGCTCCGGTGCCGGCGCCGTGTTGGCGGCGGGCGTCTGAGCGCGGACCGGGATGGCCGGGAGAGCGACCGTGAGGGCGGCCGCCAGGGCGGCAGGAAGCTGCTGACGCAACGGGATTCTCATCTCTCGGGGAGGGCAGTCAGTAACCGGGATCTTCGCCGAACAGGTAGTCCGGATCGCGGCGGCGCGGCCGGCGCGCGTCGTCATCCCCGCCGAAGGGCGAACGGTTCGTCTGGCCGGGCCAAGGCTTGTACGGATCCTGCCCGTAGAGATCCACATCGCCCTGCGCACGGCGGCTGCGCGGCGCCGGACGCTCGCCGAACGGGTCCAGGAAGTCGGCCCGCGGCCGCTCGCCCGTCATGTTGCCGTAATAGTCGCCCGCCACGTTCGCGCCGTCGTCGGCGCCGGCGAGATCGCCGTCCTGGGCATCGGGCCGCATGGCGTAGAGCGTCTCCCGCGGAACGAGGCGGTACTGCGTGTCCGCCATCCGTCCGTCGCCGCTTGTGCGGAAATGCTCGAGAAAGCCGCCGCCCGCGATCCGCACGCCGCTGCGCGGATCGACCGCCAGGTCTGCGATGAAGGGGCGCGCCTCGGGGGAGGGGCCCCGCAGCGGCGTCTTGGCGATTCCGTTCGCCCAGGCCGCCTGCAGGATCGCCGAGGCGATCGGCACCGAGACATGGCCGCCGGTCTGGCCGCGGCCGAGGGTCTTGCGGGTGCCGTCGGCGTTGTCGTAGCCGACCCAGACCACCACGCTGATCTCGTTGGTCAGGCCCGCGAACCACGCGTCGTTCTCGTTTTCGGAGGTTCCGGTCTTGCCGGCGACGTAGGCCGAGACCTTCGACAGCGCCGCCGCGGTGCCGTGCTGGGTCACCCCCTGCAGCATGGTCTTGAGCTGGTAGAAGGCGACCCGGTCCGCAGAGGCGATCCGCGCCGGCTCCTTGGCGGGGTGCGTGTAGAGCGGCTTGCCGTCCCGCTCGACGGATTCGAGCGCGTAGGGGGCCGGACGCGCGCCCTCGTTGGCCACTGCCGCGTAGAAGCCCGCGAGGTCCAGCATCCGCACCGGCTGCGCGCCGAGGACGAAGGGATAGTAGGGCTCGCACTCGGCGTAGATCTGTGCCTCCAGGGCGATGTCGCAGACCCGTTTCAGGCTCGCCGGCGCCTTGGGTTCGATTCCACCCTGGAGCAGACGGGCGGTGACGAGGTTCTTAGAGAATTCGAGGCCGCGCCGCAGGGTGGTGGGGCCCGAACCGCCCCCCTCGTAGTTCTTCGGCGACCAGGAATCGCCGGTCCCGCCGATCGGCGGCAGGGTGACGGCGGAATCCATCACCAGGGTGTTGGGCTGCAGGCCGGCATTGAGCGCGGCGAGATAGGTCAGCGGCTTCAGGGTCGAGCCGGGCTGGCGCACCGTCTGGGTGACGCGGTTGAGCTGGCTCAGCGGGTAGGAGAAGCCGCCGGCCATCGCGAGGATCCGGCCGGTCTGGTTCTCCATCACCAGGGCCGCGCCCTGGACCGTAGGCCGGACGCGGATCTGCGCGCGCAGGCCGCCCTTGCCCGAGCCGACCTTCACGCGGATCACGTCGTAGAGCTGCAGCTTGCCCCGGGCGATGCCGGGGTCGAGGACGGCGGTCCGGCCATCGGCGAGGCCGACCTTCATGCCGCCGCGCCCGGTCTCCAGCACCACCGCCATCGGCCAGTGCACGTCGTAGAGCACCGGGCGAGCGCTCTCGAGCGCCAGAAGCCAGGCCGGCTTCTTCTGCGGGACCGCCGCGACCTTCTCGCCGCGACGCGCCTTGGCGTCCGCCTTGGCGTCCATCTTGGCATCCGCCTTGGGCGCATCCGTTCGCGCTCCCGTCACCGCGGGCGCCGCCTGGGTCGCCCCCTCCGGTGCAGGAGTCGCGGCCTGGATCCGGCGGACGCTGTCGGCGAGGTTGAGTTCGGGCCCCGCGAAGACCTGACGGCCCGTGGAGCGCTCGTAATTGGCGAGCCCGTCCTGGAGAGCCTCCTCGACGGAGCGCTGCAGGCCCGCATTGATCGTCGAGCGGACGGTCAGCGACCCGGAGGTCAGGGAATCCACCCCCGCGAAGGTGCGGGCCTCCCGATTGAGGAAATCCACCACGTAGAAGCCGGAATCGCGCCGCGCGGTCTCGATCGGCTTCAGCCCGAGATCGGACTTGATCGCCGCGCTCATCTCGGCCTCGGTGATCGCGCCCTCTTCCTTGAGGCGGGCGAGCACGTAGGCGCGCCGCTCCCGCGCCCGGTCCGGATACTTGTCGGGGCTGTAGAAATTCGGCCCCTTGGGCATGCCGGCGAGGAGCGCGGCCTCCGGCAGGGTGAGCTGCCCCACCGGCTTCCCGAAATAGCTCTGCGCCGCCATCTCGATGCCGTAGGCGCCGCGGCCGAGATAGATGCCGTTGAGATAGAGCCCGAGAATCTGCGGCTTCGAGAGGATCCGCTCCAGCCGCGACGCGACGATCATTTCGCGGATCTTGCGCTCGTAGGTGACGTCGTCGCCGACCGAAAGGTTCTTGACCACCTGCTGGGTGATGGTCGAGCCGCCCGCCGGCCGTCCCGGGGAGGCGAGATTGGCGATGAAGGCGCGGATCACGCCGCGCTCGTCGATGCCGTGATGGGTCTCGAAGCGCTTGTCCTCGGCGGCGATGAAGGCCTTCTGCACCAGCGTCGGAACCGCCGTGATGGGCACGACGATGCGGCGCCCGTTCGGCTCGGAGGCCTCGGCGAAGGGCTTGCCGGCGCCGTCGAGGATCCGGGTCATGCCGGGCAGCGCCTTGTCGCGCAGGGCCTCGGCGCTGGGCAGGTCCTTGGTGGCGTTGTCGTAGAACTCGATCACCGCCTTGGCGTCGAAGGGCGAGTTCGCCGGGTTCTCGCCTTTGCAGAACTGCTTGTAGCTCGTGTTCAGCTCGTTCAGGTCGAGCCCGTGCAGGATTTTCGGGGCGGCCGGCCCGGCGACGGTGGACGGATCCTCCATCGCCGTGGTGATCAGCTCGTCGAGGTTGATGTCCTCGATGTCGAAGGCCTTGCGCATATGGGCGCAGCCGTCGCGCAGCAGGCGCACAACCTCGGGCCCATCGGTGGCTGGATCGAACTGCGTCCGGACCGCCTCCGGCCGGGTCGTGACTTGGCTCAGGGTCAGGGCGGTCGCGAACAGCTTGATCAGGATGGCGTTCATACGGGCCGAGTTCGGGGGACGCGACGGGGCGGGCGCGGACCTTTCGGGAGCGCGCCTGAACAGGGCGTGCACAACGCGGCTGATTTAAGGAGACGCCGCACGGCAACGCTTTGATGGGGTCCCACGTTCGTGAGGCGCGACGACGCCGGGGGGGCCATGATCAACGACCTGTGGTACAAGAACGCCATCATCTATTGCCTGTCGGTCGGCACCTTCATGGATGCCAACGGCGACGGGATCGGCGACTTCGCTGGGCTCGAGCGCCGGCTCGACTACATCCAGGGCCTGGGCGCCACCGCGGTGTGGCTGATGCCCTTCCAGCCGTCGCCCAAGAAGGATGGCGGCTACGACATCGCCGACTATTACGGCGTCGACCCCGATTACGGCTCGCTCGGTGACTTCGTCGCCTTCACCCACGCCGCCAAGCAGCGGGGGCTGCGGGTGCTGATCGACCTCGTGGTCAACCACACCTCGGACCAGCACCCGTGGTTCCAGTCGGCCCGCTCCGACCCGGACTCGCCCTATCGCGACTGGTACGTCTGGTCGAAAGAGCGCCCCGCGAGCGCCGACGAGGGCATGGTCTTCCCGGGCGTGCAGGAGACCACCTGGACCTACGATGCGAAGGCCAAGGCGTGGTATTTCCACCGCTTCTTCAACTTTCAGCCGGATCTCAACACCGCCAATCCCGAGGTGCTGGCCGAGATCCTCAAGATCATGGGTTTCTGGATCCAGCTGGGCGTCTCAGGCTTCCGCATGGATGCCGTGCCGTTCGTCATCGCCGAGAAGGGGGCTGATGTCGGCGGCAAGCCCCGCGAGCAGTTCGAGATGCTGCGCGACCTGCGCGAGTTCCTGCAATGGCGGCAGGGCGACGCCATCATCCTGGCCGAGGCCAACATCCTGCCGAACCAGGACATGGATTATTTCGGCGACGACGCCGACCGCATGCACATGATGTTCAACTTCCAGGTCAATCAGGCGACCTTCTACGCCCTTGCGGCCCATGATGCGCGCCCGCTGGTCAAGGCGATCGAGCGGACGAAGCCGCGCCCGCTCTCCTGCCAATGGGGCATCTTCCTGCGGAACCACGACGAGCTGGACCTGGGACGCCTGACGGGCAAGCAGCGTCAGAGCGTGTTCGACGCCTTCGGGCCCGAGAAGGGGATGCAGCTCTACGACCGCGGCATCCGCCGCCGCTTCGCACCGATGCTGGCCGGCGATCCCCGCCGCATCCGGCTGGCCTATTCGCTGATGTTCACCCTGCCGGGGACGCCGGTGCTGCGTTACGGCGACGAGATCGGCATGGGCGACGAGCTCGCGCTCAAGGAGCGGGACTGCGCCCGCACGCCGATGCAGTGGACCAGCGAGTATCAGGGCGGCTTCTCCACGGCCGACCGCACGGTGCTTCCGCTGATCGACCACGGGCCCTACGGCTACGCGCACGTGAACGTCGCCGACCAGCGCCACGAGGCCGACTCGCTGCTCAACTGGATGCAGAGCATGATCCGTCAGCGCAAGGAGGCGCCGGAGATCGGCTGGGGCGACGTGGTCCCGATGGAGACCGGGCGTCCCTCGGTGCTGGCGCTCCGCTACGACTGGCGCGGCAATGCCATCCTGTGTGTCCACAATCTGGCGCCGGAGCCCGTCGAGGTCGCCATGGCATCCGGCGTGGAGGATCCCGAGCACGACATCCTCGTCGATGTGCTGACCGGCAGCCGCAGCGAGGTCGGCGAAGACGGACGGCACTGCCTGTTCCTGGAAGGCTACGGATACCACTGGTTCCGGGTCGGGGGCCTCGACGCGCTGTTGAAGCGGCGGCCGGCGTGAGGAAAACCGGCGCCCGGCTCGCCCTCGGCCGGCGAAGACGGTAGGACACGCCTGAGCAAGGTGTAGCATGGCCCGGACGAAGCATTATCCCTCGGACGCGACGATCGCCGACATCCTGCCGGATCTCGCCGACGCTGAAGACTACCTGCGCGAAGTGCTGGTCACCATGAGGCTGTGCCAGAAGCATTACGGCGACGCCTCGGTGCGGATCGGCGTGACCGGCCGGTCGCCGACGCCGTCCTACCGGATCGACCGGCCGGACGAGACGGCGCGGGACGACGGTGCCGTCGAGGCGGGCAGGACCCTGTTCGGAGCCTATGGCGGCCGGTCCCACGACCGGTTCACGCAGGTCAACACCGCGGAGACGCGCTGGAGCTCGCGGGCGCTCGGCATGGCCGAGATGCTGGCGCTTCACGACGGCCTGCGCCGCCCCAGGGGCGACGCGGCCTGAGCGTGCCGCACAGGGTGCCGCCCACCGGCGTTCTGCGCTAAACTGCGGCCGAGGGCGTCCGGAGCGGCGCTGCCTACACGCGGGACGACATGCCAGGTACGCCACGCGCCGGGATCATCCCGGTCACACCCTTCCAGCAGAACTGCACCCTGATCTGGGACGACACGACCAAGGTCGGCGCCGTGGTGGATCCCGGCGGCGATCTCGATCGGATCGAGGCGGCCATCCGCGAGCAGGGCGTCACCGTCGAGAAGATCCTGCTGACCCACGGTCATGTCGACCACGCCGCCGGCGCCGACGAGCTGCGCGAGCGCCTCGGCGTTCCGATCGAGGGGCCGCACCAGGCGGACAAGTTCCTGCTGGATTCCCTGCCCGAGACCGCCGCCAATTACGGCCTCGGCGCGGCCCGGCCCGTCACGCCCGACCGCTGGCTCGACGAGGGCGATGCCGTGACGGTCGGCGGTCTCGGCTTCGATATCCTTCACTGCCCCGGGCACTCGCCCGGCAGCGTCGTGTTCGTGAGCCGGGACGCGCGGTTCGCCCTGGTCGGCGACGTGGTATTCAAGGGCTCGGTCGGCCGCACCGACCTGCCGGGCGGCAACCACGAGCAGCTGATCCGGGCCATCAAGGACAAGGTCCTGCCGCTCGGCGACGACATCGCTTTCATCCCGGGCCATGGCCCGACGAGCACGCTCGGCGAGGAGCGTGTCTCAAATCCCTTCCTGCAGGACTGACCGACATCATGGACAAGCGCCGCATCGGCCGCTCCGACCTGACGGTCGCGCCGTTCTGCCTGGGCGGCAACGTCTTCGGCTGGACCGCCGACGAGGCGACCGCCTTCGCGATCCTCGACCGGTTCGTGGAGAGCGGCTTCGATTTCATCGACACCGCCGACGTCTATTCGCGCTGGGCCCCCGGCCATGTCGGCGGGGAATCCGAGACGGTGATCGGACGGTGGCTGGCCAGCCGTCCGGGCGTCCGGGACAGGATCGTGCTGGCGACCAAGGTCGGGATGGACATGGGCGAGGCCGGCAAGGGTCTCTCGGCGGCCCATATCGAGCGGGCCTGCGAGGCCTCGCTGCGGCGGCTGCGGATCGACCGGATCGACCTCTACCAGTCCCATGTCGACGATACCGACGTGGCCCTGGACGAGACCCTGCGGGCCCATGAGCGCCTGATCGCGGCGGGCAAGGTCCGCGCGATCGGGGCCTCGAACTACAGCGCGGCGCGGCTCAAGGAGGCACTGACGATCGCCGCCTCCGCGGGGCTGCCGCGCTACGAATGCCTCCAGCCGGATTACAGCCTCGCCCAGCGCGGCTACGAGGCCGAGCTGGAGCCGCTCTGCCGGGCCGAACAGATCGGCGTCATCGGCTACTTCTCGCTGGCCGCGGGCTTCCTCACCGGCAAGTACCGCAGCGCCCAGGACGCGACGGGACGGGCCCGTGAGAACCGCGTCGCCAAGTACCTCAACCCGCGCGGTCTCGCGCTGCTGAACGTGCTCGATTCGGTCGCGCAGACGCACGGTGCCAGCCCGGCCCAGGTGGCGCTTGCCTGGATCATCGCCCGCCCCGGCATCACGGCGCCCATCGCCAGCGCGACCTCGGTGGCGCAACTCGACGAGCTCCTCGGCGCCGTCCGGCTGACCCTTTCGCCGGAGGCGATCGGCCGCCTCGACACGGCGAGCGCGGGCGGCATCGAGGGCTAACGCGGCGTTAAGCGGCGAGCGTCACAAAAGGCTTCGGGACGGGCCCGCCGCGGGCCCGTAAAATCGTGCAATCTCAACGCGGAACCCCTATATCAGGCGGATCAAGCGAGAGTTCAGGCGCGGGCACCCGACGGCGCATCTGCCACCGACGCGATCAGGCCCGCCTGCCCGAGGAAGTTCATGGCCGACACCCCCCAGACCGAGCCTGCCGATTACGGCGCGGAATCCATCCGCGTGCTGAAGGGCCTCGACGCCGTCCGCAAGCGGCCCGGCATGTATATCGGCGATACCGATGACGGCTCCGGCCTCCACCACATGGTCTACGAGGTCGTGGACAACGCCATCGACGAGGCGCTGGCGGGCCATGCCGATCTCGTCACCGTCACCCTCAACGCCGACGGATCCTGCACCGTCTCCGATAACGGGCGCGGCATCCCGGTGGACATCCACAAGGAGGAGGGCGTCTCGGCGGCCGAGGTCATTATGACCCAGCTGCACGCCGGCGGTAAGTTCGACCAGAATTCCTACAAGGTTTCCGGCGGCCTGCACGGCGTCGGCGTGTCGGTGGTGAATGCCCTGTCGTCGTGGCTTCGCCTGCGCATCTGGCGCAACGACAAGGAGCACGCGATGGAGTTCCGCCACGGCGACGCCGTGGCGCCCCTGGAGGTCGTCGGGCCCGGCAACGGTCGGCGCGGGACGGAAGTCAGCTTCCTGCCCTCCACCGAAACCTTCACGATGATCGAGTTCGATTACGGGACGCTGGAAAAGCGCCTGCGTGAACTCGCCTTCCTCAATTCCGGCGTGCGGATCGTCCTGACCGATGCCCGCCATGCCGAGAAGAAGCGCGAGGAGCTGTACTACGAAGGCGGCATCGAGGCCTTCGTCCGGTATCTCGACCGCTCCCGCAAGCCGATCGACGGCATGACCAGCCCGGTGGTCGTCAGTTCCGAGCGCGACGGGATCCGCGTCGAGGTCGCGTTCTGGTGGAACGACTCGTTCAACGAGACCGTGCTGCCCTTCACCAACAACATCCCGCAGCGGGATGGCGGCACCCATATGGCCGGCTTCCGGGCGGCCCTGACCCGGCAGGTCACCGGCTATGCCGAATCCAGCGGCATCGCCAAGAAGGAGAAGGTGTCGCTCACCGGCGAGGATTGCCGCGAGGGCCTCACCGCCGTCATCTCCGTGCAGGTGCCGGACCCTAAATTCTCGTCGCAGACCAAGGACAAGCTCGTCTCGTCCGAGGTCCGGCCCGCGGTCGAGAACGTCCTCAACGAAGGCCTGTCGACCTGGCTCGAGGAGAATCCGAGCCAGGCGCGGTCGGTCATGGCAAAGGTGGTCCTGGCGGCCTCGGCGCGCGAGGCCGCCCGCAAGGCCCGCGAGACCGTGACCCGCAAGGGCGCCCTCGACATCGCCTCGCTGCCCGGCAAGCTCGCCGATTGCCAGGAGCGCGACCCGACGAAGTGCGAGATCCTTCTGGTGGAGGGTGATTCCGCCGGCGGCTCGGCCAAGCAGGGCCGCGACCGGACCTTCCAGGCGGTGCTGCCGCTGCGCGGCAAGATCCTGAACGTCGAGCGCGTCCGCGCCGACCGGATGCTGTCTTCGGCCGAGATCGGCACGCTGATCACGGCGCTCGGCGCCGGGATCGGGCGCTCCTCGACCGACCGCGAGGGCTTCAACCCGGAGAAGCTCCGCTACCACCGCATCATCATCATGACCGATGCGGACGTGGACGGCTCGCACATCCGGACGCTGCTTCTGACCTTCTTCTTCCGGCAGATGCCGGAATTGATCGACCGCGGCCATCTCTACATCGCGCAACCGCCGCTCTACAAAGCGGAGCGCGGCCGGAAGGCGATCTACCTGAAGGATGAGCGCGCCCTTGAGGATTACCTGATCGACCAGGGGACCGACGGGGCGATCCTGCGCCTCTCCACCGGTGCGGAATTCGCCGGGCCTCAGCTCAAGAGCCTCGTCGAGGAGGCGCGGACCTTCCGCAACATCCTGCAGGGCCTGCACACGCGCTACGACCGCGCCGTGGTCGAGCAGGCGGTGCTGGCCGGCGCCTTCGACCCCGAGGCGGCCTCGCGGACCGGCGAGGCCGAGGTGCTGGCCGACCTGACCGCCCGCCGGCTCGACGCCATCGCGGACGAGATCGAGCGCGGCTGGCAGGGCGAATCCTTCGAGGGCGGCTATCGCCTCAGCCGGACGCTGCGCGGCGTCCGGCAGGTGGCGACCCTCGATCTCGGCCTGATCACCTCGCAGGAAGCCCGGCGCCTGTCCGAGCGGGCCGACGCCTTCCGGGAAATCTATGGCGAACCCGCCACCCTGATGCGTAAGTCCGACGAGACCGTGCTGCACGGGCCCGTCGCGCTGTTCGAGGCGGTGATGGCGTTTGGCCGGAAAGGCCTGCAGCTCCAGCGCTACAAGGGCCTCGGTGAGATGACCGCCCAGCAGCTCTGGGAGACCACCCTGGATCGCGACGTGCGCTCCTTGCTGCAGGTCAAGGTAAAGGACGTGACCGACGCCGACGACCTGTTCGTGAAGCTGATGGGCGATGTGGTGGAGCCGCGGCGCGAGTTCATTCAGGAAAACGCCCTCAGCGTCGCCAATCTGGACGTCTAGGGCTCAGCCTGTAATTTCTCAGTAAAACATATCCCGGGAAGCGAGTTATGTGGACCGATTTACTGAGAAGCCTGACCTCGCCGGCATATCGGCCGGTTTTCAGGCCGGTAGAGCATTGATTCAGAGATGCTCTCCGCTGTCAACATCGAGCTTTCGTCAGTGCCCTTTGGTGACCGAGATCCAACGCTTCGGGGATGGTTACCTGCTGAGCGCCATGGCCGCCGAAGCCGTCGGGGTACGGACCGCTTAGGTTCGGAGTGGGTAAGGAAGACGGGGTTCCATCCGGCGTTGGTCGTCGCGGCGGGTGCCAGAGCGGGCAAACACCCTCGCAACGTCGACCGGGCGTCGGAGGAGGCCCAAGCCCTCATGGGGCCGCCCCCCTTCGGTTATGATTAAGCCGCCCGGCTCCTGAAAGGACTGCCTCATTGTAAGTGCTGGCGCTCAGAACAGCATCCAGCCGGTCCTGCAACCGCTCCGGCAGTACGGACTCTCAGTCCACCATCGCGGGCGTACCGACCAAGCCGACGATGGCAGCTACGGCCGCCTCACACTCGCCGGCGTCCATCTCCGTAACCTTGGCGTAGATGTCCGGCGAGCGTGGAAGACCCTTCATCCCCGCGATGCCCGATACCTGAGCGGGGGCGAACGTGGCTTGGGTAGCAAGGTCGCCGTCCTCCAGGGCGAGCATCGGGATGGACGAGTAGAGATCGTCGAGCCTCAACTCGACCCCGATGGCCGCTAGCCGGAGGACGGCGTTGGTCCTTGTTGGACTTCGTAGTGCCATCCGTCTCCCTGACGGTGAAAGAAATCAACCCGGCGCTGGTCCTGCGCGACAAGGACGAAATGCATGAGGTCCGGCAGCGTCTGGTATTCGAGCCATTTCCCGCCGCGGTCGTACCGTCAGGTCATCGAGGGGCCGGGTCAAGGCATCGTGGGCGATGGAGCCGCCGACCAGCATGCGGATTACCTGCCCGTCGATGTACTCCAGCCGCTCCCCTTCCTCCGCCGCTTCGCAAAGGCGTTCGTACTCATCCAGCCCGATGAAGTCGTCGCGTAACGCAGCGGGCATGCTATGGCCCTAGAGGTTCCCCCTCCTCATACGCTTGGACGTGGCGATCCGGAAGCTGCGGGCAAGGCACGGTGGCCGTTCGGCGCTCGCACGGGAACGTCCGGGTCACCGCGACGCCTGCGCTCCCTCTGTCGGATGCCGACCGGCCCTTTGCGGGAGGAGGACGATGAGCGCGACGATGAAGGCCCCGATCACGGCGGAGGCGAGCGGCCGGCTCAGGTTCAGCCCGCCGTCGGCGACCGGCTTGTCGAGGAAATCGCCCACCGTGGCCCCGAGCGGGCGGGTCAGGATGAACGCCGCCCAGAAGAGCGTGACCCGTGAAACGGAGGTCCGGTAGTACAGGGCGATGACGACCGCGAGCGCCGCCGCGAAGACGAGGGCGCCACCCTCGTAGCCGAGGCCGCCGGTGTCCGCGAGCCAGTCGCCGAGCGCGGTGCCCAACGTCTGCGAGAAGGTGATCGCCCCCCAATAGAACGCCTCGACCCGCGGGGTCGAAACCGTGTCCACCGACACGGTGCCCTCGGTCGCATACCAGAGCCCGAGCACGGCCGCGAGGCAGGCGAGGAGCAGGGTCGATCCGCCGGTGTATCCGATGCCGAGCGAGCGGTCGGCGAAGTCCGCCATCGTCGTACCGAAGGTGGTCGAGGCGACGATCGTGGACCAGTACAGGACCGGGTGGAACCGCTTCGACATGATCTGGGCGACCACGAGCCCGACCAGCAGCACGGCGAACAGGGCGGTGCCGGCGAGATAGCCCCAATCGAGGGTCATGGTGACGGTGTCGCCGCCGGTCTCCCCGAGCGTGGTGGCCAGGATCTTGACGATCCAGAAGCCCAGCGTGACCTCGGGTACCTTGCTCAGGGCGCGTTCGTAACGGTCGTCCATCGGACCTGCTCCTTCTTCGAGGGGAAACCTGACGGCGCGTCGGCGCAGGCCGCCCGGCGACCGGCACGCTGCGGGATGAGGAGGACGAGCCCGACCATGACGATCGCGAGGACGCCGGAGATCGTGATGTCGTCGATGCCCAGGCCGCCGGAAGCGACCGGCTTGTCGAGCGAGTTGGCGAGGGTGGCGCCGAGCGGCCGCGTCAGGACGAACGCCGTCCAGAACAGCATCGGCCTGGAAACGCGCGTACGCAGATGGAGGGCCGTGACCACGGCCAGCGCGACGAGGATGAGGAGCGCGCTCCCGTTGTACCCGAGCCCGCTGCTGTCGGCCATCCAGTCGCCCAACGCGGTGCCGAGCGTCTGGGAGAACATGACCGTGGCCCAATAGAAACCTTCGGCCCGCGGGGACCGCACCGTCTCCACGGCGACCGTGCCGAGCGTGCGCTTCCACAGGATCAGGGTCGCGACGACCGATCCGAGCAGCACCAGGGACCCGCCCGCGTAGCCGATGCCGAGGGACCGGTCGCAGAAGTCGGCGAGGGTCGTGCCTGCGAGCGTCGTCGCGGTGACCACGGCCCAGTACAGGAGCGGCTGGAAGCGGTCCGCCCGGACCTGTGCGGCGAGCAGCACCGCCAGGGCGGCCCCGAAGATCGCCGTGCCGGCGAGATAGCCGAGGCCGAGCGTCAACGTGACGGCGTTGCCGCCGACCTCGCCCAGGGTCGTGGCCACGATCTTGATGGCCCAGAACCCGGCGGTGGCTTCAGGCACCTTGGCGGGTTCGACGTGTCCGGGTCGCTCGGTCGGTTGCATCGGGCTGCCGTGGGAAAGCGAGTGCCGGCTCAGGCGGTGTGGGTCTGGTCGATGATGGCGAGCAGGTCGTCGACCGCGCGACGGCAGGCGGCCGGATCGGGGTTCGACGCCCGCAGCGCGTCGAGGGCGCGGTCGATGGCCTTGTCCACGACGTGCCAGTCGGCGGCGGCTCGCGGCTTCAGGCCGGCCTCGGACGCGTCCCAGGACAATTCCAGGTCCTTAATGTGCGTCTTGGCGGCGGCGAGGTCGCCCCGGTCGGTCATCGCCTTCACGTCGACGACGATGGACCGGAACTTGGAGAGGTCGCCAAGCTTCGAGGCCGCCATCGCCTTGGGCGTCGCTCCGACAGCGGCGTCCTGCATCGCCAGCAGGCCCAGGGGGGCGGCCGTGGCACCGATGACCGTCGCGGCGATGGCGGCGAGGAGGATGTTTCGCATGGTCGTTCGCTCCGTGTCGTGCGGCGTTGGAAGGACTGGAGGATGGGGATGCGGGAGGCGGCGGACGGTCAGGCCCGCCGCTGTCCGGCCGGCTCGCCAGGGCGTCCGGAGACGAGGCTCAGGGACGTCACCAGGGCGACGATGACGGCGAAGAAGGCGAGGCTGGTGGAGGCCGTGCCGAAGCCGAGGCCGCCGTATTCCCGTGCCTGCGACAGCAGATCGCCCAGCGATGCGCCGAGGGGGCGCGTGACGATGTAGGCGAGCCAGAAGGTCGTCACCGGGTTCGCGCCGAGGCGCCAGGCGAGGGCGAGGGCGGCCAGGATCGTGCCGAAGATGACGACGCCGAGATTGAAGCCGAGCCCCAGCGCCTCCGTGGCCAGGTCGCCCGCGGCCGTGCCGAGCGCGAAGGTCAGGAGGATGGCGAGCCAGTAGAACGCCTCGCGGCGTCGGGTCACGATGGCGTGGATCGAGAGCGTCCGCTCGGTCGCGTACCAGAGGGCGAACACGGCGGCGAGGGCGGTCGCGAACACGCCGGTGCTGACGAAGAGGCTCACGCCGAGCTTGTCGGTCAGGATGTCGGTGACCTGCGTGCCGACCACGCTGACGAGGACGACGGTCGACCAATAGGTCCAGGGCACGTAGCGCCGCTCGCGCACCTGCAGGGCGAGGACGGCCGCGAGGAGGCCGGCCGTGACGGTGGCGGTGACGGCGGCACCCAGGCCGACGTTCACCGCGAGGTAGTCCGCGCCGGTCTCGCCGACGGTCGTGGACAGGATCTTGATGACCCAGAAGGCCGCGGAGACCTCCGGTACCTTGTTCAAGACCTGGCGCTGGATCTCGCTCATCCCCGTCTCCCGTCCGTCATGGTCGGGCACGGTGATAGCGAGCCAGAATGAGGGCAGAATGAGCTTCGTCCAAAGGAGCCGCAGGCTCGGCCTCAGGCCGGCAGTCTGACGGTTGCGAGGGTCCCCTGCCCGTCACGTCGGTTTTCGACCGTCAGGCCGAGGTCGTTGCGCTCCGCGATGCGGCGGGCGATGGCGAGCCCGAGCCCTGTGCCTTCGACTTCCGGTGGCGCGGCCCGGAAGAAGCGGTCGAACAGGCGGCCCTCGCTTCCCGGCGGCAGCCCGCAGCCGGTGTCCCGAACCGTGACGACGCACGCACCGTCCCGGTTCAGCAGACGGACGTCGACCTGGCCTCCGGACGGCGTGTAGCGCAGGGCGTTGTCGACGAGGTTGGCGAACAGGACGCGGACCTCGTCCTCCGACGCGTGAAGCGTCGCGGGTGTCTCGATATGCACGCCCAGGTCGATGTCCTTGCGCTCGGCGAGCACGACGTGGTCGGCGACGCAGTCGAGCAGGAGCTGGCCGAGGTCGACGGATGCAGGACGCGCCTCGGCACCGTCGTCGAGCCGGGCGAGACGGAGCAGTTGATCCACCAGCCGGTTCGCCCTCCGGAGGCCGTCCGCCAGCGCCGTACGCCGCGCGTCGCTCCCGCCACCGGCAGGCCCGCCGAGGGAGTCGAGTTGGATCTGCATCGCGGCGAGCGGCGTACGCAGTTCGTGCGCCGCGTCGGCGACGAACCGCTTCTGGGCGGCCAGAGCGGCCTGCAGGCGAAGGATGAGCCCGTTCATGGCCTCGACGAGGGGCGCCACCTCCGTCGGCACGCCGCGCGTCGGCAAGGGGCCTTGGGCGGCGGCGCCGCGCCCGGCGAGGTCATGCACCAAGCCGTCGAGCCGCCCGAGCGCCCGGTTCATCGCCCAGCCGACGACGATCCACGACAGCGGGACGAGGAGCAGCAGGGGGGCCACGGCACCGAGCGCCGCATTGCGTGCGAACTCCGCCCTCACGACGTCGCGCTGGGCGACCCGGACCGTCGTTGTGCCGTTGGCGGTCGTGTATGTGCGCCAGAGCTCGCCGCCCATGACGACGTTCGCATATCCCGTGCGGCCGGGGTGGCGGACGTCGACGCCGCGGTCGTCGCGCAGGACCTGCCCGTCCTTCCAGATGGTGACGGCGAGTTGGTCCTCCGGGTCCTGGTCGGCGGCGGGCGGCGCGTCCGCGTCCGTTAGCCCGGGACCGGCGTTGAGGGCGACTTGCCGCAACTGCCCGTCGAGGAAATCGGCCGCCTCGATCCGCGCGAGGGCATAGGCCGCGACCATCGCGGCCAAGCCGATTCCGGCGAGCAGGGCGGTCATCCAGACGAGCGTCGTGCGGCGCAGGGAGGCGGCCCTCATGGCTTGGGTACCATCCAGCCCGCGCCGCGGACATTCAGGATCACGCCCTTGCCGACCTTTCGACGGACCGTGAGGATCAGGGCGTCCACCGCGTTGCTCTCGACCTCCTCGCCCCACCCGTAGATGCGTTCCTCGATCTGCGCACGAGAGAGGATGCGCCCCGGTCGCTCCATCAGGGCGTGCATGAGGGCGTATTCGCGCGCCGACAGGACCGCGACGGTCCCGGCGTGGGACAGGACGTGGCTTTCCGTGTCGAGTTCGGTCTCGGCGGCCACGAGCCGCGCGCTCGCCCGCCCGGCCCGACGGCGCAGGATGGCCCGCATCCTGGCGAGCAGCTCGCGCATCTCGAACGGCTTGACCAGGTAATCGTCCGCCCCGAGGTCGAGGCCTGCGACGCGGCTTTCGAGGCCGTCCCGCGCCGTGATGATGAGCACCGACGTGTCGATCCCGGCCGCCCGGGCGGATCGAAGCACCCGAAGTCCGTCCCCGCCCGGCAGGCCGAGGTCGAGCAGCGCGAGCGCGTGGCTGCCGTTGAGCAGGGCCGTCTCGGCCTCGCCGCCGTCGCGGACCCAATCGACGGAATAGCCCTCGGCCGAGAGGCCGTTCGACAGCCCTTCGCCGATCATCCGGTCGTCCTCGATCAACAGCACGCGCATCGGTCGGTCCGTCCGGTTTCGAGCCCTCGCCCTGGACTGCGCCGCGACGCATCCCTTCCCGCCGGCTTCATCCTCGATAGGCGACGAGCACGGCCCCGGCGGCGATGAGGGCGACGCCGAGCCAATTCGGTGGAGATAGACGTTCGCCGAGGAAGACGACCCCGAAGACGGCCACCAGCACGACGCTGAGCTTGTCGACCGGGGCCACGCGGCTGGCCTCGCCGAGCTTGAGGGCGCGGAAGTAGCAGATCCATGAGCCGCCGGTGGCGAGGCCCGAGAGCACCAGGAACACGTAGGTCCTGGCCGAGACCGACCCGACCGGTACCCACTGGCCCGTGCCGACCAGGATGGCGCCGAGGGCGCAGAGTATGACGACCGTGCGGATGAAGGTGGCGAAGTCGGAATTGACGTTCTCGATGCCGACCTTGGCGAAGATCGCGGTCAACGCCGCGAAGGCGGCAGAAAGCAGCGCCCACAGCTGCCAGGATCCGAGCAACGTCCTCATGCCGTGTTCCCCTCGATGCGGACCTGCCGCGACGCAATCCTCACGGCCCCCGACAGACCATCGGATGAGGGATGTCCGGCACCCGACGCCCCCCCCTGAGCGTCGCCGTTCCAACGCTCGCCGTGTGGTTCCTAATTCGCCCTGGACGGCCATTGCCGATGCAGGTCGTCGATGACGAAAGCATGCTCGTGCCGGCCCTGACCGATCCCCCGCACGTGGGGGTGGGACGGGTCGAGGTCCGCGTGGGCATGTGCGACGACGTCCGGGTCGGATGCAGGCCAAAGCATGGCCGCCGCCGCGACGCCCGCGACGGTCAGGGCGCCGAGTGCCGCCAGGGTCGCGGGCATCCCGACGGCAGCGCCGAGGCAGCCCGCCAGCGGGTAAGTGAGGAGCCACGACGCGTGCGAGAGCGCGAACTGGGCGGCGGAGTAGCCGATCCCAAGGACGAGCCAGGTCCCGAGCAGTACGGGCCAGCCGATGGCCCCGCACCAGGTCAGGGCAGCGACCCCGACGAGGACGACTCCGAGGAAGGCCGCGGACGGCAGCATCACACCCCTGTCGGACAGGCGGTCCAGGACCCGCGGTAGGACCAGGGCGGCGGCCATCGAGCCCGCGCCGAAGGGTCCAAGGGCAAGGGCGACGTCGTGCTGGGGGCGTCCGAGCAGGGCCTGGACGATTACCACGGTATTGACGATGACCATGGCGCCGGCCGCCGCGACGGCGAAATTCAGGGCGAGCAACCCGCGCAGGCGCGGTGTCGCCAGGAAGATCCGCCATGCCCAGTTGGCACTCGATACGGAGACGCCTAAGCCTCAGTGACGGGCCGGGCACCGAGCACAGAAAAGGCGACAGGCGCGTCAGGTCCGCGGGACCTCTGCTCTCCGTCACCAACACTCGATAACTGATAAATGGTCTCATCGGATTTCAACCAAGAGATCTACGCAAATCTTGGACGAATGCCTTCGCGAGCGCCGGCGCCTCGGCCACCACCTCTTCGTAGAACTTGGTCCCCACGGGGCCTGCCTGGGAATAATCCGGGGGCAACTCACCGATTGTCGCCGCGATCTCTGCGAAAACCTCTTCCCGTTCAGGTGCTGAAAGTTTTTGCATGAGAAGGGTCATCATGGCGATGGTCGATGTTCTCACAACCGCAAGCATCGCCGTTGTCGTCACGGCAAAATGGTGCGTTTGTAGATCATTCATTGAAAACACCTTGCATAGTCAAGCATCATTACTCAGGCATCACTTCCTGAGGTGCTTGAAGTATTGGAGAAACAATACGGCCAGAGGCAATCCGATACAGATCGCTATCATCATTCGATCCGCGGCTTTGCGGACGTATGGCCTGACCCGTCGCTTGCGCCGAGGATTTGGCGCCCACTCGGTCTGCAGCCGCGCCGATTTCTTACTCATGCCGGATGCTCGCCGTCACACGGGCAGGCGCGCGGCCTCGGCCGAAAGCGCCTCGTCCTCGACCTGGACGGTGACGTGCTCGATGCCGTGTCGCTCCTTCACCAGACGCCGGACCGCGCGGATGAGGTCGGGTCCGGCGGCGACGTCGTCCATGACCACGTGGCCGCTCATCGCGTCGAAGCCGGAGGTCAGCGTCCAGGCATGAAGGTCGTAGGCGCGCCGCACGCCAGGCATCGCCTCGATCTCCGTTCGTAGCGCGGCAAGATCGACACCCAGAGGCGTTCCCTCCAGCAGGATGTGAAGCGCCTCGCTCAACAGGCGCCAGGTGCGCGGCACGATGAACAGGCCGATGCCGGCGCCGACCAGCGGATCGACCCATCGCCAGCCCGTCGCCATCACCACGAGGGCCGCAGCGATGACGCCGACCGAACCCAGCATGTCGGAGAAGACCTCGAAGTAGGCGCCCTTGACGTTGAGGCTTTCCGACGATCCGCCCGCGAGGAGCCTCATGCTGGCGAGGTTCACCCCGAGGCCGACGAACGCGACCAGCATCATCGGCCAGCCGAGGATCTCGGTCGGCTCGAAGAAGCGCCGGTAGGCCTCGTACAGGATGTAGGCCGTCACCCCGAGCAGCACGACGGCGTTGGCGAGGGCCGCCAGGATCTCGAAGCGCATGTAGCCGAAGCTCTTGCCCGGCGACGGCGCCTTGGCCGCGTAGTGGATGGCGAGCAGCGACAGCGCGAGGCCGCCGGCATCCGTGACCATGTGGGCGGCATCGGCCAGCAGCGCGAGGCTGCCGGTGAGCAGGCCGCCGACGACCTCCGCGGCCATGTAGGTCAGCGTCAGGGCGAGCGCCCAGGCTAGGCGCCCCTTGTTCCTGCCCGCCGCCGAGCCCGCGGGTATGCCGCCGCCGTGCGAATGCCCGTGGCCGCCGCCGTGCGCGTGTCCGTGTCCCATGTCGCTCCCAGTCTTTCGTTGCCGTCCCGGACCGGCCGCCTCAGGGGCCGGAGGAGCCGATGAGCTCGGCCACGTGCGCGCCGGCGGGGTGTCCGGTCGCGGCGAGGTGGGCGGCCGAGCAGGCCGCGTAGCCGGGACCGAACGCCGCCATGACGAGCTCGTGCCGCCCGTCCGGAGCCTCGCGGCTGGCCAGGAGAGCCCGACCGCCGGGCCAGAGCTCGGAATCGGCCGATGGCCCCGGTGTCGGCTCGCCGTAGCGGCGCACCCCTTCGTCGTGGATGGCGCGGCGCACGCGCGCGAGTTCCTCGCCCGCCAGGGGGAGCCCCACCCAGACGACCTCCTGCAGACCCTCCTCGCGGCAGACCACCAGCACGACCTCGGCCGTTGCCGACCCGACGGCCGGCCGCCAGCCACGCGGGTAGTACAGCGCGGTCAGGTTGGCCTCGCGGTCGGCCTTGAGCGGGCGCGGCACGTCGGCGACGGGCCCCCACGCGAGGCCGAACGGAGCCTCGCCGACGCCTCCGTCCGCGCCCGGAGCCGCACCCGTCAGCGCGAGGAAGGCGAAAGGAGCCGCCAACCAGGTTGGGACGCGTCGCATCTCGTCTACTCCGCCGCCTTGAGGTGTCGTGGCCCCGGCTCCCGCGGCCGCTCCGCGACCTTCGGGACGACAACCTTGCCGAACCGGGCGTACAGGGCCGGCAGCACGATCAGGGTCAGCAGGGTGGCGCTGATCAGGCCACCGATGACCACGGTGGCGAGCGGCCGCTGGATCTCGGCGCCGGTCTCGGTGGCGATGGCCATGGGCACGAAGCCGAGCGAGGCGACCAGCGCCGTCATCGCCACCGGCCGCAACCGGGTCATGGCGCCCTCCAGGATGGCCTCGCGCTTCGGCCGGCCCTCCGCCACGAGCTGCTTGATGAAGGTCAGCATGACGAGGCCGTTGAGGACCGCAACGCCCGAGAGCGCGATGAACCCGACCGCCGCCGGTACCGAGACCGGCATGCCGCGCAGCCAAAGCGCGAAGATGCCCCCGGTGAGGGCAAGCGGCACCGCGCTGAACACCAGCAGCGCGTCCCGCGGCGAGCCCAGGGCCGAGTACAGCAACAGGAAGATCAGGAAGAAGCAGACCGGTACCACCACCATCAGCCGCCGCTTGGCCGAGGCGAGGTTCTCGAACTGCCCGCCCCAGGTGAGGTAGGAACCTGGCGGCAGCTGCACCTGGCTTCCAACCTTCGCCTGCGCCTCCGCGACGAGCGAGCCGATGTCCCGCCCGCGCACGTTGGCCGTGACCACGACCCGCCGCTTGCCGTTCTCGCGCGAGATCTGGTTCGGTCCCTCGGTGACCGAAAAGCTCGCCACCTGCTTGAGCAGGACCGAGCTCGCCCGGCCGTTCGGGCCCGCCGGCAGCGGCACCGGGATGTTCTCCAGGGCCTCCCGGTCCTCGCGGACCTTGTCGGTCAGGCGCACGACGATGGGGAAGCGACGGTCGCCCTCGAACACGACGCCGGCGTCCCGTCCCCCGATGGCCGCGCCGATGACCTCCTGGATCGCCCCGGTGCTCAGGCCGTAGCGCGCCGCCTCGGCCTTGTTGATCTTGATCTCCAGGAACGGCAGGCCCGCCGTCTGCTCGACCTTGACGTCCTCGGCGCCGTCGATGCCCTTCAGGACCGCCGCGACCTGGTTGGCCGCCTTCAGCATCGGCTCGAACTCGTCGCCGAACACCTTCACGGCGAGGTCGCCCCGGGTGCCGGCGAGCAGCTCGTTGAAGCGCAGCTGGATCGGCTGGGAGAACTCGTAGACGTTGCCGGCGAGCGCCCCGACCGCCTTCTCGATCTGCTCCTGCAACTCGGCCTTGGACAGGCTCGGCTCGGGCCACTCCTCCTGGGGTTTCAGGATGACGAAGGTGTCTGAGGAGTTCGGCGGCATCGGGTCGGAGGCGACCTCGGCGGTGCCGGTCTTCGAGAAGACGTAGGCCACCTGCGGGAATTTCGAGACCACCTTCTCGACCTTGAGCTGCATCGCCTGCGACTGGGTGAGGGAGGTCGATGGGATTCGGGTGGCGTTGAGGGCGATGCTCTTCTCGTCGAGCTGCGGGATGAACTCGGTCCCGAGGCGGGTGAACAGGATGCCCGCCCCGACGAGCAGCAGGAGCGCCGCGCCGACGAAGACGAACGGCGCCCGGACCGCCGCGCCGAGCACCGGGCGGTAAGCGGCCTTGAGCGCCCGGATGATGAGGTTGTCCTTCTCCGTGACCTTGCCGGTGATGACGATGGCGATGAGCGCCGGCACGAAGGTCAGCGACAGCACGAAGGCCGCCACGAGCGCGATGATCACGGTCAGCGCCATCGGCTCGAACATCTTGCCCTCGACCCCCGTGAAGGTCAGGAGCGGGACGTAGACCAAGATGATGATCGCCTGCCCGTAGAGCGACGGCTTGATCATCTCCTCGGCTGAGGCGCGGACCGTCTGGAGGCGCTCCTCGGTGTCGAGCCCCCTGCCCAGCTCCTGCTGCTTCTCTGCGAGGTGGCGCAGGGCGTTCTCGGTGATGATCACCGCCCCGTCGACGATCAGCCCGAAATCGAGGGCGCCGAGGCTCATCAAGTTGGCCGAGATCTTCGCCTCGACCATGCCGGTCATGGTCATCAGCATGGCGACCGGGATGACCAGGGCCGTGATGATGGCGGCCCGGATGTTGCCGAGCAGCAGGAACAGGATGACGATGACGAGAGCCGCGCCCTCGGACAGGTTCTTCACCACCGTCTTCACGGTCGCCTCGACGAGCCGGGTCCGGTCGAGGACGGTCTGGACCTCGACGCCGGGCGGCAGGCTCTTGCGGATCTGTTCCATGCGCGCGTCGACCGCGGCAGCCACCGTGCGGCTGTTCTCGCCGATCAGCATCAGGGCGGTGCCGACGACGACCTCCTGGCCGTCCTCGCTGCCCGAGCCCGTGCGCAGGTCGCGCCCGATGCGGACCTCGGCGATGTCCTTGATCCGCACCGGCACGCCGCCCCGGGTGGCGACGACCACGTCGCCGATCTCGTCCATGCTCTCCAGGCGGCCGGCGGCGCGCACGACGTAGCCCTCGCCGTTGTCCTCCAGGTAGCGGGCGCCCTGGTTGGCGTTGTTGGCCTCCAGCGCCCGGGCGACGTCCGAGAAGGACAGGTCGAGGGACGCGAGCCGCGTCGGGTCGGGCTGGACGTGGTACTGCTTCTCGAAGCCGCCGATGCCGTCGACCCCGGCCACGCCGGACACGGTCTTGACTAGGGGGCGGATGATCCAGTCCTGGACGGTGCGCAGGTAGGCGGTCTGCTCCAGCTCGGTCTTCAGGCGCTGGCCCTCGGGGGTCAGGTAGCTGCCATCGGGCTGCCAGCCGGGCTTGCCCGCCTTCGAGACCGTGCGCTCGCCGGGCTTCGCGTAATGGATCGACCACATGTAGATCTCGCCCAGCCCGGTCGAGATCGGCCCCATGCTGGGCTCGGTGCCGGGCGGCAGGTCCCGCCTCACCTGCGCGAGGCGCTCGGCGACCTGCTGGCGGGCGAAGTAGATGTCGAGCTTCTCCGCGAAGACCGCGGTGACCTGCGAGAAGCCGTTGCGCGAGAGCGAGCGGGTGTATTCGAGCCCCTTGATGCCCGCGAGCGCGGTCTCGACCGGGTAGGTGACCTGCTTCTCGATGTCGACGGGCGAGAGCGACGGCGCCGTCGTGTTGATCTGCACCTGGTTGTTGGTGATGTCGGGCACCGCGTCTATCGGCAGCTTGGTGACCGAGTAGCCGCCGAAGCCGGCGGCCAGCAGCGACAGGAGCAGAACCAGCCAGCGCTGGTGCACGGAGAAGTCGAGGATGCGGCTGATCATGTCGGGCTTCCTCAATGGTCGTGGTCGGCTTCGCTCTTCCCGAGCTCGGCCTTGAGGAGGAAGGTGTTGGCCACCGCGATGGTCTCGCCGGGCTTGAGGCCCGAGACGACCTCGAAGCCGTCGTCGTCGGAGCGCCCGAGCTCGACCTCGCGCTTTTCGAAGCCCTCGTCCGTGCGCACGAAGACGACGCGCTTGCCCTCGACGGTCTGGAGCGCCGACTTGGCGACCCGCACCGGCACTTGGTCCGTCGCGGTCTCGACCTCGGCGGTGACGTAGGTGCCGGGCCTCCAGGCCATGTCCTTGTTGGGCAGCGAGACCACGACCCGGGCGGACCGGGTGTCGGCGTTCAGCAGCGGGCTGACGAACACCACCTTGCCCTGCTCGCTGCGGCCGCCGCGGTTCACGGTGACCCGCGCGCCCTCCCGGACCTCGGCGAGGTCGGAGGTGGGGACCGCGAGCTCGATCCAGACGGTCGAGAGGTCGGCGACGGTGTAGACGTCGGCAGGGTCGCCCTCCTTGCCCACCGCCGTGCCGACATCGACCTTGCGCTCCACGATGCGGCCGGCGATGGGCGCCCGCAGCTCGTACTGGCGCAGCGTCGAGGCGTTCGGCGTCGCCTCGTCGCGTTTCTGCGCGGCGGCGACCTCGGCGGCGTTCAGGCCCAGCGCCGAGAGCTTCTGGCGGGCGAGGTCGACGCGCAGCTGGTTCTCCTGGAACACGGCCTTGGCGTTGTCGAACGCCGCCTGGGATGCCGCCGCCGACGCCAAGAGTTTCTGCTGGCGCTCGAAGTTGATCTTCTGGAGGTCGGACTGGACCATCGCGGTGAGGTACTCGCTCTTGGCGTCGGCGACTTCCCGGCTGTCGAGGAGGGCGACCACCTCGCCCTTCCTGACGTCGTCGCCCAGGCGCTTGCGCATCTCGGACACCGTGCCGACGACGCGGGCGGGGACGCGGGCGATCCGGTCGGTATCGGGCGTGATGGTGCCGGGCACCAGGACGTGTCGCGAGAGCGTCCCGCCCTCGGCCTTGGCGACGCCGATGTCCTGCCCCTCGACCTGCTCGGCCGTCATCTTGACGTGGCCTTCCTCGCCCTCCGCCTCGGAATGCTCGTGCTCGCCGTGAGCGTGGGCTCCCTCGGCCTTCGGCGCGGCGGCCTTGCCGTGGTCGTGGCCGTCGCCTTCGGCATGGTCGGCCTCGTCCTTCGGCGCCTTCCCGCCAGGGGGCGGGCCGGCGGCGAAGGTGAGGATGGCCGGCGGCAGCCCGGCCGATGTCAGGAGGCCGCGGACGAACGCGGATATGGCGGGGACGGCGGCGCCGACGACGATGCCGGCGGCCACGAGGACCGCGGTGATGAGGATGCGCATGAGACCTGCTCGGCCGGGATCGGGCGCCGTTCGGACGGACGCGGCAGTCCCGCTTCTGTGGCGTGAGGAGTGGCCCGGAGCGCGGGCTCCGGGTTCGGGACGCGCCTCTGCGGCGTCACCTCAGGCGCGGGGGGGCCTCGGCAGGCGGTCCGGCGAGACGGAGGAAACCGTCTGGCTCAAATGCGCATAGGCCAGCCGGGCGACCCCGAAGACCGGCTCCGAGAAGTCCGCCACGGCGGGTGCCGCCTGGTGGCAGCCACAATGGAGGTGGCAGGCCATGCCGGGGTCGGTCGCGCCGGTGTCGGGCGCGGCCTCAATGCTCGCGATCTCCGTGACGTGCCTGCCGCCGCCATCGTGGTACGCGACGTCGGCGGCGAGGCCGGCGGCGGGCGCGACGAGGGACAGGGCGAGGGCGAGCGCGAGCAGGCGTGCGGCGAACGCCCACCATCCCCGTGCCGCCCACCTGCGGCTATGCCCGCGTCCTGAACCCATCTCCGGCCTTATGCGCGATTTATCCCGGATCGGACAAGGCATCGTCCTGGCCTCTTGAACCCGGTCTGAACAGATTTTGTGGCCGCCATGCAAGGTCAGCCGCGGTCACGACGCGAAAGCGGCCAAGCCGTTTCTCGCTCGGCCGAGACGAATACCGGGCGAGGAAAATCCGGGAACGGTTTCGCGGGGGGCCGCATTCCCGGCCGACCGCGAAACATGGAGATCCTTGGATGAAGATCATGTTCGCCGCCGCCGCCGCGGCCGCCCTGGCCCTCGCGCCGGTCGGTGCGCTCGCCCAGCACGTGGACGTCGGCCCCGGCGGAGTCGGGGTTCACGGCGACGGCCACCGCCGCGATGTCGACCATACGCACACCACCGTCGAGGAGAACCATCGCGACCGGCCGGTCGTGCACGAACATCATGACGACCATCACGAGAAGACCGTCGTGGAAGAGCACCGCCACTGAGCGGCTGACATCGCGACGGGGCCGGGCCGGGGGCAGCGACGTCCGGCCCGGCCCCTCGCATTTCGAGGACGTCGGCGAACCTGGGGTGACGGCTTCCTGAACGACGGTCTCAGAACCTGTTCAACGGCCGCCGCGCAAACCGCCGCAATAGGAATCCCCGGAGGAGACAGCGATGCGACGGCACCTAGCAGGCTTGATGGCGGCGGCCATCCTCCTCGCGCCGGCCGCGGCCTCGGCCCAGTATTACGAGCGCGGCTACGGCTACGGCGAGCGGCGGCCGCACGACCATGTCGATGTCTACCGCCACGGCAACCATGACGACGTCGTGGTCCGGCACCATCACCCGCGCCGCGAGGATTACGGGCCGGGCCGGTTCGAGCGGCACCATCACCATCACGACTTCGACGACTGAGGTCGCCGCCTGGCGTCGAGAAGAGGTCGCCCGCACCGGCTCGCGCCGGTGCGGGCGCATCACGACGCGCGAGGGGTCGGCGCATCGTGAACGACGTGCCGAGCAGGCTCGGCGAGCGCGTAGCCGATCACCGCGGCCAGGAGCGCGAAGACGACGAGCAGGGGCAGCATCCGCATGTCCGCGCCTCCCGCCCCCGCGGCCTGCCCGGCGAGCTCACTTCTTGCCGGGCTTGTCGTGGCTGTGCCCGTGGGCATGCCCGTCGTTGTCCGAATGCGCCGGCTTGCCGTCGGGCCGCTTCTCACGGGCCTCGCTGACGCGCGGGTCGTCGCGATGGGCCGGGCCGCCCGACACGCCACCGGTGTTCGGGACGGCGCGCTCGGGGTTCGAGGCATTGCCGTGGCTGTCCACGGCGAAGGCGGACCCCGTGGCCGCGGCCAGCATCCCGGCGGCGAGGACGGCGGCGAGCGTGCGCTTCATCTGTCGGTCTCCTGTTCGGCGCCGACCGCGTCGGCCGCTTCGAAGTCCGAGATAGCCAAGCCGTTTGTCTCCGGGACGCCGCGTTCGTGACGAAGTGTGTCAGCCGCCGCGCCCAGCCCGGGGCACGCGGATCTCGGCCCGCAATCCGCCCTCCGGCCTCGTGGTCAGGATGAGCGTGCCTCCCTCCGCTTCCACGGCCCGCCGCGCGATGGTCAGGCCGAGTCCGGTCCCGCCGGTGTTTCGGTTGCGCGACCCCTCCAGGCGGGTGAAGGGCTCGAAGGCGCAGGCGACGTCGCATGCCGGGATGCCGGGCCCGTCGTCGTCGATGCGCAAGACCAGCGCTGTCTCTTCGGCCGCCAGGGCGATGCGCACCCGCGCGCCGTAGCGCACGCCGTTGTCCACGAGGTTCTCCAGCGCCCGCCGGAAGGCGACTGGGCGCACCGTCGCCAGGGCCCGGCCGGGTCCTCCGTATGCGACCGCCCGGCCGGCATCCGCGGAGGCGTCGGCGACCCCCATCAAAATGCTCGCGACGTTGGTGACCTGCCGCGGCTCCGGGTCGGCGTCGCCCCCCAGGTAGGCCAGCGTCGCGTCGACCATCGCCTGCATGTCGTCGAGGTCGGAGGCCATGGCGCGGCGCCCGGCCGGGTCCTCGACGTGGTCGAGGCGCAGGCGGAGCCGGGTGATGGGCGTTCGCAGGTCGTGGGACACGGCGGCGAGCGCCTGCGTCCGCTCGCCGACCAGCCGGTGGATGCGCTCCTGCATCGCGTTGAGGGCACGGCCGATCCCTCGGGTCTCGTCGGGACCAATCTCGGGAACCCGGACGGGGGCGCCGTGGCCGATCCGTCCGGTGGCCCGGGTCAGCTCCCGCAAGGGGCCGGCGATCCGATGCATCAGGACGACCGCGGCCACCCCGACGAGGATGGCCATGGCGGTGGCGAGCGAGGCCCAGGGCGCGACGGGGACGAGGCTCGGGGCGTGCGCGGACCGGAAGGTCAGCGCGCTCCCGTCCGGAAGCGGGATGATCCCGCGCAGGTCCTGCCGGTGGAGCGGCTCGTCCGGCGCCTCCAGGTTCAGGGCGAGCCCCGCCCCGAGGACCGGTTCGAGGGCGAGGAGGCGGTCGCGCAGGTCCCGGAGCGCGGGATCGGTCGCCCCCGGGGGGCGAGCCGGCGCTGGGGCGTCCCAGCCGATCTCGAAATGGTTCGACGAGAGGGCCTCGGCCTCGTCAGCCCGCTCCTCCGGCGGGCGCCGCGACACGGCCTCGCGCGCGATGACGAGTTGGCGGGCGACCTCGGTGGCGAAGGCCTCGTCGGCGGCGGCCGCCGCCGAGAGGCGGTAGATCGCCAGCGCGCCGCCATGGACGAGGAGCACGGCCAGGAGCAGGACGACGACGGTGCGCCCCTCCAGGCTGCGGGCGAGGCCGAGGACGCCCCTCATGCCCGCTCGACCTTGGCGGCCAGCATGTAGCCGGTGCCCCGCACCGTCTTGATGACGGCGGCCGTCCCCGCGGGCGGTTCGAGCTTGCGCCGCAGCCGGCTGACCAGGGTGTCGACGCTGCGGTCCGACGGCGCGGAGAGGCGCCCGCGGCCCATCTCCAGGATCTGCTCGCGGCCGAGCACCCGGCCCGGGTGTTCCAGGAACACCAGCAGCAGGTCGTGCTCGGCGCCCGACAGGTCGACGGCGGCGCCTTCGGGATCGGTCAGGGCGCGGCTGCGCAGGTCGAGCCGCCAGCCGGCGAAGGCGAGGGATTCCGGCCGCGACGCCGCGCTCGGCACCGGCGCGAGCGCCGACCGGCGGAGCACCGCCCGGATCCGGGCGAGGAGTTCTGGGCGCCCGAACGGCTTGGCGACGTAGTCGTCGGCGCCCAGTTCCAGGCCGAGCACCCGGTCCGCCTCCTCGTTGCGGGCGCTCAGCATGATGACCGGGACGGTGCCCTTCGCCCGCAGGGCCCTGAGCAGGTCGAACCCGGACGCGCCCGGCAGCATGACGTCGAGGAGGACGAGGTCAACCGGCGTGTCGGGCAGGAGCGACCACATCTCGGCGCCGCCGCGGCAGCCCGTGACCCGGAAGCCGCTCTCCCGCAGGATGCGGCCGACGAGCACGCGCATGCCGTCGTCGTCCTCGACGAGCAGGATGTGGGCCTCGTCCGGGAGGGACCTGGTTTCGCCCGCGGCAAGCATTCCGGATACAGCCTAGCCGATCATCCCGTCGAGCAGGAGCAGCAGCAGGAAGCCCGCGAAGAACATCGCCGTCACCCAGGGGCGGTCCTCGGTCTCGTGCGCCTCGATGAGGAGTTCCTCGGTCACGAGGTACAGCAAGGCGATCAGGCCGAAGGAGAGGAAGCCGGCCTGGACGGCGGCGGGCAGCGAGCCGACGGGCCCGCCGAGCAGGGCTCCGAGCGGGAGCAGCAGCACGAGGGCGGCCGTCAGGCCGACCACCTTGCCCTTCGACGCGCCGCCCTCGCCGAGTTCGTTCGCCACGGTTAGTCCCAGGAACAGCACCTCGATGGTCAGCGCGACGGTGAGCAGGATGCCGGCCTTCGCCCCGGCCGCGAAGGCGATGCCGAGGACGAGGCCGTCCACCAGGATGTCGATGCCGGTGACCGACATCAGCCCGGCCGGCCCCTTCACCCGCTTCTCCAGGATACGGACGAGGAGCATCGCGGCGACGCCGAGCGCGCCCCCGACCAGCATGGCCCAGGGCGATCCGGCATGCTTGACGTCGGGCAGGATCTCGCCCGCGGCCGCCGCGAAGACGACGCCCGCGGCGAAGTGCTGGATGGCGCTGACCAGGACGGGGCCCGGCCGCAGGTTGACCGCCACCGCCGCGCCGACGACGGCGGCCGCGGCGGGGATCAGGGTATAGGACCAGGCTTGCATGCCGCGCTCAGACCACGTGGTCCGGAGCCAGGGCGCAGGCGGTGGCCTCGCTCGTCTCCACCTGGAGGGTCGTGTGGCCGATGCCGAACCGCTCCCTGATGCCGGTGGCCGCCGCCATCAGGAAGGCGTCGTCGGGACGGCCGCCGGGCATGAGGAGGTGCGCCGTGAGGCAGGTGTCCGTGGTGCTCATCGCCCAGATGTGCAGGTCGTGCAGGGCCGCGACGCCGGGCAGCCCTTCGAGGTGGCGGCGTACGGCGACCGGGTCGATGCCCGGCGGGACGGCGGCGAGGGACAGCGTAAGACTGTCTCGCAGGAGCCCCCACGTGCTCCAGACGATGACGGCCACGATGGCGAGGCTCACCACCGGATCGAGCCACGTCCATCCGGTGTAGAGGATGACGAGGCCGGCGATGACCACCCCGGCCGAGACGGCGGCGTCGGCCGCCATGTGCAGGAACGCCCCGCGGATGTTGATGTCGCCCTTGGCCCCGGAGGCGAACAGCCACGCGGTGATGCCGTTCACCAGGATGCCGATTGCGGCCACGACCATCACGGTCTTGCCTGCGACCGGGACGGGCTCACCGAACCTCTGGATCGCCTCCCACGCGATGGCGCCGACGGCGACCAGCAGGAACACGGCGTTGAAAAGGGCCGCCAGGATCGACGAGGCCTTCATCCCATAGGTAAACCGCGCGCTCGGGGCCCGCCTGGCCAGCACCGTCGCGATCCAGGCCACGATGAGGCCGAGCACGTCCGAGAGGTTGTGGCCGGCATCGGCGAGCAGGGCCACCGAGTTCGCCAGGACCCCGTAGGTCGCCTCGACGGCCACGAAGCCGACGTTGAGCGCGATGCCGATGGCGAATGCCGTCCCGAAGCTTGCGGGGGCATGGCTGTGCCCTGGCCCATGGGAATGCCCGGCATGGTCGTGACCCGCCTCGCCGTCGTGGTCATGCGATCCGTGATCATGTCCTGCGCGTGCGTCGTGTGATGTCATGGTCGTCCCTGTATCCGTCTTGGTCTGTACGCGGATCGGTGCGCGCCTTATCCGGACGCCGCGGTTCGCGTCGTGACGGCGCCTTCGCGATACTCCGCCCAGGCCTGCCGCAGGATCTGCACCGACGAGGTCAGGAAGATGCCGGCCATCACCGCCGCGACGGCGAGGTCGGGCCAGGCCGACGCGGAACCCCAGACACCGAGCGCAGCCACCATCACCACGACGTTGCCGATGGCGTCGTTGCGCGAGCACAGCCAGACCGAGCGCACGTTGGCGTCGCCGTCCTTGTAGGGGCGCAGCAGCAGTACCGAGCCGAGGTTGGCTGCCAGGGCCATCAGCCCGATGACGCCCATGACCTCGGCCTTGGGCACCCCGAGCACCAGGACGTGGTAGGCAGTCGAGCCAAAGACCCAGACTGCCATCACGCTGAGGGACAGCCCCTTGGCGAGCGCCGCCGTGGCCCGAGCCCTGAGGGACGCTCCGATGACCGCGAGGCTCAGGCCGTAGGTGACCGTGTCGCCCAGGAAGTCGAGGGCGTCGGCCTGGAGCGCCTGCGAGCCGGCAAGGTGCCCGGCGGCCATCTCGGTCAGGAACATGGCGCCGTTGACGGCGATGACCGTCCACAGCACGCGCTTGTAGCGCGGGTCGACCCCGTCGAAGACGGGCACGCCCCCAGAGCAGCCGCAGGCATCCCCCGTGCCGCAATCGCCCCCCGCGACGAGCTGCGGCGGCGCCGCCGGATGCGCACGTTCCGCCCTCGATGCCTGACAGCCAACGGTCGAGCCGCAGCACTCCTTGGCCATGACGCCTCCTTTCCAAGTCGTGGACGACTGCCTACTTCCTCCAGCGACTAGAGGAGCAAGCGGAAAAATGGAGCTGTCGATAGGCGAGCTGTCGCGGCGTACCGGCGTGCTCGCCACGACCATCCGCTACTACGAGACGGCCGACTTGATGCCGCCGCCGCCGCGGACGGAAGGCGGCCGCCGCCGCTATGGGCGGGCTGACATCGAGCGCCTGGCCTTCATCCGCCACGCGCGCGAGCTCGGCTTCGAGGTGGACGCCATCCGTGAGTTACTGGCGCTGGCCGCCCAGCCCGACCGCTCCTGCGCCGAGGTCGACAAGATCGCCCGGCGTCACATGGCCGAGGTCGAGCGCCGCATCGAGCGGCTCATGGCCCTGAAGGGCGAGCTCGCCCGCATGACCGACGCGTGCGGCCAAGGCCGGGTCGGCGAGTGCCGTGTCATCGAGGTCCTCTCGGACCATGCCTGCTGCGAGGATGAGGGCCACCGCGCTACCCGGAGCCGGCGTCCCACAAGGCCGGAAGCGAAGCAGGGAGCCCGGCCCCGGAGCGCATCGTCGTCGACATTCGATCAGGAAGACGACATGATATTTCGGGAGGGCCGGGCTCAGCCGTGATTGGGACTTCCGAACATTCGAGGTTTGAAGCAACCGAATGCCAGGACCGCTTCCTGTAACCGCTCTGGTTCGCGGCCGGAGCGGACCGACGGTGGGGGCCTCTGGGTCTACCGAGGATGCAGGCGTCGGATGGGTGCTCCGAAGCTCACTCGGCGGGGTCGATCATATCGAGCACCGGGCATCCAGGAGCCGCCCCACCGGGGCACTGCTCGATGGTTTCGGCCAGGAGACGTTCGAGCCTTGACAGGTCCGCGATCTTCGCACGCACCCGGTCAAGGTGGTGCCTCGCGATCCCCTGTCCCTCGCGGCAGGTTGCCTTACCAGGCCGACGCAGTTCGAGCAGCGCCCGAACCTCGTTCGGCGTGAAGCCAAGTTCGCGTCCGCGACGGATGAAGGCCAGGGTGCGCTCGTGCTCAACGCCGTAGGACCGATGGCCACCCTCGGTGCGCGGGGGCGAAGGGAGTAGGCCGACCTTCTCGAAGTACCGGATGTTCTCGATGTTGACGCCGGTCCGCAGCGACAATTGACCGATGGTCAGGGCCCCGCTTCGCGCCCCCTTAGCCGTACCCATGAAGATCGCCCTTGATCCTGTAGTGGCTACAGGATGCAGGGTAGCCGAGGATCACGATGGATACGAGACATGACCCTCGATCAGACACCGCCTGCCGAACGACCCGTCCACGAACCGGCCGCGGTCAGCGTTGGCAGCATCGCTGCGCTCGGCGCCATCACGGGGCTCGGTGCCCTGGCGGCCTCGTCGTGCTGCGTGCTGCCCATAGTCTTGGGCGGCCTCGGGATCGGTGCTGGGGTCTTCACGGTCCTCGGCGTGCTCGCCTCTCTTCGCACGCCGCTGATGCTCGTCAGCGTCCTGGCGGTCATCGCCGGCTGGTTCTTCTACGCGCGGCGGCGACGGGCTGCTTGCGGGCCGGATGGATCATGCCCAGCTCCGCGTCGGTCATCCGCCCCCCTGGTGCTTCTCAGCCTCGCCACGCTGTTCATCGCCGCCGCTGCGGCCGGGAGCTACTTTGAGCCCGCCCTGATCAAGATGCTACGGACAGCCTGATGAAGCTGATCTCGATCCTGACCTGTCCGCATTGTGGGCACCGGGCTTCGGAAACGATGCCGACCGACGCCTGCCAGTTCTTCTACGAATGCCCTGGCTGCGGCACTCTGCTCCGCCCGAAGAAGGGCGATTGCTGTGTATTCTGCTCGTACGGCGATGTCCCGTGCCCGCCGATCCAGGAAGCTCAGGAACGAAATGAACCGGCGAGCTGCTGCAAGGGCTGAGCAGCCATACTGTTTAGCTCCATCACGCCCACCCGGTGAGCGGCGCTGCGCCAAAACCGAGGTCGGCTTGCGCAAACCCATCCGAACGCCGTGCGGGTCGCCTGATGCAAAGCGTCCCAGTCTGGCGCGCTAAGGACAAAAACACTGCCGGCGCAGCAGCCAGAAACCTGCCCAGAATCGTAGGATTGTGAACGTGGCGCACGCGCGCCCCATGGCAGCCAGCGGCGGCGCGACTATCGACGGATGCCGCGCGTGCACGAACCGCAGCCTGCGCACCTCGTCCTCGGCGTAAACCCGAAGGCCCGACACCGACCGGGTCGGTGTCGGGATCAGGCCCGTCCGCACGTAGTAGCGGATCATCTTGGGCGAGATCCCGCAGGCGCGTGCCACCTCCCCGATCCTCATCGCCCCACTCCTAGTTCCGTCGAGGCACGTCGGCGCACCCGGATGAGTCTGGACGCCGCGACCGACCCGGCCCCGCGACCGCTTCGCTCGGCTCGAACGCCGGCGTGATCCGGAGCGTGCTCGCATCGCCGCCGGCCGAGCCGCGCCGGACGGCCTTAGGGCACGCGACGTCGCCGTGGCCGGAAGCACCGACGGTGGAGCCCCGAGGGCCGCGGTCGCCTTCGCTACCGGGGGCGGCCGCGCCAGGACCTCGTATGGTGCGGGCCCCGGGAGGCGGAGCGGGGGGAGGCCGCGGTCGGGGAACGGCACAGGTTGGGCGCCCGTCGGCTAGGCCGCCTCCCGTGCCGAAACCGACCTCGTGATGCCTGGCTGAACGGCAGCCGGAAGGTCGACGGCCCGCGTGACCTCGGCGAAGCGCGCCGCCGCGTCCGACCAATCCTGGGCGAAATCGAACAGCTCCCTGAGGGCGGGCGCGATCTCCTTGTAGGCCGCGAGCGCCGCCACCAGGGCGCCGAGCGTGAGGCGGCCTTGCACGACGAGATAGCCGCCGATCAGGAAGAAGAAGAACGGCGTGAGGTTGGACGTGTAATTGTACAGGCTCTTGATGCCGCCCTTCATGTCGTTGATGGCGACGCGGAGCCGCTCAAGCTCCTCGACGTGCGCCATGTGGCGCCGCAACGACGAGGCGGATGCATCGCGCTCCGCCGCGGAAGGGGCGAGGCCCGGACGCCCGGCGACCTCGGGCGTGGTGACGAGGGCGCCCAGCGTCCGCGTGGCGAGGACGCGCTGCCGGACCTTCGCGTTCAGACGCCTTTGGAGGCGCGGCAGGACCGTAAGCTGCACCGGCAGCATGATCAGCGCGGCGAAGGCAAGGGCGACGTCCTGGAGCAGGAGGAAGGCGACGCTCGTGACCAGCACGCCCCCCTGCACGATGGGGACCGCGACGAGGCTGCCGCCGAAGTAGCCGATGGGCTCGACTTCCTGGACCGCCACGGCGGAGAGCGTCGTGCGGCGTTCGACCGAGCGCTCCGTCCGCACGCGCCGCAGGACGGCCAGGCGCAGGCGTCGCACGACCCGCTCGTTGACGCGTCCGCGGACCCGGTTCGCCGCGTACTTCAGGAGGCCGTTCACGGTGAGGACGGCGAGGTAGCCGGCGCACAGGGCGAACAGGAGTTCCGTGCGGCCGAGGGGGAGTCCCAGGAACGTCATGCCGGGATGCCCGTCGCCCCGCGCGTCGTCGAGCGTGTGGTTGACGATGTGCTTGGGTATCTCAAGGGTCAGCCATGCGGCCGGCAGCGTGGCGAGAGACAGGAAGACCAAGCGGACCTGGATGCCCGCCGTGGCACCCAGGACGTATGCCTCCAGGCGCCGTCCCGGCCGGAGCGCGAAGCCGCGATGCCGACGGCCACGGGACGGGGCGTCCCGCAGGGCATCGGTGGCTCCCGCCGCGGCGACAGCATCCGCCGTCCGCCGACGGCGGCGCAGCGCGGCGCGGCCGACGAGCCACGCGGTCCACACAGGCGCCACGACGAAGACGAGGAGGGCATCGGCGACGATCCACCAGTGGCCGTGTGGGTAGTCGAGGCCCGTGAGCCTGTGGGCGAGTGCGTGGATGGCTTCGATTGCCGTCACGGGGCGGATCGGTCCGAATGTCCGGGAGGGGAGGGCGCGCTTCGCGGCCCGGCGTGATTGATGGGCTCAGTCGGCATCCGGCGGCTCCGCCTCTCGTGCGTCCACCTCCGACTGGATGCCGTCCCCTGGGTGAGCGCCGTAGCCCTCGTCCCGCGGCGTGGCGCGCGCGCCGCGACCCACGGCCCCCGCCCGCGGTTCGAATCGGACGGTTCGGAACGTCCCGAAGGCGAACTGGCGTCTCGTGCGGATCGAACAGGGTCTGAAGCCCGCCCGTTCGACCGCCTTGAGGGAGGCGGCGTTGTCGGCGTCGACGAAGGCCACCAAGTGTCCCTTGCCCAGTGACCGGGCGCGTTCGGCGATCAGGTACACGGCGGCGGCCATGACGCCCAGGCCGCGGAAGCCCTTCGGCGTGAAGGCGTTCTCCAGCATGGCCTCGTCGGCTGCCAGAACCGGCAGGGCCCCGGACCGACGGACCGCGTCGCCGTAACCCGGGTCGGTGAGCCACTGGACGTGGCACGGGCGGCCCGACCTGACCTCTTCGAGCACGTAGCAGCGGCTCGGCAGGACGCCGTGCGCGGCGGCACGCAATCGCCACTCGACGTCATCGCGTTCGCGTTTCGCCGCCTCGTCGCCGCCGGAGGGGAAGAGGGCCGCGAGGTCGTCCGGCCGGAAGTCGCGCAATCGCACCGGGATTTTGGCGACCGGCGGTTCGATGGCGACCGACAGGTTCCGCCCAAAACCTATCGAGACCCGCCTGGAGTAGGGGCCCAGGGCGATGCGCCGGGCCACCCTGGCGCGCAGCATCGCCAAGCCATCGCCGAGGGAGCCGTCGCCGCGCGCGTGCGGGTAAGGCTTGAACGTCATGCCGAGCCTCCCTCCATTCGCCGCCGGCGCACCAGGGCGGCCATGCGTCGACGCGCACGGGTGACCGGCGCCTTCCGGCGCACCCAGGGGAGCGGCGGGAGCGCCGCCCATTCGGGCCGCATCAGCCGCCCTCCATGATCCGGGCGGTCCGGATCTCGACGGCCCGGACGCGCGCGACGTGCGCGGCCCAGAACCGGTTCGCGAGGAACATGACGGCCGTCGGCGCCGCGCGGGTTTTCGATGCGGATGTCCGCGGGATGCCGGGACCGGCCGTCGCCGCGACCGCCGCGAGCGGCGACCCCATGGCGGCCAGCCGGTCGTGGGCGCGCCGGCAGTAATCGACGGAGTGCGGCGTCATGCGCTCCTCGCCGTGGCCGGCACGATACTTGGCCAGGGCACGGCAGACATCGCCGCCCGCGAGGCTCCAGGCCCGTGCGAGGTAGGCGACGCCGAAGCGGATGTTCGTGGCAGGGTCGAGAAGTTCCGCGGCCGGCCCGCGATGACCGAGCATCGCCGCCGTGGCCGGCCGGACCTGCATCAACCCGAGTTCGCCGACCGTTCCGACCGCCCCGGCGTCGTAGCCGCTCTCGACGAACGCGACCGCCTCGGCGAGCGCGGGCGGGACCCCGCGTGCCGTCGCCTCCCGCATGAGGAGTTCGCCATAGGCGGTGCGACCGCGGGCCTTGGCGTTCCCGGGGGCCGTGGCCGTCGCGGATGGTCCCGTGGTGCCCTCCGCCGCGGCCGCCCCGGCGCCGGCAACGGCGGCGAGGCCGAGGAGGACGCCCAGGGCGCGAGGTGCCGCCGGGCGTGGGACGTTCCGGCCGTATCCCACTACTTGGCTTTCTGGATGCGGGTGACGGCGATCGAACCGTTCACGCGGTCGGCCGAGAACCGCACCCGCTCGCCGGGCCTCAGGCCCTTGAGCATGGCCGGGTCCTGGACCTTGTAGGCCATCGTCATCGCGTCCATCCCGATGTTCGGGATGGTCTCGTGGTCGAGGGTCACCTTGCCCGCGGCGTCGTCGACCTTCTTGACGGTTCCGGCGACGAGCGGGGCGTTCGACGGCGTCGCCTGCGGAGCCGGCTGCGGGGCCGCCTTCTCCGCGGGGGGCGTTTCCGGCTGACCCTGGGCCGGGTCGCCCTTCGCTCGACGGTCCAACGGTCCCTCGCCCGACGGCGTCTGGTTCGGCTGCGGCCGGTAGCCGGCCTCGCGGCTGCGGACCTGCCACTGCTTCAGGGCGTCGATCTTGGCCTGCTGCTCGTCCTGGATCTTCTGCGCGAGCTCGCGCAGCTGCCGGTCTCCGCCGTAGTCGAGCTGCGTCTTGGCCAGGAACAACGTCTCCTCGTAGCTGGCGATCAGCAGCTCCGCGAAGTCCCGGTCCGGGTCGCCGGTCAGCTTCGTGTCCCGGAAACGGTTCGACATCGTTTCGCGCGCCCGCTCCAGGGCTGCGGGCGCGCCCTTGGCGGGCTGCGCGCCGGCGTGCTGCGGGATCGGGCCGACGAGCGCGGCCGCGAGCGCGGTGGACAGGATCAGGCGTCGCATGGTTGCTCCATCTCAGGGCTCCGAAGCCCTCGCGCGGGACCGGGCGGAAGCCGCACGGGGCTTCCCTCCAGGGCGCTACTTCGTCTTCTGGATCTTCGTGACGGTGTACGCGCCGCCGGCCTCCGCGACGTCGAAATCGACCTTGTCGCCGGCCTTCAGATCCTTGAGCATCGCGGGATCCTTGACGGGGTACGCCATCGTCATCGCATCCATGTCGAGCTTCGGGATCGCCGCGTGGTCGAGCGTGACCTTGCCCGCGGCCGGGTCTACCTTCGTCACCGTCCCCTTCACGGACTGCGCCCATGCAGGCGCCGCGATCGCCAGGAAGGCCGCCGAAAGGACGGCGAGCGGGAACTTGCTTCTCATGGTTTCTTCTCCTCAGGTCGATTGAACCGCCACGCCGGCGCCGTTGAGGGGATCGGCGACCGGCGCGGCGGACTTCGGACGGGATCGCTCCCGTTCCGAACGGGTTCGCCTGCCTCGCTCGTGGCGATTCCGGCAGGCCGTCTGGCGCGTTGTGGGCGTCCGCCTAGTGCTCGTGGCCGCCCGCGTTCGAGGCCGTGCGGCGCGTCCGCGGATCGACGACCCGCAGGTCGGTCTGCCGGGCGCGCCGGGCCTTCGGGGTGTCCGGGGCGCGGGCCGGCTCCGGCATCGGCTCGCCGGTCCACTCGTATGCGAGGGTGCCTTCCGGATGCCTGTACCAACCGGGGTCGCGGTAATCGCCGGCCGCCAGTCCCGGACGGACCTTCAGGACCGTGAACATCCCGCCCATCTCGACCGACCCGAACGGGCCCGCGCCGGTCATCATGGGCAGCGTGTTCTCGGGCAGCGGCATCTCCATCTCGGACATCATGCCACCGCCCGTCGAACCCATCGGCATGTAACCTGGGGCGATCTTCTGGATCTGCTTGGCCGTGCTCTTCAGGTTCACGCCGATGTAGGTCCGCACGTTGTGGCCCATGGCGTTCATGGTGTGGTGCGACTTGTGGCAGTGGATCGCCCAGTCGCCCGGGTTGTCGGCGTTGAACTCGATGGCCCGCATCTGCCCGACCGCGACGTCGACCGACACCTCCGGCAACTGATAGTTTTCGTTGATCCAGCCGCCGTCCGTGCCGGTGACCTTGAAGTCGACGCCGTGGACGTGGATCGGGTGGTTGGTCATGGTCAGGTTGCCGAAGCGCATCCGGACCTTGTCGCCCTGGCGCGCGACCATCGGATCGATGCCCGGCCACACCCGGCTGTTGAAGCACCACATGTTCATGTTGAGCATCGTGTTGACCTTGGGCACATAGGACCCGGCCTCGATGTCGTAGGCGTTCAGCAGCCAGACGAAGTCGCGGTCGACCCGCCGCTCGGCGGGGTCGCGCGGATGCACGACGAAGAAGCCCATCATGCCCATCGCCATCTGGACCATCTCGTCCGAGTGCGGGTGGTACATGAAGGTGCCGGAGCGCCGGAGGATGAACTCGTAGACGAACGTCTTGCCCGGCGGGATGCCGGGTTGGGTCAGGCCGGCGACCCCGTCCATGCCGTTGGGCAGCGTCTGCCCGTGCCAGTGCACGGCGGTCGCCTCCGGCAGGCGGTTGGTGACGAAGATGCGGACCTTGTCGCCCTCGACCGCCTCGATGGTCGGTCCCGGCGACTGGCCGTTGTAGCCCCAGAGCCGCGCGTCCATGCCGGGCGCCATCTCGCGCACGACCGGCTCGGCGATGAGGTGGAACTCCTTCCAGTCGCCGCGCATGCGCCACGGCAGCGTCCAGCCGTTGAGCGTCACCACCGGCTGGTAGTCCGGCCCGCTCGTCGGATAGAGCGGCGGCTGCATGGTCGCCTTGTCCATGATCGGGGCCTCGGGCAGGCCCGCGGCCTGGACGCGCCCGCTGATCATCGACGTGCCGGCGAGCACGAGGCCGCCCGCTCCCAGGATCCCTCTGCGCGAGATGTCGGTCATGGTTTCCCTCCGAATGTCATGGGCGGCGCGGGCCCCCGACCTCAGCCGCCGGGCGTCGCGACGGCGAGGCTCGTGCCCGGGGTGCCCCCGGCGGCCTCGCCGCCGAAGTTGCCCCCCGAGAACCCGCCGCCGACGGTCGCCGCCTTGAGGTCGGTCGCCGCGATCCAGAAGTCGCGCTGCGCCTCGATCGCCTGGATGTTGCTCAGGATCCTGGCCCGGGCGTCGACGATCAGCGTCGTGACGTCCAGCAGCATGCCGCTGTACTGGAGCAGCGCCTGGTCCTGGATCGTCCGCCGCAGGGGCAGGACGCTCGTCTGGTAATGCCGAGTGATGTCGTACTGGCCGCGATAGCGCTGGTAAGCCTCGCGCACCTCGGAGCGGGCGTTGACCGCGCGCTCGGCGAGGCGGTTGGCGCTGGCGAGGTAGCTTTCCTGCGCCCCCCGGACAGCGGTGGCCCCGAAGTCGTAGATCGGGATGACGAGATCCGCCGAGAACCCGTTCAGGCTGGCCTTGTCGACCTTCGGGGCACCGCCCTCGCCCCCCGCGGTCCTCGACCGCGAGAACCGGTTCGCGAAGCCCGCATCGAAGACGCTGACGAAGCCGCTGGCCTGGTTCAGCCCGAACTGCCCCACGAGCGATTGCAGCTCGAAGCGGGCTGCCTGCACGTCGGCCCGCTTGATCATCGCCTCGGCCTCGATGGCGTGCCCGTCGACGAGCCTCCCGGGCAGGGGCGGCAGGCCGTTGGGCAGGCGGAAATCGATGTCCCGCCCCCAGAGACCGAGCAGTCGGGTCAGCCGCTCCCGTTCGGCGCGTTGCTGCACCCGCGCCTTAGCGAGCTGCGCGCCCAACTCGCTGTAGAAGGCGTGCTCGCGCGCCTGTTCCAGCTTGTTCAGAGCCCCCGTCTCGCCCAGCTGCTTGGCCAGCGTCGAGGCGGATTCCGCGCCGGCCAGCGCCTGTTCGAGGAAGGCGGTCGCCTGGTTGGCCGCGACGGTACGGTAGAATTGCCGGCGCGCCTCGCCCCCGAGCCGCAGGACCTGCTCCGCCGCGTTGTACTGGTCGGCCGTGAACCGCTGCCGCGCGATCTCGGCGCGCACCGGGAGCGTAGCCAACTCCAGCACGCTGGCGGCGACGGAGCGCTCGATCTCCGTGTTGAAACCCAATCCCCATTGCGTGATCGAGAGGCGCGGCGAGGGCGGCAGCGTGGCCTGCACGTACTGCGCCTCGGAGACGCCGAGGTCGTTGAAGGCGGCCTGCAAGCCCCGGTTCCTCAGGAGCGCGACCTGCACCGCGCCGTCGGCGGTCAAGGGACGGCGCAGCAACGCGTCCACGCGGGCGTCCGCGCTCGGCGCGACGCCCTGGTCGTCCGCCTTCACGATGTCCTTGCGCAGTTCAAGCGCCGCGTAGCCGCCGGCCACGGAGAGGCCCGCGTCCGGCGAGAAGCTCGCGCAGCCTGCCAAGGCGAGGCCGAGGCCGGTGATGCTCGCGGCCACGCGCACGAACCGCCCCCGGACGGCCTCGTCCGGCGGTCGCGCGCTCGTACCGGCGTGTCCCGGCGCGGTCGTCGTGCCACTCATGCCCGGTAGTCCGGCGCCGCCGCCCGTTTGGTTACAGCGACGGGCCATCACCGGCCCCCCGAATCGCGCTTGCCGCCCATGCCGGGCATCCCGTCCATGCCCGGCATGCCCCCCGTACCGCCGGACCCGGCCTTCGGCGCGACCTGGCGATTGAGCTCGCGCCAATCCTTTGGGTCGACGACGCCGAAATCCTTCACGCCCTGCGTCACCTTCGCGTAGCGGGGCGGCCGGACCGGGATGTCCGGCTCCGAGGGCAGGACGAGCCCGGCGGGAACGGCGGCGGGCATGCAGCCGGCGAGCGGCAGGACCGCCGCGAGCGCGGCCGGTCTCGGCAACTTGAACATCTTGGATTTCCCGAGGTGAGGCGGACGGCCGAAGGCAGGCCCAGGCGTGGCACGGGCCGCGGGTCGAGCGGCGACGGCGTCGCGCCCGGCGAAGGCGTCGGCTCGTTGTGGGTGTGCGAGGCCGTCCTGTCGGAGCGGCCGAGGGCGGGCGCTAGATCCGCCCGCGCGTCACGCTTGGCGCCTCGGCGGCCGCTCGATCCGTAGCGGATGCGCGTCGACGGCCCCGTCCACCTGGACGATCAGGACCCGCTCGGACGGATGAAATTCCAGGGTGATGCTCGCCCATGGCAGGGTGGGAAGCGCGGCTTGGCACGCGAGCGGGCAGCAGGTAGCCGGGCAGGGAGGATGTTTGGGGCGATGCCGATGGCCGGGGCATCCTTCGTCGGCGGCCGCAGCCGGCAAGGCGAGGGAAGTCCCCCGTATCCCAGCCTCGTCCGGCTTGTTCTGGCTGCCCAAGGTGCCGGCGGCGTGCGCGAGATGCGTCGCCGCGGCGGCGGCTATGTGCCGGTGAGCCGTCGACTGCCGGCCCATGGTGCACGGCGCTGCCGGCGCGATGGCCAAGGCCAAGGCGAGTACGGCAAGCAGCAATGCGCGCACGACTTTCACTGATCAGGGCCCCTGCCTAATCTTCGCGGACATTCTCACGCCGGGGTGGAAGCTGCAATCCGTGGTGCTCGACCGATGTCCCACAAACTCAGCGTGTTGGAAGTTCGCCACATGCCGGTGTCGACGGCGAAGCCGCACTCGGCGGATTGACCGCCACACCGGTGCCAGGACCCCCGCCGCGTTCATGCGACGGGCGCTTGGGGGTACCCGGGACGGGTATCACCGCGGCCCGTCCGTCAATGAGCGTGTTCGTGCGGTGCGGAGGGGGCGTCCGGCGCCGGGCGCGTCTCTACCTTGCCCGCGGCGGCATCGGGCGTGTTTGGGGCGTCCGCGGTCTCGTGGTCGTGGCCGTGCTCGTGGGGATGGCCGCCGCTTGCGGGGTGGACGTGGTCGCCCGATCTCGGGAGCGCCATGACGCCCAGGCCGTAACGGTAGACGTTCTCGCCGCCGAGCCAGCCCGTGACCACGAGGGCCCCGGAACCTCCGGCGAGGAGCGCCAGCAGCACGACGCCCGCGCCTGCGACCTTCCGGCGCTCCAGCCAGGCGACGCCGGCGGCGGCGAGGAACACGAGCGCGGTGGCGATGGCCCAGCGAAGGTGGACGGTCATGTTCGCGTGCGAGGCCGCGTCGTGGGCGACGGTGTTGTACGCCGACCAACCCGTGGCGAGGGTCGCGACCGTGACGGCCGCGCCGATTGCGAGGTTCCATCGGGCGGCGGCCGTGAGCGCGCCACCCGATGCCGCTTTCCTGAACAGGGTCCCCGCGGCGAAGAGGACGCTGGCCGTGATGAGGAGGGCGACCGTGAAATGGACCGCGACCGGATGCCAGTTCGGTATCACCTCGATCATGATCATGCTCCTAGGGAAACGTCGATGGCGGGACGGGCCGGCTTCTTGCCCGGACCGCCCCCGGTGAGGGGAAAAGCGATGGCGCCGAACGCCCGCTCCGGGACGAATCCGCCGTCGTCCCCGGATCGGAGACCGCCCTCTCGGCGGCGCTCTCGGCAGGCCTTTCCATGCGAAGGGAGAGCGCGGGCGGCGAGGCTCCGGAGGCTTCCCGCCCGGCGCGTGGCGTTGGGTCCGGCTGGGTCTAAGATCGGGGCATAGGCTTGGCAATTATGGGCGGCACATGCCTACGCTCCCGGGCATGCCGCGAGCGCTGTAACGTTTCGGCGGCCGCTTGCGGATTGTTCTCCGAGCGGCGCGGCCGATCATACGTCGCCTTCGGCCGACGAGCCTCAGGGCGCGGATCGCCGTACGACACGCTCCTGCAGGATGGTGCTGCGGTCGTGAGGACACGGTGGGGTGGCGGAACATGCGACGTATCTCTGGCATCCGCTCAGCGGCTACGAACCGGCCCGCCTAGTCCCGGTGCTGCAGGTGGAAGAGGAACTGCGCGCGCTGCTTATCGCCAGCCTTGCGGGCAGCGCGGCCGACTACCGGCGCTTCCTGGGGCGGCTCGGGTCGCACCTGCGCGCGTATTACAAAGGCAAACTGGCTCGCTCCGGCCGTACCGACACCGAGGCGGAGGATCTCGTCCAGGAGACGCTGATGGTGATCCATGTGCGGCGGCACACCTATGACGTCACGCAACCGGTGACGCCGTGGATCCACGCCATCGCCCGCTACAAGCTCATCGACCATTTTCGGCGTACGCGTACGGCCGCGGCCGACGTCCCTGTCGAGGATGCCGGCGTGCTGGTGGCTCGCGACGATCATGTCGCGGCGGAGAGTTCGCTCGACGTCGAGCGCCTCCTGGCGCACCTACCGCCCAAGATGAGGAACGCGATCCTCTCGACGAAGGTCGAGGGCCTGAGCGCCGCCGAGGCGGCCGAACGTGCCGGGATGTCCGAGACCGCGATTAAGGTGAGCGTCCACCGCGGCCTGAAGACCCTGGCCAATCTCGTGGGAGGCAAGGCGAGATGAAGACCGACGAACTCATCGGCCTGCTGGGCGCCAGCTTCGAGCGCGAACCGGTCGGGGCCCCCTGGATGACCCGCCGGCTCGCGCTGGCGGTCGCGGTCGGCGCGACGGCCGCGCTGTGCCTGGCGCTGGCGTTTCTGGGCTTGCGTCCCGGCCTGACCGAGGTCCGGCCGCTCCTGTTCCTCGCGTTCAAGTTCTCGTTTGCGGCCGCGGTCGGGGGTCTCGCGCTCCGGTATCTCGTCAGGGCGGCCAGGCCCGGCGGCGAGAGCCGCGTCCATCTCGGGGTCGCCGCCTTGCCGTTCCTCGTGGTCGCGGCGCTGGCGTGCGTGAGCCTGTTGATGGCGCCGACCGAACATTGGCACGGCATGGTATCCGGTCACACCTGGCTCGAATGCCTCATCTCGATCCCCGTGATCGCCGTCGTGCCGTTCGCCGTCGTCACGTGGGCGGTTCGACGGTTCGGAGCGCCGACGGATCTCGTGCGGGCGGGTGCCCTGGTCGGCCTCTCCGCGGGAGCCGTGAGCGCGCTCGGCTATTCGCTGCACTGCATGGACGATACCGTACCGTTCGTCGCCGTATGGTACGGGGGGACGATCGCGATGTGCACGCTCGTCGGAGCGCTCCTGGGACCGCGCCTCCTTCGCTGGTAGCGAGCCGGTTCGGAACATCCTCCGGATCGCCTGCCGGGGTTCGAGGGGCGACGCGACGGCTTGGGGGCCTGTCGCCGGCCGACGCTTCATGTCACGGGCCTCGTCGCGGTAACGCCGCGGATGGGATCCGGCACGACGACTGGCCTGACCCTCCCACCCGCCCGGCCGCGCGAGGCAATGCGGCCGTCGCGCATCCCACAATCGCTTGCAGGATTATCCCCCCGGTGAGCGAGGCGCCGCGCCGGGCGACCCCGGCCCAACCCCACAAAGGTTCGCAGCGCGCTGTAACGGTACGTCCAAGACATCCGGACTTAAAGACAAGGAGCGGCAAGCTTCTCGTCAGATCAACGGTTTCCGCCATGAAAAGCAAGATCATCCCCGCCTTTGCAGGAATCGCCATGCTCGCCGGACTGCCGGGTTACGCGCTCGCGGGATGGATGGACAACGTCCCACCCCGTTTCCTGCCCCAGACGCATCAATCGCAACGGACCGAAACGCCTCAGGTCGAAGCTCCGGACGTCGGCCTGACGACCGGATCGATCAGCGCGGTGCCCCGCCGCCCTGCCGCCGCCCGGTCGGCCCCCCCCGCCCAGCACTTCTGAACCTCCCGCGGGGTCCGAACCGCCGGACCGGCCGATTGGGGTGGTACGGGGTGAGGTTCGGCGCGCCGCCCTGCACCGCCTACCGCGCGGAGGGTCAAGTGTGCGGTAGGTTTCCCAGATGCCCGGACAGCACGCGCGCGGATGCCGGGAGCCCGGAACCTGCGCCCTTGCGATGGGCGGCCAGCGCAACAGCCCGAGAACGACGACCGGCTCACGCCTGCGATGCACGCGACCATTCCCCTGTTGACCGCCTTCCAGATTGCGCGCTCGGCAGACGGCCACTCCATGTCCGGGGGCTTGCCAGGGGACCGACGGTGTCGATGCGGCTTCCATGGGTGGCGGCCTCGATCCGGCCTCTGCCTGCCGTTCGGGGACGGCCATTGCACGGCAGGCCGGACGCGCCATGGCGCGGTCCGGCGGGCCCACGAGGAACGGGTCGCCGAGACGCCCGCCCGGCGAGGTCGGTCGGTGGATCGGCCGCCCGACGGAACGAAACCTTGACCCTCAAGACTTGGGACGCGCCGTCTCCCGTGACACTGGCCTTCCGCCCGGATCGAAAAGCTGGCATCGTACCTGCGTGACGTTCTTGATCGCCCTTCGGCGACTGTTGCCGCTCCTGGCGGTACTCAGCCTCGCCCTGACGCCGGTGGCCGCGCCCGCGGCCGCCGCGGGGATGCGCGCGTTCATCATGGCGCAAGCCGCGCCTGAGGCGACCTCGGCCATTGCCCATGCCGAGATGGAGGGGATGGACGTGGGCGACGCGGACATGGCCGACATGCCGTGCTGCCCGCCCGGGAAGGCGGCGAAGCCCGACTGCGCCAAGGCCGGCTGTCCGCTTTTGGCGCTCTGCCTCGCCAGCGTCGCCTCCCTCCTGCCGACCGCGGCGTCCGTCCCGGCCCCGGTGGCGACGCGGACGAGCCGGGTGTGGCCCGATGCGGCGTCCTTCGCCAGCGTGTCCGGCCGCCCGTTACCTGAGCCCCCCCGAGCCTGAGCCCGATGACGCCGGCGTGAACGCCGGCACGACGCCGCGCGTCCACGCGTGGCCATCCATCGCGTTCAGGAGACGAAATCCGTGACCACGTACCCCTTCGCGCGCGCCCTCGGTGCCGCGCTGCTCGGTGCCGCCCTGTCGGTCCCGGCCCTGCCGGCGCTCGCCGGCATCAAGGACTACGCCTTCGTGCTGATCCGGACGGAGGCGAAGGTCGGCGAGACCATCCTCTCGGTGCGACTCATGGACAAGCGCACCGGCAAGCCCGTTCCGGACGCGGTGATCTTCGCCAAGCGCATCGACATGGCGCCCGACAGCATGGACGAGATGACCTCGACGATCGAGCAGGTCCCGTCGACGGAGCCTGCCCTCTACCGCTTCAAGGCGAAGCTCACGATGGCCGGGGGCTGGCGGCTCTCGCTGGGGGCGAAGGTCCAGGGCGAAACCGGCACCGTCGAGGACAGGCTCGTCTTCCAGGCCGTCAAGTGAGCCGCTCGGCATGGCTCGCCGGGATCCTCGCCGCGTTGGCGGCGGGGGGCACCGGGTACTGGGCGGGGCGTGATGGCAGCCCCGTTCCGGTCCTCGTCGAGCGCGCACGGACCGAGTTCGCCCACTGGCTTCCGACCGGCATGCCGGGTCCGCAGGCACCGGCGCCGGCGAAGGTCACGGGTCCGGTGGTCTACTACCAGGATCCGGATGGGAAGCCGGTCTACTCCGCGTCGCCGAGAACGACTGCGGAGGGGCACGACTTCCGGGCGGTTCGGGCCAGCGAGGACGTGCGCTTCGACCAGGCACAAGGGAGCGAGACGACATCCCCCGACATGGCCGGCCACGACGTGACCGGGCACGGCATGGCGGCGCATGGAACGGCGGCGGCCGGGAAGCCCGACGGGGGCACGCGCAAGTTGCTCTACTACCGCAACCCGATGGGGCTGCCGGACACCTCGGCGACCCCGAAAAAGGATTCGATGGGGATGGACTACATCCCCGTCTACGCGGGCGAGGACGAGGGCGGCGCCGTCGTGACGGTCTCCCCCGGCAAGGTCCAGCGGACCGGCGTCCGAACCGAAACAGTGGAGCGGCGGGTGGTGGCGCAGCCGGTGCGCGTGCCCGGTACCGTCGCCCTCGACGAGCGGCGCGTGACGGTCATCGCGACCCGGTCGGACGCGTACGTCGACCATGTCGAGGACGTCACCACCGGCGACCGCGTCCGCAAGGGCCAGCCGCTGGTCCACATCTACTCCCCCGAAATCAACGCCGCCGCCGCGCAGCTCATCGCCAACCCCGGCTTCGACGGAGCTCGGCGACGCCTGCAGAACCTCAACGTCTCCGAGGCCGTCATCGACGACATGGAGCGCACCCGGAAGGTGCCGATGGCCATCACTTGGTCGTCGGCCCGGGACGGCGTGGTGCTGCAGCGCTCGGCCGTCGAGGGCATGAAAGCCGCGGCCGGCGACACCCTGTTCCGGATCGGCGACATCTCGGTCATGTGGGTGCTGGCCGACGTGCCCGAGCGCGACCTGGCCGGGGTTCGCGCCGGACAGGCCGTGACCGTGCGCCTGCGTTCGGCCCCGGGCCGGACCTTCTCCGGCAAGGTCGGGGTGATCTATCCGCAGGTGAACCCGGACACCCGGGCCACGCGGGTGCGCATCGAGCTGCCGAACCCGGACGGCGCGCTCCTGCCCGACATGTACGCCGAGGTCGAGATCGCCACGGGGGCGGGCAAGCCCGTCGTGGCGGTGCCCGACGACGCGGTCATCGACACAGGTGCGCGGCAAGTGGTGCTGCTCGACAGGGGCGGGGGGCGCTTCGAGCCGCGCGAGGTCAAAGTCGGGGTTCGCGGCACGGGCTACGTCGAGATCCGCGACGGCGTCGCCGCCGGCGACCGGGTCGTCACGGCGGCGAACTTCCTGATCGACGCCGAGAGCAACCTGAAGGCGGCGCTTCAGTCCATGTCCGCCCCGAAGGCGAGCGACCGGCAGGCCTCGAACCTTGAGGGCAAGCCATGATCGCGCGCCTCATCGGCTGGTCGGCCCGCAACCTCGTCCTGGTGCTGGTCGGCACCGTGTTCGCCGTGGCCGCTGGCGTCATGGCGCTGCGAACGCTGCCGCTCGACGCCATCCCCGACCTCTCGGACGTGCAGGCCATCGTCTACACCGAATACCCGGGCCAGGCCCCGCAGGTGGTCGAGGATCAGGTCACCTATCCTCTCACGACCGCCATGCTGACGGTCCCGAAGGCGAAGGTGGTGCGCGGCTTCTCGTTCTTCGGGGTCAGCTTCGTCTACGTGATCTTCGAGGACGGCACGGACCCATATTGGGGCCGCTCGCGCGTGCTCGAATACCTCAACGCGGCGGCCAGCCGCTTGCCGGCGGGCGTGACCCCAACCCTCGGTCCGGACGCCACCGGCGTCGGCTGGGTCTACCAGTACGTGGTCGTGGCCAAGGAGCGCACGCTCGCGGAATTGCGCTCCCTCCAGGACTGGGTGGTCCGTTTCGGGGCGTCGCGGGCCGAGGGCGTGGCCGAGGTCGCGGGCGTCGGCGGCTTCGTCAAGCAGTACAACGTCGTCGTCGACCCGAACCGCCTACGGGCGCAGGGGATCTCGCTCAACAAGCTCCGGGACGCGATCCGGGCGAGCAACGCCGACGTCGGCGGCCGCACGGTCGAGCTCTCCGAGTTCGAGTTCATGGTGCGCGGACGCGGCTACCTGCGGAGCGTGGCCGACATCGAGAACATCGTCCTGAAGACCACCGGTGGTGCTCCCCTGCGGGTGCGGGACGTCGCCCGGGTCGAACTCGGGCCTGACGAGCGGCGGGGCATCACCGAGATGAATGGTGACGGCGAGGTCGCCGGCGGCATCGTCCTGCAGCGGTTCGGCGCGAACGCCCTGACCGTCATCGAGAACGCGAAGGCGAAGCTCGCGGAGGTGGCGAAAAGCCTGCCGGCCGGCACCGAGATCCTGCCGGTCTACGACCGCTCGCAACTCATCGACGCGGCCATCGAGACGCTGCGGCACACGCTTGTCGAGGAGAGCGTCGTCGTCTCCCTCGTGTGCATCGTGTTCCTCCTGCACGTCCGAAGCGCGCTGGTCGCCATCCTGATGCTGCCCGTCGGCATCCTGATGGCGTTCGCCGGGATGAAGGCGCTGGGGCTGGGCGCCAACATCATGTCGCTCGGCGGCATCGCCATCGCGGTCGGCGCCATGATCGACGCGGCCATCGTGATGATCGAGAACGCCCACAAGCACCTGGAGCGGGCGCGGCCGGACAAGCCGCGGGTCGAGATCTTGGTCGAGGCGGCGGGCGAGGTCGGCCCCTCGCTGTTCTTCTCACTCCTCATCATCACCGTGAGCTTCCTGCCCATCTTCACCCTGGAGGGCGAGGAGGGGCGCCTGTTCGGGCCGCTCGCGCTCACCAAGACCTTCGCCATGGCGGCGGCGGCGCTCCTGTCGGTGACCCTGGTGCCGGCGCTGATGGTGTTGTTCGTGCGCGGACGGATCGTCCCGGAGCATCGCAACCCGGTGAACCGGCTCCTGATCTGGCTCTATCGCCCGGTCATCGCAGGCGTACTGCGGGCGCGGTTGCCCACCATCCTGCTCGCCCTCGGCGTCCTGGCGGTCACCGTCTGGCCGGCGCGCCAGCTCGGCTCGGAGTTCATGCCGGAACTCGACGAGGGGACGCTGATGTACATGCCGACGACCCTGCCCGGCATCTCGGTGACGAAGGCGGGCGAGTTGCTGGCGACCCAGGATCGGATCATCAAGTCCTTCCCCGAGGTCGCCTCGGTCTACGGCAAGGCCGGGCGCGCCAGCACCGCGACCGACCCGGCGCCGATGGAGATGGCCGAGACCATCATCAGCCTCAAGCCTAAGGCCGAGTGGCGCCCGGGCGTGACGCTCGCGAGCCTCAAGGCGGAGATGGACCGGGCGCTGCAGTTCCCGGGCGTCTCGAATGCTTGGACGCAGCCGATCCGGGCCCGCATCGACATGCTCTCGACCGGCATCCGGACGCCGGTCGGCATCAAGGTGCTCGGCACCGACCTCGGCGCCATGGAGAAGGTCGCCCGTCAGGTCGAGGCAGTGGTGCGCGACGTGCCGGGCACGTCGAGTGCCTACGCGGAGCGGGTCATCGGCGGGTACTTCCTCGACATCACGCCCGACCGGGAGGCGCTCGGCCGCTACGGGCTCATGGTGGGCGACGTCCAGGACGTGGTCGCCTCGGCTCTCGGCGGGCAGAGCGTCACCAACACGGTCGAGGGCCGCGAGCGCTACACCGTCAACGTACGCTACCCGCGCGCCTTCCGCTCCGACCCGCGGGCCATCGCCGACGAGGTGCAGGTGCCGCTGCCGGCCGGCGGGACGGTGCCGCTCGGCGAGGTCGCGAAGGTCGAGCTTACCCGGGGGCCGACCTCGATCCGGACCGAGAACGGCCAGCTCGCGGTCTACATCTTCGTCGACCTCACTGGGCGCGACCTCGGCGGCTACGTGGCCGACGCCCGGGCCGCGGTCGACAGGGAGGTCAGGTTGCCCCAGGGCACGACGCTGCAGTGGAGCGGGCAGTACGAGTACCTGGAGCGCGCCGAAGCCCGCCTCAGGATCGTTGTGCCGCTGACGCTGCTCGTCGTGTTCCTGCTCCTCTACCTGAACTTCCGCCGTCTGACCGAGACCCTCATCGTCATGCTCTCGCTGCCGTTCGCGCTCGTCGGCGGCGTCTGGCTGATGTGGTGGATGGGCTTCAACATGTCGGTGGCGGTGGCGGTCGGCTTCATCGCGCTCGCCGGCGTCGCGGCCGAGACCGGCGTGATCATGCTGGTCTACCTCGACCACGCCCTCGACGAGGTCCGGGCAGGGTGCCGGCGTGAGGGACGCCCCCTCACGCGCGAGGACTTGCGGCAGGCCATCATGGTCGGCGCCGTCGAGCGGGTGCGGCCCAAGATGATGACGGTGGTCGCCATCATGGCGGGTCTCCTGCCCATCCTCTGGAGCACCGGTTCGGGCTCCGAGGTCATGCAGCGCATCGCCGTGCCGATGATCGGCGGGATGGTGTCCTCGACCGTGCTGACCCTCGTCGTGATTCCGGCCGTCTACGCGTTGGTGAAAGGTCGCGGGTTGCCGGAGGCCGCCGCGGAGGGTGCACGGATGCCTCTGGCGGCCGAATGAGGAATCGACAGGAGCGAATGATGAAGTCAGACATGATGCCGTCCCGGCGTGCCGTGCTCGCGGGCTTGGCGGCGGGAGTGTCCCTCGGACGACCCGTGATGGGGGAGAGCCTGCCGACCGTCGCCGTGACGAAGGACCCGAGTTGCGGCTGCTGCGCGAAGTGGGTGGACCACCTGCGACAGGCCGGCTTCACGGTGACGGTGACCGAGGGTCCCGTGAACCCGGTGAAGGCGCGTCTCGGCGTGCCGAGGGACCTCGCCTCCTGCCACACCGCTCTCGTTGACGGCTACGTGGTCGAGGGACACGTGCCGGCGGACGCCATCAGGCGCTTGTTGGCCGAGCGCCCGAACGGAACCGGGCTGGCCGTTCCGGGCATGCCGGCCGGCTCGCCCGGCATGGAGGTCGAGGGCAGGGATCCCGGCGCCTACGCGGTGATCCTGTTCGGACCCGAGGGGCGAGACACCTTCGCCCGTTATCGTGGCGGCGAACCGGCCTGAGCGCGGCCGACGTGCGGATGATCGCCGTCGCCGTCCACGGTGGTCAACGGTCGTCGCGCCGCCGCGCAAGAGCCGACGCCCCGCTTCGTGCCCGGACATCCCCCGAAGGCGGGCTTAGCGTGGGCGGGAACTCGGTTCACAGACTCGCCCCGGCGGCATGAAGATCGGAGTGGCGAAGGGGACGCCGCAACGCTAGGACTCGGGGGATCCGAGAGAGTCTCGTCACCACCATGAATCGCGCAAGCCTCATCGGGGTCGCTTTGCACTATTTGACGCAACTGAGGATGTCGGTCGGGCACCTCAATAGCCTCAACCTACAAGACGTCAACGTCCATGCGGAAGCGTTCTTTCGAGATTTTCTGAACTTGGTGTTTGACTATAAGCTGAAGAACATCAACATAGTAGAGAGGAACGCGCGAGCTATCGATTTGGGCGACGAGGACGAACGGATCGCCATCCAGGTGACGTCGACGTCGGAGTTGGACAAGATCAAGCACACCCATAAGGGCTTCGTGGCGAGCGGCCTCGACGGCAGATACGACCGCCTGGTCGTTCTCATCATCGGAGAGAAGCGCAGGTACCGGGAGTCGTCCCTAGGCGGCGACGGCGTGTTCAGCATGTCCCTGGTGGACGACGTCTGGGACATTCCCGAGCTCCTGAGGAAGGTCGGCGACCTTCGCTTGGACAGGCTTGAGCGCTGCTGCGAGTTCCTGCGCGACGAGTTGAAGATCCCCGAGCCCCGGCAGTCCAACGAGGTTGGTACCCTGATCCGCCTGATCGAGGTTCTCAGCGCCGCCGAGGAAGGGATCTCGGTCGGCGACAACCGGGAGGACCCCGATCCCGACAGGAAGATCCGCGACCGATTCGCGGATCACGCCGCCTTCCTCGAACAGCAGTACGTCGACTTGCACGAGATATATGGACGTGCGCTGGCGGAAGTGAACAGGCATACCGACCTCGGGCACGTGCGTGTGCGCAAGCTCCAGGTCTACCTCATGAATTGGAGCGACCGTGTCCTGACGGAATATGGAGGCGATCCCAAAGCCGCCCTCGATGCGCTGACCGAAAAGGTCCTTCGGATGATGGGCACCAGCGCCGTCGCATTCGACGATTGCGCCATTCGATATTACCTTGTCGATCAGCTGATTGCCTGCAACGTGTTCCCGAACAAGCGCGCGCTCGATGCCTAGCATCTTCCTCAAAGACGAGGCACTCGACAAGTCTCCGCCAATCGTCGGTTTCGAGATCGCGCGGTACATCAGGCAGTCGGGCAAGGGTCGTGTCAGTATCTTCGACGTGGTGGAGCGCTTCAAACGCGAGAGTTGGTTCGCGTGGAATTCGTTCTTTTATGGCATCACCTTCCTATACGCCGTTGGCCTGGTCGATTTCGAAGAACCATACCTGATCGTCCGTGATGTTGATTGAGCGTCTCTACACCGAGCCCGCGACCATCGATCCCATCGTCTTCACGGCAGGGGTCAATGTGATCCTGGGTGAGAGCGACGTGACCAGCTCCAAGAACAACGGCGTCGGCAAGTCGCTCTGCATCGAATTCTTGAACTTCGCATTGCTCAAACGCAAAACGGAAAGTCGCGTGGCGAGAATCCCGAAGGAGAGCTTCGATCCGCGCAACCTCATCTGCGTCGACTTCCGGCTGCACGGGATCGGCTACACCATCAAGAGATCGCTCGAAGAGGCGGAGCACCCGCGGATCATCGTCGACGGGCGCGAGACGGTCTACGCCAAGCTCAAGGATGCGACCGATTTCCTGACGGGGAGGCTGTTCCCCGACCAGGATGAGCAGGTCGGGTTCCGGGAGATCCTGGGGCCGCTGATCCGGGACGAGCGATCCGAGTTCAAGTCGATTGTAGGCTGCTTCGACACCAAGGCCCGAATACCGGACAACTACGCGCCGCACCTCATGCTCCTCGGCATCGACCTCGGCATCTACCGTGCCATCAAGGGCATACAGAGGGAACTCGACGCAATCGCCACCGAGGAGGCTCGCATCAAGGACAGCGTGAGGCTCGTCCGCCAGAAGGATCTGGATGACGCCCGGTCCGACCTCAACGCCCTCGACGAGGAGGTCGAGACGATCCGGCAAGGCATCGATGCCCTGGAGAACGCCCCGGCCTACGACATCGTGAAGGGCGAGATCCTCGATATCGAAGACCGGATGTCGGACCTGCGCCGCAGCAAGGACGTGCTCGTCCAGCGCGCTGCAAACCTGGCACCGATTGCCCTGGAACCCGGCATAGACAGCGGCGAGATCCGCGACTTCTACGACCAGCTTCGTGCCGGCCTGGGCACCAGCATCGTCCGCGAACTCGCGGAGGTAATTACTTTCAAGTCCAAGATCGAGCAGTTCCAGCGCCACCTGCTGGACGAGAAGTCGAGGGTGGTGGACGTCGAGATCCGGAACCTCAACAAGCAGCTCGCCGAACTCGATAGGCGGTACGCAAAGCTGGTGGCGGTTCTCGATCAGAAAGGGCAGCTGCGCAACCTACGCCAGACCTATGCCTCCTTCCAGGCGAAGAGCGATGAACTTGGACAGCTCAAAAGCTTCTTCAGCCGTTACGACCAACTGCTGATCGAACGTCAGACCAAGAAGTCCGAGATCGAGGCCGAAAGGCTGGCATTGCAGGCCAGCATCTCTGCCGCCGCGGATCGGCTGCGGTCGTTCGAACGGACGATCCTCGCCATTCATCAGTTCATCCAGGGCAACCGCAAGGCTTCCTTCGAGGTGCGAACCACCCCCAGGAAGCACGTCGTCGATATCGTCCTGCGGATCGACGATGACGGCAGTCATAGCGTGGAGAGGGAGAAAGTCTTCATATACGACATCGCGCTGCTGCTGAACGATTACACCAAATCCCGTCACCCCGGGCTGTTGGTTCACGATAATATCTTCGACGTCGACGACGACACCTTACGAAAAAGCCTGGAGTTCATCCTCACTCGGGCAAGACTCGACGAGAACAAGCAGTACATCCTGACGCTCAATGTCGACCGCATCGAGCATGCACGGGAGGAGGTGTGGTATTACGAGCTTGAGCAGAGCGTCGTGGCATCTTTCACCAAAAGCAATCGCTTTCTCAAGGCGCAATACCAGGAGGTTGGCCGGGAGTGATCGTTCGGACCAGGTCCCTCCTCACCGCGATGCCCATCGATCAAGGGTTCAAGCGCACGTGCGCAGGCCGATGGACATGATGCTTCAGGGTTAAGCGATGGAACCACGCCAAGCGTCGCCGCACCGGTCGACGATGTCGAGGATCGACCGGCTTCAGCGTCACGACGGCCATGTCGCCTGCAGCGAACGCGCTCCAGCCCGATGCGGAGCGCTCCCCGACCCTTGACCTTCCCACCATGGGAAGCCCTATCTGAAGGTGACGCCGTCATAGGGAGAGCGTCATGCATCGTTTCAAGGTCGACAAGATGGACTGCGGAGGTTGTGTCAAGTCCGTGGCCCGGGCCATCATCGACATCGAGCCGGACGCCCAGGTCGCGGTGGACCTCGGGGCCAAGCTCGTGACCGTGTCCGGCGCCGTCGGGCCGGCAGACCGCATCGCACTGGCCGTCACCGCCGCCGGCTACCCGGCCGAGCAGGTACGCGCGACCGCGTGATGGGACGAGCCGGCAACCAAATGCGGATGCAGGCATTCTCGTCAAAGGTGCGACTTCGTCGCGACATGCAAGATCGGGGTTAGCGACCGGGATGGCTTTCAGGCGGCATGTGGTGCGTTCGATAGCGGCGATGATCCTCGCGATCATCGCCTACGTCGCGCCGTCCGCCGTCGAGGCTCACGATGGCCATGTCCACTGCGGTCACAATCGGCGCGCGGCGGCAATGGTCGATGCGAAGGCACCGCTTGCTGGACCAGCCCTCGCAACCTCGCTGCACGTCCCAGGGTTCATGGGATGGCTTCGCGGTGCACCGCGTCTCCGGACGCTGCCGGTTCGGGCGACGGCCTCGCTCAAAGCCGCCGATGCCGACGAGGGTTGCTGCCCCGGCGCCTGCAAGCGCTGCCGCTGCGGGACGGCCGTTTGTGGCACCCTCGGTATTCCCGCCGCCCCAACATCCTTGTCAGCCCCCCTCTTCAAGGCCGTCGTGATGGTCCCGGACGACGTCGCAGGGCACGAGGGCGCAGGCCCCGAGGCGCTTCGCAAGCCGCCACGAACCGTCGCGTGAGGTGATGCGCACCTGGGCGCGCAACGCCTGAGGTGCGCCCGCGGCCACGACCTGCGCCCGCTTCGTCGCCGGTCGAGACTGATCCCCTGTCGATCTGCCCAATCGTCGCCTCAGGAGCGGCGGCGCCGCTTCGGGTCGCCCCGGCGGGACGCGCCGAACCGTGAGCTCGAAAGGGCGGCGTCCCATCGGGTCGTTCGTGATCGGACGATCCCGGCGCGCTGGGACCGGTCCACGATGGCCGCGGGACCGACTTTCCAAACTCGAACGTCGCCGCGAAAGATTTTCGTCTTTCGCGTTGAACAAGACGTCAGTTCACTATCTTTATGACTGCGCTGTGCTGAGAAATAAAATCGCTTTTTAGCGTAAATCTCGGTTTATCGAACAGTGTGAACCGTCTTAATGGAGACTCGGAATGCATACGATGTCGAACGAGATGCAGTCCTGCATCGATGAGTGTCTTCGCTGCTATCAGACCTGCATGGGCATGGCCTCGAACCATTGCCTTCCGGCCGGCGGCAAGCACGTCGAGCCGGCGCATTTCCGGCTGATGTTAGCCTGTGCGGAGACGTGCCGGACTTCGGCTCACTTGATGCTGATCGGTACCCCCGAGCACAAGCATACCTGCCGCGCCTGCGCCGAGGTGTGCGAGGCCTGCGCCAGGAGCTGCGAGCAGGTCGGCGACATGCAGGACTGCGTCGAGCGGTGCCGGCGATGCGCCGAGAGCTGCCGCAAGATGGCCGCCTGAGCCAATCGGGGCGGCCGGCGACGGCTGCCCCTTCCACAAGATGAGAGGAGGCAATTATGCTCGTTCGTAACCTTGTCCTTGCCGCGACCATGGCGTTCGCCGGCGCCGGAGCGGCCGTTGCGGCCGACCATGACCACGATCACGACCACGGCTCGATGCAATCCGCCGTGAGGCTGCCGGAAGCGTGCAAGGCGGCCTCGGCGGGCAAGGAGGCGATGGTGAAGGACATGCAGGCGCACATGTCCCAGGCCATGCAGGGCATGGGCGGTCAGATGACCGAGACCCAGAAGGGCCTGCAGCGGGCGATGATGTCGATGAATGGCCCGATGATGCAGGGGATGATGGCGGGCGATCCCGACGTCGCGTGGGTCTGCACGATGATCCCCCACCACCAGGGCGCCATCGACATGGCCCGAGCGGCGCTGAAGGGCGCCGACAACGCCGAGAGCAAGCGCCTCGCCGAGAAGACCATCGGTGAGCAGGAGAAGAGCATTCAGGAGCTCGTCGCCTGGCTCGACAAGAACGCGAAGAAGGAAGGCAACCGGTAAGGCGCCGCGCGCCGCCGGACCGTTCGCGGTCTGGCGGCCAGGCCCTCGGCCATACGGAAGGAGCGGTGATGAGCGACGCGTCGCAGGGACATCCTCAATCTGCGGGAGGCCACGCCTGTGTCGGCGGCCACGATCATTCCGCGCACGCGCACGGCCACGGGCACGACCACCGTGCGCACAGCCATGCCGCACCTGCCTCGTCCGATGGCGCCTTCCGCGTGAAGGACCCGGTCTGCGGGATGACGGTGGACCCGCACGCGACGAAGTACCAGGCCGAGCACGACGGGCATCCGTACTACTTCTGTTCGAACGGCTGCCGGACCAAATTCGAGGCCGACCCCGTCCGCTACGTCGACCCCGCCTCCCCCGCGGCGAAGTCCGAGCCGGTGCCGGAGGGCTCGATCTACACCTGCCCGATGCACCCGGAGGTGCGCCAGGTCGGGCCAGGGGCTTGCCCGATCTGCGGGATGGCCCTGGAACCCGCGATGGTCGGTGCGGACGACGGTCCGAGCGAGGAACTCGTCGACATGACGCGCCGGTTCTGGGCCGGGCTGGTGCTGACCGTTCCGGTGTTCGTGCTTGAGATGGGCGGCCACCTGCTCGGGTTGACCGACCGCCTCGGCCAGCAGACCTCAAACTGGATCCAGTTCGCGCTCGCCACCCCGGTCGTGCTCTGGGCCGGCTGGCCCTTCTTCGTTCGGGCCTGGCACTCCGTCCTGTCCCGGAACCTGAACATGTTCACCCTGGTCGCCCTCGGGACGGGCACGGCCTACCTCTACAGCGTGGTCGCGACGCTCGCCCCCGGGCTGTTCCCGGAGGCGCTGCGCGGGCACGGCGGGGCGGTGCCGGCCTACTTCGAGGCGGCGGCGGTGATCACCGTGCTTGTGCTGCTCGGGCAGGTCCTGGAGCTCCGCGCCCGCGAGAGCACCGGCGGCGCGCTGCGGGCGCTCCTCGACCTCGCGCCGAAGACCGCCCGCCGCATCCGGCCGGACGGCGAGGACGAGGAGGTGCAACTCGATGCCATCGGGGTCGGCGACCGCCTGCGCGTGCGCCCCGGCGAGAAGGTCCCGGTCGACGGTGCGGTGGTGGAGGGCCGCGGCTCCGTGGACGAGAGCCTCGTGACGGGGGAATCGATGCCGGTCGCCAAGGAGGCCGGCGCCCCCGTCATCGGCGGCAGCCTCAACCAGTCCGGCTCGCTCGTCGTCGAGGCGACCAAGGTCGGGCGCGACACCATGCTGGCCCGCATCGTCCAGATGGTGGCCGAGGCCCAGCGGAGCCGGGCCCCGATCCAGCGCCTCGCCGACCGGGTCGCGGGCTGGTTCGTGCCGGCGGTCATCGGCGTGGCGGTTCTCGCCTTCGCCGCCTGGATGGCCTTCGGGCCGGAGCCCCGCTTCACCTTCGCGCTGTTGGCCGCGGTGGCGGTGCTGATCATCGCCTGCCCGTGCGCGCTCGGCCTCGCCACGCCGATGTCGATCATGGTCGGCGTCGGCCGCGGCGCCGGGGCCGGGGTGCTCGTCAAGAACGCGGAGGCGCTGGAGCGGATGGAGCGGGTCACGACCCTGGTGGTCGACAAGACCGGCACCCTGACCGAGGGCAAGCCGGCCGTGACCCGGATCGTGGCGGCGGCCGGCTTCGACGAGGACACGCTCCTGCGGCTCGCGGCGAGCGTCGAGCGCGCGAGCGAGCACCCGCTCGCCCTGGCCATCGTGGCGGCGGCCGGGAAGCGCGGGCTCTCCACAGCTCCCGTCACGGATTTCGACAGCCCCACCGGCAAGGGCGCGCTCGGAACCGTGGAGGGCCGCCGCGTGGCGCTGGGCAACGCCGCCTTCCTTCGCGAGCAAGGGGTCGACGTATCGACCCATGACGCCGAAGCCGACGAGCTCCGGCGCGACGGCGCCACGGCGATCTTCGCCGGCGTCGACGGACGGGTCGCCGGCGTCCTCGCCATCGCCGACCCGGTCAAGGCGACGACGGCCGAGGCGCTCGCGGCGCTCCGGGCGGAGGGCATCCGGGTGGTGATGCTGACCGGCGACAACCGCACGACCGCCGAGGCGGTGGCGCGTCGGCTCGGCATCGAGGAGGTCGAGGCGGAGGTGTTGCCCGACCAGAAGGCCGCCGTGGTCGAGCGCCACAAGGCGGCAGGGCAGGTGGTCGCGATGGCCGGGGACGGCGTGAACGACGCCCCCGCGCTCGCCGCGGCCGACGTGGGCATCGCGATGGGCACCGGCACGGACGTGGCCATCGAGAGCGCGGGCCTGACGCTGCTCAAGGGCGACCTCCTCGGCATCGTGCGGGCGCGGCGTCTGTCGCGGGCGGTGATGGGCAACATCCGCCAGAACCTGTTCTTCGCCTTCGTCTACAACGCGGCCGGCGTGCCGGTGGCGGCGGGCATCCTCTACCCGTTCCTCGGCATCCTGCTCTCGCCCGTCATCGCGGCGGCCGCCATGGCCTTGTCGTCGGTGAGCGTGATCGGCAACGCCCTGCGCCTGCGGGCCGCCCGGTTGTGAGACGGGCCGCGTGACCGAACTCCTGGACGCGACGGCTGTGATGCACCCGCTCGCCGCGGCGGCGGCGGAGCGGTACCTGACGGCGGTCGACGCGGCGCTGCCGGGCCTCGTCTCGGGCTTCCACGTGGTCGGTTCCGCGGCGCTGGACGACTTCGTGCCGGGACGGTGCGACCTCGACTTCGTCGCCGTCGTCGCCTGGCCCCCGGGGGCCGACGCGCTGGATCGGCTCGCGGACCTGCACGAGGGCCTCGGCGCGATGGGCGGCCCCGCCCTCGACGGGATCTACGTCGCCGCGGCGGACCGGCAAGGACCGGAGGACAAGGGTCCGGCGGTCCGGGTCGGCCGCTTCGAGCCGCTGTCCGGGCACAGGCGCCGCCCGGTGGACAGGCTCGCCCTCGCCGAGCACGGGCTGACCCTGCGGGGTCCGCCGCCGGGCTGGCTGAACGTGCCCGGGGTCGACGGGTGGGCGGCCGAGGCGTTCGGTTCCCTGCGGGACTCGGCTGGGACGGCCGAGGTCGACGAGGCCGTGCTGGGCGCCTGCCGGCTGCACTACCTGCTCGCGCTCCGGCGCATACCCTCGAAGTCCGAGGCCGGTCTTTACGGCCTGATCGCTCTCGACGAACGCTGGCGGCGGATCATCGACGAGGCGCTGCGCCTGCGCCGCACGCCCGACGTGCCGGCTTTGTACCTGAACGAGGACGAACGCCGCAGGGACGCGCTCGCCTTCGTCGAGGCGACGGCGGAGGACGGGCTGTCCCTGCCCTGAATGCGCGCCCCGGGGTTCCGGCGGCGCGCCCGAGCGCCTATCTTGGCAGTCGCAACACGGGCCCGAGATGAGCGAACCGGACGACAGACACGGCGGCGTGGCCGTGGACCATACCCGCCAGATCGCCCGGCTGCGCCGCATCGAGGGGCAGGTCCGCGGCCTGCAGCAGATGATCGAGAACGGGCGCTACTGCGTCGACGTCGCCCACCAGGCCGACGCCGTCATCGCGGCCCTTCGGCGGGTGCAGTCCGACATGCTGCGCGACCACCTGCAGGCGCTGGTACAGGCCACGCTAACCGGGAACCTGCCCGAGGAGGAGCGGGGTCGCCTCGCCGACGAGATGAGCCGCCTGATCGCCAAGGTGGTCTGAAGGGGGAGGAGCGCCGTGCCGAGAAGAAAACTTTTGCTTGTCGTCGGCGCCGGTGCGTCCCTCGAATTCGGGATGCCCCCGGTCGCAGGGGTTCGGGCCATGATCAACGACGCCATCCAGGTTCGCTACCCGTTGCTCGCCGAGCCCGCGACGAACCTTTACGAGCATGTCGAGGGTTTGGTCAGGACCCACTGGCAGCGGACGGTGCCCGAGTTCCTGCGCCGCGAGCCGCACTACGAGGACTTGCTGTACGCCATCTTCGCCGTCGCCGCGGCTTACCCCGCTGGCGCCGCGACCTCGGCGTTGGGCGCGGTCGTGACAGCCAAGGGGATGCCCGACGTCTCGCTTTTCGGTCGGCACGCCACGCCGGTCGGGCCGGACACCCTGCGCGATCTCGGCCGCGCGTCGGTTGATGCCGTCGTGGAGGCGTTCCGCGAGCGCTGCGCCGCCAGCGAGGCGGACAAGGCGTCCGAGTTCGCAAGGCTTCAAGTGCTGGTCGCCGCGCTGCAGGCCGAGTTCGACGTCGCGGTGGTCACCCTGAACTACGACAACGTGATGTACCGCGCCTTTCCCGGGATCGAGACCGGCTTCGACCCGGCGACCGGCATTTTCGACCAGGAGCGCATCCTCCGGCGGTCCGGCTGGGCATGCATGCTGCACCTCCACGGGTCCGTCCATTTCGACATGCAGCCCGGCCCGACCGGAGACATGCACGAGATCCGCTGGCAGCCGGATATCCGCGGCCGTTTCCATCAGAACGCCGGTGGCCGCAGCACGCGCTCCCACGTCGAGGGCATCGATTTCCCGACCTCGGTCATCGTCGCGGGATACGGCAAGACGACCCAGATCCTGAAACGGCCCTTCCGCACCTACTACTCCGAACTCGACCGCCTCGTGGCCGGCTGCGACGCCGTGCTCTTCGCCGGGTACGGGTTCGGCGACGAGCATCTGACAGTGGCCTTCGAGGGCTTCCGGGATGCACGGAACCGCCCGGTCGCCATCATCGATTTCGCTCGGGACGACGCCATGACGATGGGCGGCGCCGATCTCGGAGGCCCCAACGCCATGGTCGACGAGATGGTCCGGACGTTCCTGACCGAGCCGAGGACCATGCGCGCCCTCGGCTACTCCGCCCCGCAAACGGTCGCGGATCTCAGGGCTGCCCGGGAATTCGAGACCTGCCTGGACCCCGCGACGCCCCTCGCCATCTGGTACAACGGCATGCTCGCAGCCTGCGACGCGCCATCCAAGGTGCTCGCGCGTCTGGCGTGACGTTCGGGTCGAGGGACTGGTGCGCAACGACCCGGAGGGCGGTGCCGAAGGACCGTGGCTCTCCGGGACCGTACCGAAGGAATTCCGATTCCGCACCGTCCAGGAGGTGGCGCAGCTCAGGCGCCGACGCCAAGTCGACGTTGCGCTGGCGAGCCTCCCGTCGGGGCGGCCAGCATCGCCGCGACGCCCTGGTCGAAGGTGCCGGGTATGTCTTGGCTGGAATCATGATCCCTGCCCGCAGGGTCGCGGGACCGGTGTCGGTCGACAGAGCCAAGGGTTCGGTTGACGAGCTTGGCCAAGCGGTATGCGGCCAGCGTTCCGCGGAAGTCGTCGGAGGCGATGCAAGCCCTCCTTGCAGGATGACGGCGCCGTTCCATCGGGTTGATGCGCCGAGCGACGGCCCGAGGTCTTCGGAGATGGATGTAAATCTTGCTTCCGGTATCCGCAGTTGCAGTCGGCTGGGATGATACGGGGCTTCAGAAGCGCGTTAGTAGCTCTTCCGCAACACCGGCGGCGGAAAGCCTGTCCAAGGCGTGCATTCGCCCGACCGACCCTTCCAATATCCGCCCGACCAAAATACCCCTAAGGGGTATCGAGTCGGAGGGTGGCATGATCGGACGGCGGACATTCCTCACCGGCGCCCTGGCGTCGGCGGCCTCGGCCCCCTTGGCAGGGACCGCCGCGCGAGCCCTGGACGGCATCGAGCGGCGGGACGAGGTCAGCTTCCTCAGGGGGCCCTACAACCTCGCCTTCTACTACCGGCTCAACAAGGCCTACCGCATCGGCGCCGGGATGCACTTCTTCCACTCGAAGCAGCACGACCTGCTGCAGCACACGCGGTTCGAGGACCGCGCCGGGGTCGATGCCCGCTTCGACAAGGAGGCGCAGGAATGGCTGCGCGATCCGCCGGCCATCGAGCCGGAGATGCCGTACTACTCCAACTACGTCGACCGGGCGATGCACACGCTGTTCCGGACCATCGACTGGACGCACATGCATCACGAGCAGACCTACGACGTGATGGCGTTCCGCGAGATCCCGTGGGCCGAGAAGAAGGCGTGGACCGACCGCGCGGTCAGATACTACCTCACGATGCAGACGCCGGGCGTGCCCCGCAGCGTCGCCCCGCTGGAGCTGACCATGCGGCGGGCGGGCATCATGATGAAGCCATACTTCAACTACTTCCGGAACTTCTACCCGCTCGACCAGAGCCTGTTTTACGTCGCCCACTGGTGGCACCCGGCCGCGTACGAGACGCAGATGATCTCGGGCAACAGCGACCAGGAGGCCGCGATGGCCCAGACCATCGACCTCATGTACCGCGAGGTGATGGCGGACCGGCCCGGCCGCATGCTGCTCTCGCGCGAGATCATGCCGCGCTACGCCCGGATGAGTCCCGAGAGCGCGAACATCTTCGACAACCTGCACATGCTCCACGGGATCGCCTACTCGATCCTCGCCTATCCCGGCTGGTCCATCGAGGAGAAGCGGGCTGAAATGTACCGGGTCATCGAGGCCATGGGCTACCAGCCCGGCGACGAGGCCTACACGCGCAGGTTCCGGGAGCCCCATCCCGAATTCGATCCGAGGACCTATCCGGCGTGGGTGCGCTCGCCCCAGGGCGCCATGGGCATGATCATGATGGACATGCTCATGGAGATGCTGCCGATGATGTACCCGGGCGGCCTGTCCAAGGCATCCCACGCCGCCATCATGCAGCAGATGATGAAAAACGGGCGGCTTGGGATCGAGCCCGGCGAGATCCCCGGCTCGCTCCACGACGCATTCATGCAGGTCGCCCCCGGCATGCGGATGATGCCCGGCTCGACCGAACCCGGCGAGACCCCGACCATGATGGTCGAGCACATGCTCTCCGCCTGGAACGCCAAGGCCGCCGGCATCCCGGACGTGGCGCCCATCGACATGACCGTCGAGCCGAGCCTCGGCCCGGCCCGTGTCGCCGTCCGCTGAGGAGCCGCGCCATGCCGAAGCTCGTCCGCACCGCCCTCGCGGCCCTCCTCGCCCTCTCCGCTGGCTCGGCGATCGCCGCGGACCACTCCAACCTGGAGGAGGGGCTGCCCATCACCATCGAGGACGCCTACCCGATCAAGGAGAACGGCCTCGAAGTGCAGTCCTACTTCCAGTACAACCGCATCCGGAACGACCCGCGCGGCGCCAGCAGCCTGATGGCGGTGCCGCGCCTGGAATGGGGCGCGTTCAAGAACTTCCAGCTCTCGGTCGAGGCCCCGTACCGGCTCGGCAACGCGAGCGACACCGACCAGGGCGAATTCCTGGCGCAGGGGTTCTACAACTTCAACCAGGAGGGGCTAGTCCTGCCCGCCATGGCGGTCGCGCTCGGGGTGAACACGCCCTACGGCCATATGGCCGGCGGCACGGAGACCGAACTCAAGTTCCTGGCGACCAAGTCGCTCGGCACCCCCGATCCGGAGGGATTGTCGCCGTATTCCTACGTCCCGCGCCAAGTTCACTTCAACGCGTCGTGGTTCCACAACTACGACCCGACGACCGGCCGGGAGGCCGAGCGGCGCGACCGCTACCGGGTCGGCGTCGCCTACAGCCAGCCGGTCTCGAACTCCGTCGTGCTGGTCGCCGACGTCTACCGCGAGACCGACCGGGAGCGCGGCCGGGCGGTCAACCTGGCCGAGATCGGCGCTCGCTACATGGCGACGCCGCAGACGGTGCTGGTCGGGGCGGTCGGCGTCGGCTTCGGCGGCGACCGCCGGCAGGACTTCCGGGTCACGGCCGGCCTGCAGCACTCCCTGAGCTTCCCGTACTCCTGGGACCCGCCGCGCTGATCCGCCCACCGCCGGCATGGGAGGGTTGCACCGCGTCGGGGAACCTTACCCCTAGGGGGTATGTTGCACCGGCATTTCCGTGGGGGTGCCGCATGTTCCCGGAGTGGTTCCACATCCTGTCCGTCTGCGCCCTGCTGCTGGGCGCGGCGTGCTCGCTGCTGCTGTCGGTGCAGGTGATCCGGCAACCGCAGCACATGACGGTCATGAACGTCGTCTGGCCGGTGAGCGCGCTGTTCGGGACGCTCGTCGTCGTCTGGGCGTATTACCGCTATGGACGGCTAGCCACGATGGAGGCGCACCATAACGCCAAGGAGCGCGGCGAGAAGCCGCCGAACATGACGCAGACCCCGTTCCCGGTCATGGTGGGCAAGGGCGCGCTCCACTGCGGCAGCGGCTGCATGCTGGGCGACGTCGCCGCCGAGTGGCTCGCTTTCCTGGTTCCGGGCGTCGCCGTCTGGTTCGGCTGGCATTCCCTGTTCGAGGAGAAGATGTACGCGGTTTGGGTGCTGGATTTCGTGTTCGCCTACGCGCTCGGGATCGCGTTCCAGTATTACGCCATCGTGCCGATGCGCGGGCTCTCTCCCGGCGAGGGTCTGGTGGCGGCCGTGAAGGCGGACACCGTCTCGCTGATCGCCTGGCAGGTCGGCATGTACGGCTTCATGGCGTTCGCCCAATTCTTCCTGTTCCCGCACTTGACCGGCCAGCGCGCGCCGGTGAACTCGGTCGAGTTCTGGTTCGCCATGCAGGTCGCGATGGTGGCGGGATTCTTGACCAGCTATCCGGTGAATTGGTGGCTCGTCGGCTCCGGCATCAAGGAGCGGATGTAGGCCGGTCCGCGCCTATCGGCGAATCACGAGGAGCCAGAAGAGGACGGCGCACGCGGTCGCGAGCATGCAGATCCGGTATGCCGCCTCGTTCGGGGCAGGGCGCATGCCCGCCCCGGTGGCGGCGCGACAGCTCGGGCACCTCGTCGCCTCGGTGCGAACCGTCCGCCCGCAGCAACCGCACTTGGATAAGAGCATGGGCGCCCCTCCCGTCCCGTGCCGAGATCTCGCGGGCCGCCGCACCTCGGTGAGGCCTCTGCGTACGGGCCGACAGGATCACCCTCTGGTCGACCGCGATGGTCCTGAATGCCTTCGTAGTGCGGCGGGGCAGGCCGACGAAGTACGTCTTCGGTGGTAGCGAGGTTTCCGGCGGCTCAAGGCGGGATGGCGGCTGCTGCCGCCGGCGGTTGGCACGCGACTCAGAGACGTACGCATAATGAGTAACGTTATGCGTACGCGTTACACGACGGGGGCGTTCGCCGACTGGGCGTTCCTCAATCCGAAGGCCTCCCGCGGCCTATCTGTCCGGTCGCCCTCGGGTCCGGCTCGCTCTCGCGCCCACACCGAGCCTCCACGCGGACCGCGACCGTTTCTTCACCGCTCGCGGCGATGATACCGGTAACGGCTTGGGATGGCGGGCATGGTGACGGAGAACGGGGTCTGGACAGCCGCGGATCGGATACGGGCCAGGCCGGCACCGCCCGGTGGCACCAAGGAGCGGGTCTCGGTCCGCACGGTCCGGAGGGAACTCGGCGGCGGGTCGTTCGGCGACATCGCTCGCGAGCTCAGGAAGTGGAAGGACAGAGAGGACTACCGGCCGGCCATCGAGCGGGCGGACCTGCCGGAGGCGTTCGAGAGGCGGCTCACGGTGATCGGGCGGGAGCTGCTTGAGATGGCCCGGGTCGAAGCGGCCCGGGCGGGTCTGGCGGACTTCGTCGGAGCGGAGGATTGCAGGGCCGCGGCGAGGGATCTGCTCGACGAGGCGCTGGACCGGGTCGATCTCTTGGAGGAGCGGGTCGCGGCATTGCAGGCCGAGCTGGACCGGGTGCGGGCCGTCGGCACTCAGGCCGGCGGGGCCGCGCCGCCCGTTTCCGCCGCGGGTGAGGCGGACTCCCTCGCGCAGGGTCGCGCCGGGCCCAGGTTTGTCGATACCGCGCACGGGCTCAAGCTGGCGCGAGAGGCGAACGACTTCTGGGGACAGGTGCGGGACGCGGTCGAAGCGGCGGTGCGCCAACGCGGCCCCATGGCGGTCCACCCGCTCCTGAGAGCGCTCTCGACCCGGCTCAAGCAGGAGGGCGAGCGGGCGGGTTTCCCGCTCACAGAGGCGTGGCTGCGCTATCACCTCCTGCGCCTGGTGCAGGACGGCAACGGGCTGACCCTCGTCGGCCACCGGTTCGGGCTGGCCGAGCCCGAGCCCGAGCCGGACGTCGCGGCGACGTCCGAGCCGCCACTCGCCGAGGCGGTCGCGGCGATGGGGAAGCGGCCGTTCTGGCGCTTGTTCATGCGGGAGGTCCACGCCCTTCTCGCCAGGAGCGGGGCCCAGACGGCGGAAGGCATCCTCGGCGGCCTGGATCCTGAGTTGGTCGCGGCGACGGGGCGCTTCCAGAGGATCACGCCCCGGCTGCTCCGGTGGAAGCTGCGCCAGCGCATAGCGGAGCGGAGGCCGTTCGAGGAACTCCCGGATGGGCGCTTCGCCGCCCTCGTGGGCGAAGCTCCCTGGGACGGTGAGAGCCCGGCCGGGGTCCCGGCGGCGAGGGCCGGACGACGCCCGCGGCCGAGGCCCGCGGCGAGCGGGGCCACCGCGGCGCGACAGCCGACTTATCCGACGCCCGCCCGCAGGCTACGCCGCGGGGTCCGGCCGCACCGGCGGGGTTCGTTGTCGTGGGGCCACCGGCATCCCGGCCGGCGGCGGGGCATCGGCCGCGCCGCGAACGTCTTCGGCGACCGTCGGGATCTGCGCGTGCGGTCCGGCGCCCTCGGAACCCGCGCCCGCGGCCGGACGCCCGATGACGACGGCGGCCACCCGTGACACGGTGCTCGCCCATCGCGCGATGGTCGGACGGCACCAGCGGGTCGGGTCCAGGGCGTCGGCGTGGTGGTTGGTCGGTCCCTCGTCGAGGACGGCGCGATGGAGGCCGATGCGGTTGCGCGACCTCCGGACGCTCTCGGCCAGCCGCTGGAATGACGACCGAATCCCTCCGGCCGGCTTCGTCGCGCCGGTCACCGGGGTCAGCGCGGACGCCCGACGGGCTTAGCGATGGCGAGCACGCCCTTCAGGCCGCTCCCGAAGCGGGCGATCGTCTCCCGGTGCCCGCGCAGCTCGCTGTAGGGCAGGTAGCGCAGGTCGAGCTCGGCCACACGCGAGAAGGCGGGCCGGGCGAACTGCGCGCGCACGTCCTCCTCGCGGTTGTCGGGCGCCACCAGGAAGAAGTTGCGCGCGGCCCCGCCCTCGACCCCGAGCGCCAGGTCGAGCATCCGCACGATGCCCGAGTAGATGCTCGTCGTGTGCTCGACCTCGAAGGCGGCCGCGACGTCTCCGGCCGACTTGTCCAGCCAGATCACGTCGATGAGCCGGACCGTCTCGGCCGACCCGTTCGCCGTCAGGCGCCCGGGCAGGCGGTCGAGGCAGCCGTCGGACAGGCGGCCCGCGGCGTAGGGGCGGTTGCCGTCGTTCGACGCGATCCAGACGTCGAAGCCGAGGGCGAGGCCGAGGTCGCGCAGCCAGCCCTGGACCTCGGTGTGGGTGTGGTCGGCCTCACGCGCGGCCAGCGCGGCCTTGGAGGCCGTGTCGGCGGCCTCCGCGCGCACGCGGTCGAGGTCCTCGCGCCAGCGGGCCAGCGCGGCGGCCCCGTCGCGCTCCGGCAGCGGGTATCGCCCGGACCCGACGTCGAACAGGAAGCCCGCGATGGCGCCGTAATCGTTGGAGAGCAGGCCGCGATGGGCGGCGTTGAGGGCGACGATGCCCCGGCGCATGGCGAGGTACTCGTCCCACTTGCCGAGCTTCACATTGGCGCCGGCGACGGCGTTGTAGCCCTTCACGATGGCCGTGTTGAACGGGGGCACAAGGGTGGGGTGCAGGAAGTACAGCAGGTTCGCCGCGGCCGGACCCAGCCCCTTGATGCGTTGCCGGTCGAGGGCGTGGATGGCGGCCAGCACCCCGTCCTCTGCGCTGCAGCACAGGCAGGCGTCGAGGAACCGGCCGAACGCAACCTGGTTGGCGCGGTCTTCGTAGATGTCGGGGATGCGCAGCTTAGGCTTCCAGAGGAAGGCGTGGTCGGCGCCCTTGAAGACCTGGCGCTGCTCCGCGATGGAGTGGACCACCGTTTCCAAGGACGAACCGCGATAGGCGTTGCCGAACGCGTCGGCCCGGATCTCGTCGATCACCGCCTGGAGGCCGCGCCGGATCGAGCGGAAGTTCTTGATGCGCTCCTCCCACAGGAACCAGGTCCGATAGGAGGCGCCGGGGTCCTCGCGCCAATGCCGGATCAGGTTGCCGATCCAGGCGTCGTCCGAGGGGCGGTGATCCGTCCCGGTCTCTTCCGTCAGGCGCATCGGCGCGGCATTCCCAAAATCCGGATTCGGGCCGGAGCATACCATCGCCGCCCCGGTCGGCGCTGTCGTCGGCAAGTCTCAGCGGCGCGCCTCTGCCGGGCAAGGCCGCGCGGGCCCGGACAGGTCGCGGCGGTCGGGACGGCGCCGTTCGGGCGGCGGTTCCATGCCCGGTCGCGAGCCCGGTCCATCAGGCCGACACCGAACCGGGACCGGCCGACCACTTCCGGTGCCCCCCCTCAGCGAGGAAGCCGATCAGGGCGTTCATCGCCGGATCGACCGCCCGGCAGACCAGCGTCGTGGCTTGGCGTTCCTGGGCGACCAGACCGGTCTGGATCAGACGGTGGAGATGATGGGAGAGCGTCGAGGCCGGGACATCGATGCGCTGCTGGAGGGCACCGACCGGCAGGCCGTCTCGGCCCGCCCGCGCGAGCGTACGGTACACCCTCAGGCGGGTCAGATTGCCGAGCGCCTCCAACTGTCGTGCCGCTAGTTCGAGCTCCATGGAAGCACCATGAAGACGCGGGACGGGGTGCGCAACCCTTATTTCTATATATCTAGAACTATCGCCGCGGAATGGGCGTTCGACCACGCGCGCCGACGCAGGGAGGTTCCGCTCCCTCGCGACCGACCGCTGCGCCCCTTCACGCTCGGATGCCCGACCCCATCAGCGCGGCGCGATGCCGTGGGGCAGCGGATCCATCGCCACCGGCGCCGAGATCGGTCGCGAGGCGCGTGACCACGGTAACCGGCTCAATCTTCCGGCACGCACGCGAACCCGAACCGTCTCCGGCGGCACCGCCTGCCCGGGCGTCCGGCAGCGGCGCGGCATCCCCGATGCGCCGTCGCCTCGTCCCTCCCGGACAAAGCTTGGGCAGCTCGATCGACCGTTCCCTGACCATGGCGCAACCCCCGTGTCCCGGCTTGCCGATTATGCCGGGAGTCGGCCACCCGTAACGCGTTACGCATAACGATACCCGTTACACGTTCGTCGAGAGGGCGCGTCCGGGACGATTTCCGAGGCTTCGAACGCCGGTCTTTCGACGTGCGCCGGCTCGCGCTGCGAAGCGGAAGCCGGTCCTCGTCGGCTCGCATCCTCCGGGCGCCCTTGCCGTGGGCCGCCTGGGAAGCGGTCAAGCGTCGTCCGGCTCGTCGCCGCGGTACGGCGACAGGCCGACGAGAACGCACGGGTCCAAGTCCCAGTCGTCGAAACCGGGGTCGAGCAGGCCGACCCCGTCCGCCGACAAGGCGTAGAACGCCTCGTAGGGGTTCGCGTCCCGGTGCGGAGCCGCCGTCGGCGCCCGGTCGCGGGAGAGGTCGCCCTGACCGATCCGGGCGCGCGAGGAGCCCGCCCCGGCGCGCACCCGGCGAGCGCTTCCGGAGCGACCGGGACGAACGGTCCCGGGCGAGGCGACGCGCGGCCGGGGTGCCGGCGAGACGCGGTTCGGTTTCGTGCGGTCGATCATCGCTCTGGTCCTTTCCGTCAGGCGCGAAGGCGGGCGGGTTGCAATGCGCGGAGGCGAGCGGTCGCCACCGGCGTCGGGCGGGCTTTGCGGACGCGGTCGCCGACGGCCTCGGCGGTGCCGACGGGCGCGTCCCGGAGAAGCGGGTCGCCCAGGGCGGCGGCGCAGTCGAGGAGCCGCTCGTGCAGGGCACGGTCCCGGGCCGGGGAGAGCGGCGACATGAGCGCGGCCAGGTCACCCGCCTCGAAGCGCTCGGCGTCCGGATCCGCCGAAACGGCGAGGAGGGTGGCGGCGAGCGCGACCGCCGCGTACCGCATGCCGCCGCCGAGATCCCCCGCGAGCAGCCGCATCTGTTCCAGCGGCGAGAGCCTCGGCAGCCGGAGCGGCAGGACGCGCGGGGCGATCCGCCAGGCCGGCTGGCCGAGCCCGCTGTCGCAGCGAAGGTGCCACGCCCCCGACGCGGTCGCGTGCAGGGCCTGGGCCGCGGTCAGCCGGCACGCGGTGGCCACGACGCGAAGGTGCCCGGGTTCGCCCGGACCGCCCTCGCGAAGCAGGTCCGTCGGCAGGACGGCGATCACGTCGCCTTCCGACCGTGCCGCCAGTCCCGAGAGGACGGCCGCCGCGTCGCCGGGATCGGGGCGGAGCAGGTCGAACGAACCCGAGAGGCGTGCCAGGCCACAGGCCTGGGCGCCGTTGGCGCCGACGGCGACGACGGTCGGACGGGTGCCGGCGGCGGTCAGGCCGCCGGCCACCAGCGCTGCGGCCAGGAGGCCGGTGCGGTCGTTGGAATGGATGGTCGCGATCACGGCGTCCTCCTTTGGGCCGATGCATCGAGGGAATCTTGCCATCTATATTTCCATAAGTCTAGAAATACAGAAATTACTGGTTATCGGATCCCTGGTCGCGCCCGGCGTACTGTCTATCGCGCTTCGCGCGGTCCCGTGCTCGTGACGACCGCCATCGGCGTCCCGCCCTCCTCGAAGGCCGGGCCGTGGGCACGGCCCCTTGTCGCGTCCGTCAGCGCCCGCGAGATCCGCACCCGTCAATTCCTGAAAGGCCTGAGGTGTGGTCCCCTCGTGCGACGCCGCCGCCGGCTCATCCCGGCATCGGCGCCTGAACGGGCGACCGTCGCGCCGAACCGGCGATCACGACGGTCGGTCAAGGCCGGCTCTCAGGGGCGCAGCGGGTCGTCTGCGCGACGACCGCCTGGGGCGTGGAAATCCAAGGACCGGCCGGCTTCGACCGCAGGTAGCCGCTCGGGTCGCCGGGCGCGGTTCGAAAGTGTCACACGATGCCTCATGCCGGTCGCGGGGAGCGGCCTCCGGCATCGTGACGCCGTTTCACCTCGGGCGTATGCGTAAGTAATTCGAGGCGCCCAACACTGTACGCCACGCCACCGTTAACCATTCCAAAAATATGGCTCTTGATAATAGTTGGAATATGCTGTTCATTTCCGCTCTTTTGCCTTAAGATTCGCGGATCAATCACAACGTGTCCGACGTCGCGCGCCCTGTGGCCATTCCACCGGGCGTGCCGGCGTCCGGATTCCGTCATGGAGATTGCCCTTGATCTCTGCCTTCTTCGGTTCCGCTGGCCGGACCCATGCCGCCTACGCCGCGCTCCTTCTCGCCGACGCCTATGGCGTTCTCGGCCGCCCCGTCACGCTCCTGCGCGTCAGGTTCCCCGAGGAGGCCCCGTTGCCGGGCCGGACGGTCACGGAGGAGGGCCTCACCGTCAGCGAGCGCGAGGCGCGCGACGCACGGGAGGCGGGAGAGATCGCGGCCGAGGCCGTGGGGCGGGACGATGATCTCGTCCTCGACCTGCCGGCGGCGTGCCTGGGGAACCTCGGGCTGAGGGCGCGCATCGACGCGCCGGTGCTGCCGGTGGGCCCGACCCCCTTCGAGGAGCATGCCGCGGCGTCGGCGCTCGCGGGCATGAACCCGTCGGAGGATTTCGGTCTGGACGTGGTCTCGCCGCCCTGGCTCCTCGGGTGCGGGCGCAGCGGCGGAGCCGCCGCTGCCGACGCGTTCGGCCGCGTCATGCGTGGGCACGAGGCGCTCGTGCCGGGTCGAGGCCGTGTCCGGACCCTGCCGACGGTCGTGCCGGCGTTCGGCCGCGGGGAGGCACAGCGCATCGCCGAAGGGGATCGCACGAGCCGCAGCCTCGGGGCCTCCGTCACGCTGCTCGCCGCCCTGCGCGCCGCCGCCGCGAACCCACATGCCGCCGAGGTCGACCCCGCCGCGTTCGCCGCGAACCTCGGTGTCGACGTCGAACAGGCTCGGGCGCCGGACGAGCGCGAGGCCGGCGACCGGCTGCGCGACCTCGCCGACGAGCTCCAGGGGATCCGCGACCAAGTCAAGCCGACGCGGGAGGACCTGCACGGCGCCCCGCGCCTTGAGCGGTGGCGGGCCTCCACCCGGTCCGTGAGAGTGCTCACCGGCGAGGTCCACGGGCATCCGAACTTCCCCGACGGCCGCCGCATCACCACGAGCGATCTGTACGCGTCCGATGGCCGGCGCTGGGCGCGCACCCTGTCGAGGTATTTCGTCCTGGGCCAACCCGACACGGGCGCCGAGCGCCTCGACCGGCACTAGCCACCGCCATCCCGTCCGAACGAACCCCGCCCGCGCGCCTCGGCGCGCGGGAGCGGGTCCGTCTTGCCCGTCACGAGCCCGGAGGACGCATGCGCGCGAGCGACGATTCCCATCCCCGCGACCGGACCCTCCCGCGCCGCGAGCCGCCCGCGGGAAGCCATCCGCTCGCGCTCTGGCGCACGGAGCGGCTTCCGGACATCGAGGCCTCCGCGATCCGGGAGGTCCGCCGAGCTCTCGCCGGCGGCGTTTGCCTGCATCATCGGTCCTGGCCCGCGGCCCGGAGGGGCGAGGCCGCGGCCGCCATCGCCGTCACGCTCGACCTAACGCGGCGCGCCGAACCGGACCCCGCCGTCGTGGACCTCGCGCTCTCGACGGTGCTCGTCGCCGCCTGGCGGGGCGATGCGGCGGCCCGCACCGTCCTCGCCCACGTCCTCGCCGGCCTGCCGCCGGACGTGCGCGGCGGGCGTCCGGGCCGACCCGGAAGGCGGCGGCCCGGACGCCGCCCCCCGCCGCGGCGGTGACCGCCGCATCCCGAACAACGGGACGATCCCGACAACCAAGGAGTCGATCACGTGCGGATCTGGACCTTCAGCGACTTGCACCGCGACCTGTCGCGGGCGCCGTGGACGCCCGGGCACATCCCCGACGCCGACGTCGCCGTCGTCGCAGGCGATGTTGGGCAGGGCCTGGCGGACACCATCCTCTGGCTGGGCCAAGCCATCCGACCGATCATGCCGGTCGTGGTCGTGCCGGGAAACCATGAATTCTACGGCTCGGCCGTGGACGAGGAGCGCGCGCTCGGACGCCGGGCCGCGGAACGGCACGGCGTGACCCTGCTCGACGACGACACCGTCGAGATCGGCGGCGTCGCCTTCTCCGGCGGCACGCTCTGGACCGACTACGGCCTCGACGGCGCGGGAAACCGCCGGCGGGCCGTGGCGGCCGCGCAGGCCGGCCTCAACGATCACCGTTGCATCGCGACGACGCGCAACCCGGGCTGGCGCACCTTCCGGCCGGAAGACGCGGCGGCCCTGCACGCCGCCAGCCGCGCCTTCCTGGAACGCGCGCTGCTGGAGGTCGACCCGCCGGGCGCGCGGGCGCGACCGCACGTCGTGGTCACGCACCACGCCCCCGCCCGTGCCTCGCTCGACCCGAGCTTCGCCGGCAGCGTGCTGAACCCGGCCTTCGCGAGCGACCTCGGCGGCCTCATCGCCGCCAGCCGCCCGGACCTCTGGCTTCACGGCCACGTCCACGCCAGCCGCGACCACCGGATCGGTCCGACCCGGATCCTGTGCAACCCCCTCGGCTACGACGGCGAGAACCCCGCCTTCGACCCCGCCTGCGTCGTCGAGGTGCCGTCGTAGGCCGTCGCCGGCGGATGCCTGCCGCGACCCGGGCCCGACGTGACCCGGCCCCGGACCTCGACCCATCCTCGGAGCAAGGCGACCATGCCCCACCTGACATTCCTGCGCGACGACCTGAACGAGGCGGAGACCGGGGACGTCGCCGCCGACGAGCGCCGTCCCGCGACCGAGACGCTCGCGGCCTTCGCGCTCGAAGCGGCGCTCTCGCCCGCCCAGCGCCGCCGCATCGCCGCCGACCCCGCCTTCGCCCTCGTCGTCCAGGTTCCGGCCGCCGACTGGGTCGAGCCGGTCCGCGAGGCGTGCGGGCGCCTGGCGGCGTGGGGTCACGTGGTGGCGCGCAACGGCGGTTCGAGAAGCGAGGACCGTGCGGACCGCGGAAACGACCGAGTGGCGGACCGGCTCGCCCGCGGCGACCGGGTGCTCGGGGTCTCGCAATCGCCTGCGCGCTACCTGCCTTCGGCCCTCGTCGCCGCGGCGGACCTGCACGTTCGGCTCCCTGGCGCGACCGACGCCGTGATCGCGCGGGTCGTCCGGGCCGCCACGGGGCGGCGTCCGACCCTGCCGCCCGGGATCGCCCGCGGGCTGGACTTCTTCGAGATCGCCGCCGCGGTGCGCGGGACGACGGCGCGGTCCTGCGTCGCGCGCCTCGCCGCGGCGGCGCGCTCGAAGGCCACCGCGGATCCCGCCGTCGGGTCGGCGCCCGATTTCGCGACCCTGGTCGGCTTCGGCGATGCACATGCCTGGGGTACGCGCCTCATCGACGAGATCGCGACCTGGCGCGCCTCCGGCGGCGCGCCCGCGTTCCAGCGGCTCGACAGGCACGTCGCCCTCAGTTCCGCCCCGGGGTTAGGAAAATCATCTTTCGTCCGCTCGCTCGCGAAGGCCGCGGGCCTGCCGCTGGTCGCGACCTCGGTCGGCGCCTGGTTCACCGGATCCGACGGACACCTGGGTGGCGTGCTCCGCGCCTGGGATGCCGCGTACACGCACGCGTGCGCGCTGGCGCCTAGTATTTTGTTCCTAGATGAGGCTGATAGTATTCCTAACAGAGCCACGATGGACAACCACGCGCGCGAGTGGTGGACCCCCTTGTGCACGAGCATTTTGCTCGGTTTCGATGCGCTCAACGCGCCCGGCGCCCCCGAGGTGTGCATCATCGCGGCGACGAACCACGGCGACAGGCTCGATCCCGCCTTGATCAGGCCCGGACGGCTGGGCCGGGTGATCGAGATCAAGCCGCCCTCGGCCGCCGACCTGGCGGTCATCTTCCGGCAACACCTCGACGACGGCGAGGTGCCCGACATGGACCTCGCGCCGCTCGGCGCGCTTGCGCTCGGCGCCAGCGGCGCCCAGGTCGCCGGGTGGGTGTCCGAGGCCCGTGCCGCCGCGCGCGCCGCCGGACGGCCGATGCGCCCGGAGGACCTGCTCGGCCGCGTCGCGCCGCCGGATCAAGGGAGCCCGGCGGACCGACGTCGGAGCGCGTACCACGAGGCGGGGCACGCCGTGGCGTTCGAGCGGATCGGTGCCCGCGTCGCCCAGGTCGACTTGGTCCCGCGCCGGGATTCGCTCGGCGCGACCTCCGTGGCGACCCGCCTCGGCCAGTCGCCGACCCGCGCGGAGATCGAGGGCCTCGCGGTCGCGCTCCTGTGCGGACGGGCCGCCGAGATCCTGTTCCTCGGGGAGCCGAGCGCCGGGGCGGGCGGCGATAGCCGCTCGGACCTCGCGCGCGTGACGACCCTGCTCGCCGGCAACCACGCCTCGCTCGGCCTCGGCGACCGGTTGACGTATCGCGGCGCCCCCCACGAGGTCGCGGTCGCGCTGTCGCTCGACCCCGCCCTTCTCGGGGCGGTCGAGCGCGACCTCGACCGGCTGAGCGGCGAGGCTTTGGCCGTCATGGAGGCGAACCGCACCGCCGTGGCGGCCGTCGCCGAGCTGCTGATCGCGCGGCGCCTGGTCTCGGGCGACGCGCTCCGGGCGCTGATCGCCGAGGCGGACCAACACCGCGCCGCGCAGGACGGAGGACAGCCGTGACGCTCCACGTTCCCGATCCGGTGGCCCGGACCGAGGTGCATGCACCGGTACCGACGGAAGGCCCGTCCGCCGTGCCGGCCGCCCCCGGGGCGCGGTCCGCCCCGTCGGAGCCCGTCCCGTTCCGTCTGTGGACCCTGTCCGACCTCAGGGTCGACCGGGCGCCCCACGTGCTGCCGGACCCGCTGCCGGACTTCGACGCCTTGCTCGTCCCGGGCGGGATCGCGCCCGGCCTGTGCCGGTCCGTGCGCTGGCTTGCGGACGCGCTCGGCGGCCGCCAGGGTCGGCGGCCGGTCGTCCTCGTCCCGGGACCGGCGGAGTACCTCGACGGCGAACCCGTGGGCGAGGCGCTCGCCGAGGCCGTGCCGCTCGGGGCGGCGCTGGGCATCACCGTGCTCCACGACGGCGCCGTTCGCCTCGGCGATCCGCTCCGGCCCGGGTTGGTCATCCTGGGGGCGACGCTCTGGACGGACTTCGCCCTCGACGGCGTCGAGAACGCCCGGACCGCCCGCGCCCACGCCCGGAGCCGCTGGACGGTGACGGACAGGGCGGCGAGCGCGCCCGGGGTGCCCTTCTTCCCGCACGACGCGGCCGGCGCGCACGCCCGCTCGCGGGCCTTTATCGAGGACGCCCTCAACGCCGTCGCCGTCGGTGCCGGCCCGTACGGCCATATGCCGAATCCGGTCCTGCGCGACATCGGCCCGGGCGACCGGGCCGCGGTCGTCACCGGCTTCGCCCCATCACGGTCCTGCCTGCCGCCCACCCTGGCGAGGCCCGTGCTCGACCCGTGGCGGGTCTGCTGGCACGCCTCCGCCCTGGACCCCGTGATGGAGGGGTGGGGCGCCCCGGCCGTCTGGATCCACGGGAACGTGCCGCAGGCCTGCGACCTGCGGCTCGGGCGCACGCGCGTCGTGAGCAACCCCTACGACCCGGACGACCCGACGAACGGGTTCGACGCCAGCCGCACGATCCTGGTCTGACAGCCGCCCCGGAGAACCGCCCCATGCACGAGACCTGCTCCCCGTCGCCCCGGCTTCGGCTCCCCTCCATGTCCGACGCGAGCGCACCCGCGGCCGGCGCGCGCTCCGCCGTCCGCCACGACCGTCGGCCGGCGGCGGAACCCGGCGCGGAAGCGGACGCGCTCCTCGTCGTCGATATCGAGACCGTGCCGGACGAAACGCTGATGCCGCCGCCCGAGGTGTGGGCCCGGGACAGGTTTCCGAAATGCGCGTGGCACGCCGTGGTCGCGGTCAGCTTCGTGCAGGCGGAGATCCTGCGCGACGGCGACACGGGACTGGAGGAATATCGGGTCACCGCCTGCAGGAGCGGCGGCGAGGCGGGCTGGGACGAGGCCCGCATCCTGCGCGGCTTCTGGCGGCACTTCGCCTCCGGCAGATTCCGGCTCGTCACCTGGAACGGCCGCGGCTTCGACATGCCGACGCTGCTCCACCGCACGATGCTCCACGGCATCTCGGCGGAAGCCTGGTTCCGGCGCGGCACGCGCTGGTCGGGCTACGGCAACCGGTACGGCGGCGCCCACGTCGACGTCATGGACGAGATGTCCGGGTTCGGGTGCGCCAGCCGGCTCACCCTGGAGGAGGCGGCCGCGCTGGTCGGCATGCCGGGCAAACTCGGCGAGCACGGGTCGCTGGTGGCCGACATGGTCGCCGCCGGCGAGATCGAGCGCGTCCGGGCGTATTGCGAGACCGACACGATGACGACCTTCGGCATCTACGTCCGCCATGCGTATCTCGCCGGCCGGACCGACGCCGCGGCCCACGACAGGGCGATCGCAGGCCTCCAGGATTACCTGGAGCTGGAGCGGACCCGCAGACCGCATCTAGGCGCCTACCTCGATGCCTGGCGACGCCTGTCCGACACGCGGCCGGCGTTCGTCGTCGACAGGGACCGCCGGGGCGGATGACCCTCGCCCTCGGGTCCCGGTCCCGTCCTCCCGGGTCGCGGGGCGCGGGGCGCGGCACCCGGATCGGGCTCGGGGCCCCGGTCCAGATCGCCGCGTCTCGGGCCCGGGCCGCGCGGCGTCGCCGGCACACCGGACCGGCCGCCGGCGCACGCGCCCGGACCGGTGACGCCCACCGCGGGCGCCGTCGTGCGACGGATGCCGAAGCGGCGCGCCGCGGTCCGGCGCCCCATGCGTTCGCGCCGTGCCGCCTGAGGCGGCCCGGTCCCCGAGAACCCCTGGATGTCGAGGCGGGACATGGCGGAACGCGCGAGCGGAACTTCACCGGGGTCGCCGTCGGGAACGTCGCGGCCGGCGGCGGCGCGGCGGCACGTCCCGGCAGGGTCGGGGACGGCGTTTGTGCCTTGCCGCGCGCCTCGCACAATGGGCTGTGCGCCCGAATCCCGGGCGCCGTCCAAGGACAGGACCGACCCGGCCCGGCCTCCGCGCACAGTCCCGGTGCGAGGTCGTGCCGTGCGCCTCGACCGGACGCCCGCGCGCCTGGGGCACCGTCCGGCCATGCATCCCGACCCCGAATTCCCGGTTTCCCCCGCCGGCGTCCGCCCGGCGCGGGCGGACGTGCACGAACTCGCGCGGGCGCGGCAGGCCATCTCCGCCCTGGCCCATCCCGACACGCGGCCCATCGTTGATACGGCCATGGGCACCCTGCATGCGGCGCTCTCCGGGGGCGGTCTCCAGGTCTCCAAGATCCCCGGGCTGCAGAGCGCCATCCGCAAACACGTCAGGCAGGCCTGGATGGATGGCATCGTCGCCCCCCTCGCCCGGTCGCGCCATCCGGCCGACCGCGCCGTGCTCGACGCGATCCCGAAGGATTTCGCCCTGAGGGCCCACGCCGAGGTGCTGGCCGCCCTGGAACGGATCGCCCGTTGGGTCCCCGAGGATGCCGAAGGCACGCGGGCGCACCTCGGGCGGGCCTTCGAGTACCTGCGGATGCTGCCGCTCATCCTGCAGGCCCTCGCCGACCTCGAAGACCTCGCGCCGGGCGCCACTCGAACGGGCCGCCCCGCGTCCGGACCCGGTTCCGCGGCCCTTGCCGACGCCGCCGCACTGGTCCAGCGCCGGCTCAGGGCGGCGCTGTCGCCGGGCCTTCCATCCTTGATCGGCGACCTGGCCGACCTGGTTCACCGCGCCCCCCCGGCCGCGGCCGACGTCCCCGCGCTGCGCTGGACGGCCGCCGCGCTCCTCGCGCCGCCCGCGCGCGGCGCCCGGACATCGGACCGGGGCGGTCCGCAATGGCGCCGGAGCCTCGCCGGCGCGCTCTCCCGCGACCTGATAGACGAGGCGCTCGCGCCGGCCGCAGGTCGACTGCTGCGCCGGCATGCCGGCCTGGAGATCGGGGACGCCCGCTATGCCCGGCAAGAGGGACACGGAGGCCGGCTAGACCTCGCCCTGTCCCGCGCCGGCGTCAGGCTGCTCCTGACGGTCCGCTTCGACGTCGCCGCCGGGCGGTTCGAGCAATCCTCCGCGGTCGTCTCGTCGGACGGCGCGCCGACGACGCTCGCGCCCGAAGACACCGATGCACTCCTCGATGCGTCCATCCCCGACGAGCTCGACACACCCGCACATCGCGCGATGCGCCGCCTCTCGCGGCTGGACCGCGCGCCCATCCTCCACATGCACGTCAACGGGACCGGCGAGCTCCAGGTCGCTCCTGAGGCGGTTCGGACGCAGGATGCCGGGTTGCTGGAGGAGCTTGTCCGCACCGCCGACGAGGAGGGAAGCGCCGTCAGGTTCGACCCGGTCCGCGACCTCGTGCTGGCGTCCGGCTTGGTCGAGATCGGCTTCGAGTGGCACGACGGGCCGGCCGGTCGGTGCCTGATCCGCGCCCCGGCCCAACCCACCGGTCGGCCAGGCCCATGACGACCAGGTCCGGGACGGCCGGGTCGCCGACCGGCTCGGGGGCCCTGTCGACGGCAAAGCCGCTCGGCCAGTGCGAGGGTCGCGATACCCGCTGACCCCCGAGGGCCAGCTTGATGAACTGCGGCATACGCCTTCGTCTCGGCGCAGATGCTGATTAGAATACGCAGACCGACATTTGGTACGGCGGCCTGTGCTCGAATGAATGCTTCATCGACTTGAAGATCGACGAACGCGGACGTGGCGTTTGCGGGCGCCCTTGGTCACTTCGATGGTCGCCAGCCGTTCGATACACGCGACACTCCGCCGGAGGATGACCCGGGGACGCGACGGACAAGATTGGCCGGGTGCGCGATCCGGTTTCACTCACCCGGTCGACCGGGCCGACCGGGTGAGGTTCCGTTTACCACGTCCGGTGGACCTGGGCGAAAGAACTTGCGGCCTGGCGGGCACCCGGTCTATGGTCCGATCAGCAGGTCGCGGAGCTACTCCGGACCTGGATGCGGACCTGGACCTGGTCGGGGGTGCCGAATGGATGTGATCATTCAGATGTGCCAGGAGCGCGACCGGGCCCGGCAAGCCGCCGCGGACAGGACGCGGCAGCTTCAGGAGCTCATGTTGGAACACGTGAGCGCCATCGCGGCGGAGACAGCCAAGGCGGCCCGCCTCGACCAGGTGATCGCGACCCTGCGGCAGGGGGCTGCCTACGCGCCGGAGCCGACGCCGGCGGCCGACCAGGCCGAGACGGAAGCGCCGGCCCAGCCGCTGCCGGCCGACGAGCCGGTCTCGGGCGGGGCCGAGCGGGAGCCGGTGCCGCAAGTCTCGGGCCTGGTCGCCCAAGTCATCGTCGACGCACTCGCGAAGGCGGGCGCCAAGGGGCTGTCGGGAAGCGAAGTCAATGACGCGGTTCGGGACGCCGGCTTCACGCTCGATGCCTCGGAGAAAAACAAGACCCGCCTTAAGAATAAAAACCTCGTTTACCATGATCGCAAGGCACAACATTGGTATCTGAAAGATCCAACGAAGGCCTCGGCGTCATAAGACCAGTCTAGATCCAACAACTCATCAATCATCGAGGAGAATGGCAATGCGCAACATATCTCGCGCAGCCCTCCGCGCGCGCTCGCGCGACCCACCGGATCGGGAAGTGATCGGAGCGGCAAAATAAAAGCGCACGGTCCGATCCGGACCGCACGCTTTGAGCTTGCCCGCAACCGAGCTGCGAAGCCGTAGCAGGTTAGGACTGGCCCGTCGGCCGAGAGCTTGAGCCCTCTCGACCGCGTCATTGCCAGACCTCGTGATCACGATTGCCGAAAACCAGACCGGCCAACCACCGGGATCAAGGCCGACATTCGAGACCGACGACGTATGCCAGCTCTCGCCTGCGAAAGCAAGCGGGCTGCGCTCCGCCTCCTCGGGATCCGCCGGCCCAAGCCGGCCGCGCCCGGACCGTCCCCGCGACGGATCCGGACCGGCCCCGCGCGACCCCATCCGAGGAGAGCATCATGAACGAGCCGTACCGCGTCGAGCCCCTCACGGCCGACTTCCAGCCGCCCCTCGCCCCCCTGATCGACCGAGCCTTCGATGCCTGGGACGGGGACGTCGCCGCGCTGCTCGGCGTCCCGCGGGGGACGTTCGAGCGGGAGACCGAGGCCAGCGAGCCCACCGAGTTCTGAGCCGCCGACGAAGCCCCGGCCTCCGGGCCGGGGCCGCCATCCCATCCCATCCCATCCCATCCAATCAACAAGGCTGGCCCCGTCCGCCTTTCAAGGACCCATACGACCATGAAGCAGCTCGAACTTTTTCCGTCGACGACTGCCGACGCTGACCGTCTCCGGGCCGAGATCCAGGCCCTCGACGAGATGACGGAGCGCGAGCGCGCCGCCGCGCTGCGCCGCCACCGCTATGTGCGGGCGGTCGAGGACCTCCCGCAGGGACGGCGGGGTGACCGCCACCTGCGGGCCGCGATCCGCGCCGTCTGCGAGCTGAGCGACGACGTCGATCCGCCCACGCCGCGCCAGGTCAGGACATGGGAAGCGCGGCTTAGGGAGGCCGGCGGCAACCCGGCCGGCCTCGCCGACCGGCGGATGGCGCGGTTGCCCCGGCAGCAGACCCACTGGGCCCCGTGGATCGGCGAGCTTGTCGACCAGGTCGTGGCCGAGGCCGACCCGCGCCTGGGCGTCACGCTGACGGCCATGGCCCGCCTCGCACAGGCGAGGTGCTTGGAAGCGGCGCCTGCGCGGGGCGGCGCGGCCGCCCACGTTCCCGGTTTCCGGACCCTCGTGCGGATGGTCGGCGACCGTCTGCGTTCCCTGCAGCAGGCGTATCGGTACCGGCAGCTCTCGTGCGGGCGTCCTCTCGCCGAGGTCGTCGTCGCCCGGGAAGTCCTGCGGCTCGCCATCCCGGAACTCGGCGCCGACCGCGTCCACCTGGTCACCGCACGCGACAGCTACAGCGGCGTGATCGTGGCGGCGGCGCTCGGCATTGCGCCGCCGGACGGGGAGGACCTGCTCGGCCTGTTCGGGGCGCGGACCGCGACGGCTGCCGCGGAGCCGCTCGGCGCCGCCCGCCTGTGCATGGGGCTGCCGGAGGTGATCGTGCTGGACCATGATCCCGCCTTCCTCGGCGCCACGTTCCAGCATTCCGCGGCGGCGCTCGGCATCCGGCTGCACTTCGCCGGGGTCGACCATCCGGGCGCTCCCTGCCGGGCAGCGGGCCTGCAGCGCTGGCTGACGGCCCGGGGGGAGGCGGTCGAGGACGCAGGAGGCCTGATGGCGGGGGCGCACGCCTGGCTCGCCGATCTGGACTTCCGCCGCTCCGGAGCGGACCGGCGGACCCCGCTGGACCGCTGGCAGGAGGGGGTCGCTCGCTATCCCATCCGGCTGTCGCCGGGGGCCGCTCCCGCGATCCGGACCGGCGAGGAATCGGGTGGCGCCGACGCAGCCGAGGGGCCTGACGGCCGCGACACCCGGCGGCGGCCCTGATGCCGGCGACCCTGCGAAGCCGTCATGTCGGCAAGCCGAGCCCGTCGCGCCCGGTCGTCACCGGCCGACGGGACTGCATCACGGGCGAGGTCCCCTCCGGCAAGGTGGGGATGGGCTATCGCATGGTGGCCTACGAGGGCCTCCTCGCGCGGGACTTCATCCTGATCCTGGAGCAGGACGATGCCGTCCTGCGCTACCAGGAGGAGCCCGCTCCCTTCCGGTGGCACGACGGCGTCCGGTGGCGCCGCTACACGGCCGACTTCGCCGTGGAGATCGACGACGGGCGGCGCATCGCCGTCGAGGTCAAGCCGCGGAAGAGGGTGATCAGGCTGGGCTGGGACGGGATCCGGCCCCGCATCGAAGCCGGCGCCAAGGCCGCCGGCTACGACGGCTTCGAGCTCTGGACCGAGGTCGAGGTCGACGCGCTCCGCGTCGCGAACGCCGCGCTCGTCGCGAGCGAGCGCACCTTCGTGGCCGACGAGGCGGAGCAGCACACCATGCGCGTCGTTCTCGACCGCTTCGGCGGCCAGGGCCTCGTCCGGGACCTCCGGGCGGCATCGGGGCTCCAGGCCCGCGCCTTCCGGGCCGTCGTGGCCCTGGTCGCGCGAGGCGAGGCCGAGCTGGCCGACCCCGGCCGACCCTTCGACGACCACGCCATGATCCGCCGCCCCGCGAACCTCAGGAGTGCACCTTGAACAGGCTCGACCAGCAGTTCCGCCTTCCCATCGGCGCGGTCGTCGTCGTCGACGGCGTCCCCTACGCCTCCGTCGCCCGCGAGCGGGCGGGCCTCGCCCTGCGCAGGCTCGCGGGCGGTTCCGAGACCGTCGTGCTGAGCGACGCCGTCCTGGTGGACCTCCACCGCGGCGGGAGGGTGCGCATGGCGGGACCCGGTGCATGCGGGGGGCTGCGCTGACCATGGGCGCGTGCCAGATCCGTCTCCAAGCGGACGCGCTCGTCATCGTCGAGGGCGTCTACCACAAGGTGCTCTCGCGCGACGAGGCCGGCGTCACGCTGCGCACCCTCGGGGCGAGGCCGGTCACGGTCACGAAGACCCATGCCGAGTTGGCCGACCTCTACTTCGGCGAGCCCAGGCGGCTCCAACTGGTGGAGGACACCGCCGCCGGGCTCCCCCAAGGCGTCAGGGACAACCTCCTGCGCAACATCGACACCTTCGACGTTCGCCAGCAGGACGCGGCGCTGATGCGCCTCGACTACGTGCAGGCCTGCGACCGGTGCTTCGCCGAGCGGACCCATAGGAAGGTCCCGAAGGGCTACGCCGATATCGCGAGGCTCGTCGCGGCCGAGCGCCGGCAGCGGGCCATCGAGAACGAGGGCTCCCATCCCGACGACGTGCCGCTCGAACGGGTGAGCGGCTCCTCGCTGAAGGGTTGGTACGGGCGCTGGCGCAAGGGCGGCAAGTCCATCGTGGCGCTGATCCCGCTGGACGACCTGAAGGGACGGGCGGGTTTCCGCCTCGATCCCGAGGTCGAGATGATCATCGCGGAGCGCGTGCGCGAGGACTGGCTCACCCGGAACGGACCGCCGCTGAGCCATGTCATCGTCTTCATCCAGGGCAGGATCGAGCGCGAGAACAAGACGCGCACCGTGCCCTTCGACGTGCCCGATGGCATGACGATCCGGCGTTGGGTGAAGGCGAACGTCAGCCAGTTCGACGTGATCTACCATCGCGAGGGCCCCGCGGCGGCGGAGCAGGCCTTCCGGCACGTCAAGAAGGCCCCCCAGGCGACGCGGCCGCTCGAAATCGTCGAGGTCGATCACACGCCCCTCGACGTGCTGGTCCTGGAGGGCGACGGCACGCCGGCGCGCGACCGGCGCCGCAAGGACAAGCGCACGAGGCGGGTCTGGCTCACGGTCGCGATCTGCGCCGCGACCCGCATGATCGTGGGATTCCACCTCAGTGACGAGCGTCCCTCCTGGACTTCGGTGATGCACTGCCTGCGCATGGCGGTGCTGCCGAAGGACCTGACCGGCATCCGGGTCGACACGGCGTGGCCCGTGTTCGGCGTGCCGGAAGTGGTCAAGCTCGATAACGGGAAGGAATTCCACTCCCGGTCGATGAAGGCGGCCGCCGGGCAGCTGCGGTTTGAGCTCCGCTACATGCCCCGGCGCAAGCCCCACCTGAAGGGCAAGGTCGAGCGCGCCCTCGGCACTATCGCGCGCGACTTCTGCGCCTACCTTCCCGGACGGACCTTCCGCGACGTGCGCGAGCGCGGCGACTACGACAGCGTCGGGCAGGCCGCCCTGACCCTGGCCCAACTCGTCGAGTTCTTCACCATCTGGGTCGTCGACATCTACCACAACCGCAAGCATGGCGGGCTGCTCGGACGAACGCCCCTGCTGCGCTGGCAGGACCTGGCGGGCTATGGCACGCGCCTGCCGCCGTCGGCCGACGACCTCGACCCGCTCATCGCCCTGGTGGTCCCGCGGACCATCCAGCGGAACGGGATCACCTTCCTCGGCCTCACCTACCAGTCCGACGAACTGAAGGGCGTCCGTCGCAGGAAGGGCTTCCACTTCGGCGACGAATTCCTCGTCAAGGCCGAAGCGTCCGATCTCGGCCACCTCCTCGTCCTGGTGGACGAGGAGGCCGGTTGGATCAAGGTCCCCTGCGAGGACGGGTTGGCCGACGGGACGTCTCTGGCGGAGTGGCGAGACGTGGTCCGCACGGCGCGTCGGATGACGCAGGAAGGCCAGCGCGTCGCTCGCGCGACGCTCGTCCGCGCGATGGAGCTGCTGCGCGCCGAATGCCGCAAGGCCGGCGTCAAGCCGAAGCGCCTGGCGAGCGCCGACGTCGACTGGTTCCGCGACCACGCCGACGACCCGATGTTCGAGGTCGCCTGGGACGTCGCGGACGAGGGCGCCCACGAGGAAGAGCGGCTGCGGACCCGACGCCCGCGGAAGGCCGCGCCGCCGGCCGCGGCCGACGCGGCACCCGCGCCCCGGGTCGGGCAGGGTGGCCGCAAGACCGCCCCGCGCCCGGCCAGCGCCCCGCAGGAAGCCCCGCAGGACGCCGCGCCGGCGGCCCGACCGGCCGGTCCGAGGCCCGTCGCCGCCGAGGCCGATCCGCGGAGCGTGACGGCGGATGTCGGCGCCGAGTTCGACCCCGACGATCCTGACAACTGGACTGCCGAGTGAGGGCCATCGCATGCCGCAAAGCCAGGACGGGGAGATCTTCCGCCCCGACGTCACCATCCTTCCCGGCCCCCAGGCCGCCCCGGTCCGCCGTGAGCGGTTCGCGATCCGCTTGAGCCCGCAGGACCTCGAACGGCGGGCCTGGAAGCGACGCGTCGACACCATCCACGTCAACACCGACGTCGTGATCAAGACCGTCGCGCGCTTCGACGAGATGCTCAAGGACCTCGGCGACGATGTCGAGGGTCAGTGCCTCGTCATCCCGGCCGCTTCCGGGGCCGGGAAGTCGCATCTGCTCGCCCGGTTGCAGCTCCGCCCGGCGCTCGTGCCGTTCCGCGACGAGTTCGGCCCCGTGCGGCCGCTGGTCTACATCAAGGCGCCGAGCCCCTGCACGCTGAAGACGCTGGGTCTCGCGCTGTACCTCGCCATGACGGAGAAGGAGCTCAGCGCCAACCTGAAGGAGCACGATATCTGGACCCGGGTGCGCCACCAGATGCACGCCCAACTCGTCTCCATCATCATGATCGACGAATTCCACCATGCCTTCCGCGGACGCACCGGTGACGAGCGGCGCACCCTGGTCGAGACGCTGAAGAACCTCGTCATCCCGGATCCGGACGATCCGCTTCGGCCGCCCGGTGCGGAGTTGCGCCCCGTCTCCCTCGTGCTCTCGGGCATGCCCTGGCTCAAGAAGGTGCTGAAGGAGGATTTCCAGCTCCTCCGGCGCTGCGTCTTCAAGCCGATCAAGCCGCTGGGTCACTCGGAAGCCTGCGTGAAGAAGGCCACGAAATTCCTGTCGCTGGTCGAGGCAAGGCTCGGCTTCCCGGCCGCGTGCGGCCTGTCGGAGCACGACATGGTTCAGCGCATGCTCAAGGCTTCGAACGGCTACACCGGTCGCATGATGCACCTCGTCAAGAAGGCGGCCTTCCGCGCCATCCAGTCGGGCAAGCCGAGCATCGGGCAGGTCGACCACCTCGGCTTCGTCTTCGAGGAGATCTTCGAGCTCGGTCCGCGCAGGAACCCGTTCCTGGTGGTCGACATCTCGACCCTGCCGAAGATGAAGGAGATCGAGTTCGAGAGGCTCACGCGCCTGACGGGGACCGCCGAGGCCGGGGTCGAGACGCAAGCCGACGACGCGTAGGGGGAAACCGATGCGGCTGACCATCATCCCGCCCGTCATCGACGGGGAATCCGCCGCGGCCCACCTGCTGCGCGCCTTCGACGTCAACGGCGAGCCGTGGAGCCGCGAACGCCTCAGGACCGCGGGCCATTCCATGAGCGACATCCTGCAGGGCCGCGCCGCCGGCCCCCTCGCGGATCGGCTCGGCCGTGGCGAGGACGCGTTCCGGGGTTGGACGCCCACCGAGATCACCAAGAAAAAGGTCGTGATCGCGGACGAGGTGGTCCACCGGGACGATTGGACGACGAACGTGCGGCGGTGGTGCCCCTGCTGTTGGCAGGACGACCTTCGCAGGACGCCGTCGGGACGACACGCGCACTGGAACATCCACCGGCGCTTCTGGTGGGACGTGGCCGCCGTCGGCACCTGTCCCCTCCATCATGTCCGCCTGGAGGCGTCCTGCCCGATTTGCCGGACGGGCGTCACCTGGGAAGCCGGCTCGCTGACCCGTTGCAGGAACGGCCATTCCCTTCTCGCCTGCGACGGCGCCAGGGTCCCGCCCGCGACGACGCTGGCGGACGCCTACGTGGTCGGCCGCCTCGGCGGCATGGCCCGGACCAGCGTGCCCCTCCTCGACGGCCTGACGCTCGCCGAGGCCTGCGACGCCATGGAGCGGTTCGGCGTCGCCCTGCTCGGGGGCGCCGACGGGGCCCTCTCGAAGTTTCCGGCGGAGCGCCATCCGGAGGTGTTCTCGGCCGGTCTCGCCACCGCCCGGGACTGGCCGCACGCCTTCGACGCCCTGCTCGACGGGATGGCCCGAGCCGACCATGTCGGCCTCGGCGCCTGGGGGGCCGAACAGGTCTATGGCTACCTGTATCTCTGGGCGAAGCGGCTGCCGGCGGGAGCGAGCGGGGATGCGGTTCGGGCGGCCCTATACGCGCATCACGCCGGTCGGGGCCCGGTTCACAAGACCTCGGTGGTGATCCGGCATGCCGACGTCCCGTTGGTCAGCCTCGCCGACATCGCCGCGGAATGCGGCCGAAGGCCGGAGTTCATCGCCGGCTACGTCAAGGCCCTGGGCGCCTGGCCGCAACGGACGAGGAGGGGTACGCCCATCGGCATCGCCCGCGAGACCGCCGCCCAGATCCGGGCGATCCTCGACCGCGCGCTCCGCGCGGAGGATCTGCCGGCGGCGCTCGGGCTGGCGAAGCGCCAGACGCGGATGTTGGTCGCGGCGCGAATCGTCCCACCCGCCGAGATCCACGCGCGCGCCGGCATCAAGGCCGACGTCTTCGACCGGGATGCCGTGGCCGCCGTGCTATCCCGGATCCGTGGCTCGGCGCCGACCGTCGGGGCCACGCCCGCCGGCCTCCTTCCGCTCGCGCGAGCCAGCCAGCACGGCAAGGTCGACGGCGTGCGCGGCACCTGCGACATGATCCTGGCCGGCCAGCTTCGGGTCAGGGCGGTCCTGCGGGACGTACCCGGCCTCGCGGGCTTCCTGGTCAACCCGGAGGACATCAGGGTCGCGCGGCGTTCGCGCGAAGGTGGGGGTCTCACCCTCGAAGAGGTCGGCCGGCGGCTCACGGTCCCGACGGACAGCGTCGGCCTGATCGTCCGGGCGGGCCTCATGGCGGGGACAGCGATGCCGTGCGGGGAGATCCTCGTGCGGGACGATGCGCTCGCGGCTTACGAGGCCGAGTACGCCACCACGGGTGCGCTCGCCAGGGAGATGGGATCCGGCGCGCGGTGGGTGCGGGAAGCCTTGGATCGGGCCGGCGTCAGGCCAGCTTTCGCGATCACATGCCGAAAGACCACGACGGTATGGCGCCGGATGGATGTCCCGACGGACCTTCGGCGCCGCATCGCCAAGACCCACGCGCCGCGACCCTAGGAGCACGCCGGGACCGCCGTTCCGCGCGAGCGCCGTCGGCGCAAAGCCATGAGCGGGGCGATGAGGATCTGCGCGGGGCGTCGACCGAGGAAGGATGTTACGCCGTCTTGGTTCGGGGACCCCGTCGCCTTCCAGGGGACGTGAACAGATTGGATCATCGCCGCGACCGTGATCGCGGCGGCCCATCGGTTCGGCTGGCGCGGCCTCGCGCTCGGATCCGTCCTCGGTGCGACCGGCGTCGCGGTGCTGGCGGCGCTGCAGGCGGCGACCTGCCGGATCGCCCGGCATTGGCTGGATTGGATCTCCGTCCTGCCGCCGCTCGGGTTCGGCCTCCAACGCGCTTATGAGGTCACCGCCGGCCTGCAAGGCCGAGACGGTGCCGACGTCCACCCTCGCGGTCAGGCTTGCACCTGCCCATCGACGCCGGCGGGCTCGGTTCGCGCCTCGGGCATCGGCAGCGGCGGGGCTGGTGAGCCTCGTGGTCTGGCCCGGCGTGTCCCGGCGCAATAAGACGGCGACCGCGACCGCCGGAAACGGATCGGGGCTCGCCGTCCTCGTCCGCCGGGCTTGCTGCTGTGGGATGGAGCGCATCGTCCGACGCATGCCGCCCGACGTGCCGGACGCAATCGCGGCGGTGACGGTCACCGGTCACGACGCCTTTCGATTCCGGCTCGGCTACACCGGCGTGGCTTGACGGGGCGTCCGGCTGGACGAAACCCATGTCGGGGACGATCTGACCGGGGCCGCCGTTCCGCCCTGCGGATCCTGCGATCTAGGAGCGGCTCGGGGTCCTGCCGGGCTCGACTTCGACCTGCGCGACGGCGACCTGCTGAACGCGCCGCGGCAGTTCGCGAGCGAGGGCGGCCTTCCTGTAAGGCGTCATCTTCCGCCACGCGCGTATTTCCGGGACCGTGCGGCCGCAACCGAGGCACCAGCCGGTCCGCCCATCCCACTGGCAAACCCCGATGCATGGGTCGTCCTTCCTCATGCTAGGGCCTCCCCGCCACGCGACGCATCGGTCGCTGGACACAGATAGGGTACCCCCCTATATATTGCGAGTACGAGGACGCCATTCATGGCTCACACGATCAAGGACAGGACCAAGCTGCTGGCGCGGGTGCGCCGGATCAAAGGACAGGCGGAAGCCGTCGAGCGGGCCCTGGAAGCCGAGCTCGGCTGCAGCGACGTCCTGATGCTGGTCGCCTCGATGCGCGGGGCCATCAACGGCCTGACCGCCGAGCTGATGGAAGACCACATCCGCCACCACGTCGTGAACCCGGACGCCGAGCCGGACGCCGAGCGCGCCCGGGGCGCCGCCGAGCTGATCGAGGTGGTGCGGACCTACCTCAAATGACGAGAGCCGCCCCATGACCCCGTTCGCCGACCTGCTGCAGCAGGGGACCGCGCATGCCTGGCTGTTCGTGCCGAGCGCGATCCTGCTCGGCGCCCTGCACGGCCTGGAGCCCGGCCATTCGAAGACGATGATGGCCGCCTTCATCATCGCGGTCCGGGGCACGGTCACGCAGGCGGTCCTGCTCGGGCTGGCGGCGACGCTCTCGCACACCGCGGTCGTCTGGGTGATCGCGCTGGGCGGACAGTATCTCGGCCAGGAATGGGGAGGCGAGACGGCCGAGCCGTATTTCCAGCTGGCGTCGGCGGTGCTCATCGTCGGCATCGCGCTCTGGATGGCGTGGCGGACCTGGCGCGAGCAGCACCACGGTCACCATCATCACCATGGCGAGCACCGGCACGTCGTGACCGGCGACAGCCGGTTGACGCTGGAGGTGTACGAGGACGGCGTGCCGCCGCGCTGGCGCCTCCGGGCCGGGACGGGTCCGCTGCCCGCGCCGGGTGCGGTCACCGTCGAGACGGTCCGTCCGGACGGCGGGCGGCAGACGTTCGCCTTCGCCGATGGGGGCGACTTCCTGGAGAGCCTGGAGGAGATCCCCGAGCCGCACGCCTTCACGGCGCGACTGCGCCTTGACGGGTCCGAGGGTGCGGAAACTCACGAGGTCGCGTTCGAGGAGCAGGATCACGACCACGGTCACATGAACCTGGGCGACGAGGACGACGCCCATGCCCGGGCGCATGCGGAGGACATCCGGCGACGCTTCGCCGGGCGTCAGGTGACGACTGGACAGATCGTGCTGTTCGGGCTGACCGGCGGCCTGATCCCGTGCCCGGCCGCCATCACCGTCCTGCTCCTGTGCATCCAGCTCAAGCAGTTCAGCCTCGGCTTCGCGCTGGTCGTCTGCTTCAGCATCGGCCTCGCGGTCACGATGGTCTCGGCCGGGGTGCTGGCCGCCCTCAGCGTCAAGCACGTCGCGTCGCGGTGGTCCGGGTTCGGTGCCTTCGCCCGTCGGGCGCCCTACGCCTCGGCAGCCCTGATCGTGCTCGTCGGCCTCTACACCGGCTGGCTTGGCTGGCAGGGCATCCATCCCGACCCCGCGGCGCACGCGGTCGGGATCGTCCCATCGGTCAGCCCATCGTAAGCGCGGTCCCGGCGGGCTTGGTCGCCCCGCCGGTCCTCGCCGCGAAAGCCCACAGCCGTCGAGGCGCCGGTGCATCGGCGGATTTAGGCGAGATGGACGCGGCTGCCCGCTCGGAGCGAACCGGTTGAGCCTCAGGACGCGTGGGTCAAGCCGACGGACTTACCGGGCTGCCACCGCGAAGACCCGCATGGCGGGGTTCCGGCGGCGCATCGCCCCGCACCTTCGCCATTCGATCGAAGCCGCGGCGCGTGGCATCCACGGCCTCGTGACCGAAGCGCCCGACGAACATCCGGCTCGGTTCAACCCGGCCGGGCCGCGGGCCAGCGTTGGTGCAGGTCGTCGATGACGAAGGCGTGGGCATGCCGGCGCGTCCCGACGCCTTCCAGGTGCGGATGGCCAGATTCGAGGTCGGGGTGCGCGTGCTCGACGACGTCCGGGTCCGAGGCCGGCCAGAGCGCCGCCGCCGCGGCGATGGCGACCAAGGTCAGCGCGCCCAGCACCGCCAGCGTGACCGGCATGCCCGCCTTCGCGCCGAGCCAACCGGCAAGTGGATAGGTCAAGAGCCAGGCGACGTGCGAGAGCGCGAACTGGGCCGCGAACACGGCCGGGCGGTCGCCGGGCGTCGCGGAGCGCCGGAGCAGCCGTCCGGTCGGGGTCTGCGCGGCGGAGTAGCCGATCCCGAGCGCCAGCCAGGCGGCCAGCAGCATAGGCCAGCCGATGACGCCGCCCCAGGTCGTGGCGGCAAAGCCGAGCAGCACGACGCCGAGGAACGCCGCCGCCGGGAGCATGACCGTGCGGTCGGGCAGCCGGTCGAGCACCCGCGGCAGCAGCAGGGCCGCCAGCATCGAGCCGCCCCCGAACAGCCCGAGCGCCACCGCGACGTCGTTCTGGGGCCGTTGCAGGAGGGCCTGCACGATCACCACCGTGTTGACGATGACCATGGAGCCGGCCGCCGCCACCGCGAGGTTCAGGGCGAGAAGCCCGCGCAGCCGCGGCGTGGCGAGGTAGATCCGCAGCCCCCGCGTGGTGCGCTCGTACACCCCCGCTTGGCGCTCGGGCGGCGTCGGGGACGGGAGCGCCACCGAGACGACCAGGGCGGCCGAACACAGGAATCCGACGACCGTGCCGCCGAACAGCCAGTGGAAGTCGATGACCGTCAGCAGCAAGGCGGCCAGTGTCGGACTGAGCAGGTTCTCCAGGTCGTAGGCGAGGCGCGAGAGCGACAGCGCCCGGGTGTAGTCACGCTCGTCCGGGAGGATGTCCGGGATGGTCGCCTGGAAGGTCGGCGTGAAGGCCGCCGAGCAGGCTTGCAGCACGAACACCAGTAGGTAGACCTGCCAGACCTGGTCGACGAAGGGCAGGATCAGGGCGACGCCGGCCCGGACGAGGTCGGTCGCAACCAGGAAAGCGCGGCGGGGCAACTGCCCGGTGAAGGCGTTCGCGATGGGCGCCACCAGCACGTAGGCCACCATCTTGATGGCGAGCGCCGTGCCCAGCACCGCCCCGGCCTCTGCCCCGGCCAACCGGTAGGCGAGCAGGCCGAGGGCCACCGTCAGCAGGCCGGTGCCGATCAGGGCGATGACCTGCGCGGCGAACAGGTGCCGGTAGGTGCGGTTCGCGAGGACGCTCAGCATCGGGGCCTTCACAGGTACTTGGCCAGCGCCTTGAACTCGGCCAGCGCCGCCTTGGCGGACTTGCCGCCGTCCGCGACGCCGTCGCCGATGCAGTGCTCCATGTGGTCCTCGATCAGCGTGCGCTTCGCGTTGGCGATGGCGCTCTCGACCGCCTGCAACTGCTGGGCGAGGTCCACGCAGGGGCGGCCCTCCTCGATCATCGCGATGACGCCGGCGAGATGGCCGTGGGCGCGCCTCAGCCGCTTGATGATCTCCGGGTGGGAGGCGTGCACGTGATTCATGTTGACATGCTATCCCCCCGGAGGGGATAAGGGAAGGGTGTTCGACGCGCCGGGATGGACGGCGCTCGCCGGGAAGAGGGTGTCGGGTGTCATTCGGACGGCGTCTCATGACGGTGGCCGTCGCGTTGCTCCTGGCGGCCGTGACGGTGATGCCGTTGCTCGCCGAGGCCCGGCACGCGGCCTCCGGTCCCGTCGCGATCGCCATGCCGCCGGTGGCGGGACAGGACCACGCCAAGGCCCACCAGGATGCCGATGACCTGGTCCACCACGCGCAATCGCACGCGCAGGGCGTGATGCCCGTCGCCGCCAAGGCTCCCGCGAGCGTGACCACGTCGGCGGCGCGGTCGTTCGCTTGCCTGGACGACGTCTTTCGAGCCGGGGGCGGGGCGCAGGGACCGTTCGAGCCTCCGAGGACCTGAGGCTTTCCGCCTCTTCCCATCCTCGAACGACGGCGCCGTGCGAGTGCGGCCGCCCGTCCATGGCACCGACATGTCCAGACTTCTCATCCCCGTTCTGCTGGCCCTCGCCGGCGGCGTCCTGATCGCGACCTGGTGGCCCGGCGCTCCCGATGCGGTCCGCACCATGCTGGCGGGCGCCAGGGGGGCCGCCGCGCCCGCCAAGCCCGAACCGCACGCGGCGGCCGGTCCGGAGCCGGAGAGATCCGGCCTCGTCAAGCTGACGGACGACCAAGTCGGCAAAGCCGGCATCCGCACGGACGGGGTCGGTGGCGGGAACCTCTCGCGCCACCTGCACGTGCCGGGCACCATCGTCCCGAACGCCAACCTGACCGCCCGCATCGCGGTGAAGACCACCGGCACGGTGGTGGAGCTGCGCAAGGGGCTCGGCGACAAGGTCGCCAAGGGCGAGGTCGTGGCGCTCCTCGACAGCCGCGAGATCGCCGACGCCAAGGGAGAATACTTGGCGGCACGCGTGTCGGCCGCCCTGCAGAAGACGCTCTACGAGCGCGACAAGGAGCTCTGGGACAGGCGCATCTCATCCGAGCAGCAGTACCTGCGCTCGCAGGCGAGCTACCAGGACCTGAAGGTCAAGGAGGACGCGGCCCGCCGCAAGCTGACCTTCCTCGGCCTCAGCCAAGCCGAGATCCAGGCGTTGCCGAACCAGCCGGAGGCGCAGTTCGAGCGCCAGGAGATCCGCTCGCCGCTCGGTGGCAAGGTCGTGGAGCGGCGCGTCGACCTCGGGGCGGCCGTCGGCCGGGACAACCTGGAGACCGAGCTCTACAGCGTCGTCGACCTGTCAACGGTCTGGGTCGATCTCGCGGTGAGCCCCGGCGACCTGCCGCTGGTCCGCGAGGGCCAGACGGTGGCCGTGCGGGCCGAGGCGACCGGCGGGGCCGCGCGCGGTCGCATCGTCATCATCGTGCCCGTCCTCGACCAGGCCACGCGCGCGGCGCGGGTCGTCGCGGAACTGGCCAACCCGGACGAGACCTGGCGGCCCGGGTCTTTCGTGGGTGCCGAGATCGTGATCTCCGACAAGCCGGTGCGGGTGCTCATCCCGGCCTCGGCCATCCAGACCTTGGAGGGCAGACCGAACGTCTTCGTGCGGGTGGCCGCGGGCTTCGAGGCTAGGCCGCTGAAGCTCGGGCGGTCGGACGACGCCGCCGTGGAGGTGACGGAGGGGCTGGAGCCCGGCGAGGCCGTGGCGGTGGCCAACACCTTCACGCTGAAGTCCGAGCTCGGCAAGGCCGCGGCGGAGGACTGAACCGTGATCCGCCCGATCCTCGCCTTCTCCGTCGCCAACCGCTACGCGGTCATTCTGGTGACGCTCATCGCGGCCGCTTTCGGGGCCTGGTCGCTTGCGCGGCTGCCCATCGACGCGGTCCCGGACGTCACGAACAACCAGGTCCAGATCAACGTCATCGCGCCGGCTCTGACGCCGGTCGAGATCGAGAAGCAGGTCACGGTGCTGATCGAGCGCGCGCTCGCCGGCACGCCGAGCCTGGAGAGCATGCGAAGCTTCTCGCGCAACGGGTTCGCCCAGCTCACGGCCGTCTTCAGCGACAAGGTCGACGTCTACTTCGCCAGGCAACAGGTGAACGAGCGCCTGGGCGAGGTGCGCAACACCCTGCCACCCGGGGCCGAGGTCAGGCTCGGGCCGATCTCGACCGGCCTCGGCGAGATTTACTGGTGGGCGGTCGAGTACCAGGCCGCCGGCGACGGCGCCCCGGTCCGCGATGGCCTGCCGGGCTGGCAGTCGGACGGCAGCTACCTGACGCCCGAGGGCGAGCGGCTGAGGTCCGACTTCGAGCGCACGGTCTACCTGCGCACGGTCCAGGATTGGATCATCCGGCCACAGATGAAGAGCGTGCCGGGCGTGGCCGGTGCCGACGCCATCGGCGGCTTCGTGAAGGAGTACCAAGTCCAGCCCGACCCGATGAAGCTCGTCGGCTATGGCCTGGGCTTCGCCGACCTGACCCGGGCCATCGGAGCCAACAACGTGACCCGGGGCGCCAACTACGTCGAGCGCAACGGCGAGGGCTATGTCGTCCGGGCCAGAGGGCTGATCGAGAACGTCGACCAGATCCGCGACGTCGTCGTGGCGACCCGGGCCGGGATACCGATCCTGGTGAGGGACGTCGCCGAGGTCGGGATCGGCCGCGAGCTCCGGACCGGCTCGGCCAGCGAGAACGGCCGCGAGGTCGTGCTGGGCACCGCCCTCATGCTCATCGGCGAGAACAGCCGAACCGTCTCGGCGGCCGCGGACGCCAAGATCAAGGAGATCAACAAGCTTCTCCCGCCGGGCATCCAGGCCCGGACGCTGCTCAGCCGGACCGACCTCGTCGACGCCACGGTCCGGACGGTGTCGAGGAACTTGGCCGAGGGGGCGCTGCTGGTCGTCGCGGTGCTGTTCCTGGCGCTCGGCAACATCCGGGCGGCAATCATCACGGCCCTGGTCATCCCGATCGCCATGATGCTGACGGCCACCGGCATGCTGGCGGGCCGCATCAGCGCCAACCTGATGAGCCTCGGCGCGCTCGACTTCGGGCTCATCGTCGACGGCGCGGTCATCATCGCCGAGAACAGCCTGCGGCACCTGGCGGAGCGGCAGCACGCGCTGGGACGGAAGCTGAGCCTGGACGAGCGGCTGGAGACCGTGCGCGTCTCGGCCGAGGAGATGATCAAGCCGAGCGTCTACGGGCAGGCCATCATCATCCTGGTCTACGTGCCGCTGCTGACCTTCACCGGCGTGGAGGGCAAGACCTTCGCACCCATGGCGCTGACGGTGCTGATCGCGCTCGTGGCGGCCTTCGTGCTGTCCCTGACCTTCGTCCCGGCGATGGTCGCGACCTTCATCACCGGGCGGGTCGGCGAGGGCGACAACCTGCTGATCCGAGGACTGAAGGCGGCCTATCGACCGGTGCTGGGCGGGGCGGTTCGGACGCCCTTGGCTTTCATAGGCGGCGCGGTGGTCGTCCTCGGGCTGGCCGGGGCCCTGGCGACGCGGCTCGGCCAGGAGTTCACCCCGACGCTCGACGAGAAGAACATCGTCATGGAGGCGCGGCGCATCCCCTCGACGGCCATCTCGCAGTCGCAGGCCATGCAGCTCGGCGTCGAGGACGCCATGAGCAAGTTCCCGGAGGTGGCCTTCGTCTACTCGCGCTGCGGCACGCCCGACATCGCCGCCGACCCGATGCCGCCGAACGCCTGTGACACCTACCTGATCCTGAGGCCCCAAGCGGAGTGGCCGGACCCGTCCGAGGCGAAGGAATCGTTGATCGCCCGCATGGACGCCGAGGCGAAGCTGATCCCTGGCACGCTGCTCGGGTTCTCGCAGCCCATCCAGATGCGCTTCAACGAGCTGATCGCGGGCGTTCGCGACGACCTCGCGGTGAAGGTGTTCGGCGAGGAGTTCGGCCCGATGGTCGAGGGCGCCCGCAAGATCGCCGGCATCCTGCGCAGCCTGGAGGGCGCCGCCGACGTAAAGGTCGAGGAGGCGGTCGGGCTGCCTTTCCTGGAGATCAAGGTCGACCGGCGCGAGATCGCCCGGCGCGGCTTGAGCATGGCGGACGTGCAGGACGTCATCGGCACGGCGGTCGGCGGCAAGGACGCCGGGCTGGTGTTCGAGGGCGACCGCCGCTTCGCCATCGTGGTCCGGTTGGCCGACGACGTCCGGGGCGACGTCGAGGCGCTGAGGAACCTGCCGGTGCCGCTACCGCCCCCGCAGGCCGCGCCCGCGCGGTCGGGCACCGGGGTCCCGGCCGCTCCCGCGCCGGCCGGCGGGATGAGCGTGCCGCTGCGGCAGCTCGCCTCGTTCGCCTTCGGCGAGGGGCCGAACCAGGTGAGCCGCGAGAACGGCCGCCGCCGCGTCGTGGTCACCGCAAACGTGCGCGGGCGCGACATCGGCTCGCTGGTGGCCGAAGCGCAGGCGCGCATCGCCGCCGAGGTGCGGCTGCCGCCCGGTTACGAGGTGAAGTGGGGCGGGCAGTTCGAGAACCTGACGGCCGCTCGCCAGCGCCTGACGGTGGTCGTGCCGGCCTGCTTCGCGCTGATCTTCATCCTGCTCCTCGGGGCGCTCGGGTCCGGGCGTGACGCGCTGATCGTGTTCAGCGCCGTACCGATGGCCCTGACCGGCGGCGTGGCGGCCCTGTGGCTGCGCGAGATGCCCTTCTCGGTCTCGGCAGCGGTCGGGTTCATCGCGCTCTCGGGCGTCGCGGTTCTGAACGGCTTGGTGCTGCTGAACCACATCCGCGCGCTCGTGGAGGAGGGAACGGCGATTCCGGATGCCGTCCGCGAGGGCGCCCTGACCCGGCTGCGGCCGGTGGCGATGACGGCCTTGGTCGCCGCCCTGGGCTTCGTGCCGATGGCCCTGGCGACGGGCACGGGTGCGGAGGTGCAGCGGCCGCTGGCGACCGTCGTCATCGGCGGCTTGGCCAGCGCGACCGTCCTGACGCTGCTGGTCCTTCCGGCGCTTTACGTCCGGTTCGGCAAGGCCAAGGCGTCCTTCCCGTCCGCTCCACGAGGCCATGTCGTGGCGTGGACCGACACACCAACACCTTAGCCGGACGACCTCGTGAGCGGTCGGATCAGGGCGTCCGCATCGCGGCGCGACAAGGTCCCGGGCAAATCGGGACAAGCTGTGTTGAGAGCGGCGCTGTCGCGGAGCCGAAAACGGGACAAGCTTTCATGAGAGTGTGTCCTGCGCAGCCGCGCGCATGGATCGGCATCACCGAGGCTGCCCGGACCGAATGAGATGGCGCCCAAGCGGCGGGGCGGCGTAACCCGATGCGTGCCGCCGTCATTCATCGCCTTTGGGAACGCCCTGTCTCTGATCGCGTGCCGCCACCGTGGCTCGACGGATCGAGGCCAGATCGGGGGCCACGAGCGGCTGTCCGCCCGGGCTTCCGACCGGCTCGGATGAAAGGTCGCCGCCCGTCGCCCCTACTCGAAAGCCCCTGGGCATCGCACGGGACAACTCGGCGGTAGAGGCTTCTGAGCCAGGCTCATTCCGGCAGGCGCCGCGCCTTCCGAGCCGCCCGTCGGGGGCAGCCGGCGCGCGGCGTCGATGTCGCCGAAGGACCGGGGTGAGGCCACCTCGCCGCGGGTCACGCCCATGGCCTCGTGGCCGGGTTCGCCGGCCGTCCTCGCCGGCGGTGGGGCCGCCGGGGCGCTCGGCTCTCAGGCTGGCCAGTTCGCCGGCCGACCCAGGAAGCCGCGGCCCGGCATGCCGCGGAGCCATGTCACGAAGGCGCTCACCCGCTCGGGCGTGAACTGGTTTCGATGGCCCTGCGTGCTGTGCACGAGATCGCGCAGTTCCTGGGGGACCAGCGGGCCCGACCCGCCCCAGTAAGCGTATTCGCGCCCGAGAAGCACCCGGTCCGTCCGACCGGTGTCGCGCACCAGGTTCGGCAGGCTGGTGACGCCCCCCGGCTCGCTATGGAAGGAATCGGCCTGGACGAAGGTGCCGTCGGCCAAGCGGCGATAGATGTTGTCGCCGTAGATCTGCATGCGGCTGCCGGACATCACGGGTCGCTTGGCGCCGAAGCGAGCGTCGTCCCAGTACCGGTCGAAGGTGAGGATCTCGTCGACCCGCATCCAGTAGACGACACGGTCCTTGATCCCGTTCGGGATCGAGCCGGTCCCGACCACGAAGTCCCCGACGCTCGCGTGCTGCCGGATCAGCGGTTTGCACGCGCTCAGCGTGCACACCCGGTGAAACGGATTGGGCGCGAACCCGAGGTCGTGGTCGATCACGTAGGAGTGGACGCGCACGCCGGCCTCAGCACTTGTTCCGCTTGGTCTGGCGCTCCGCCCGCGGCTGGGCGTCGGGCTTCAACCACTCGGGCTTCGCGTTCCTCCGCGGTAGGGCGCCCCGCAGGCTGCCCGCATCCCAGGGAACGGTATCCCCGCCGTAATCCTCGAACGCGCGCGGCAGCGTTTCGTCCTGGGTTCCAGGAGGCCAGATCCCGATCACGCGACGACCCTGGGCGGCGGCCCGCTGCATCACGCGCCCCAGCTCCTCGTCCGCGAGGCAATCGGGAGACAGCACAATCACCCCCAAGTCCTCGTCCGGCGTCTCGGCGTGACCGGCCGGGGCCTCGTCATCCGCGGGCGCGGGCTCGTCGTCTTCCGGTGCAACGGGATCCTCGACGTGCTCGCCGTCTTCCTCCTCGTCGTCGTCCCCTTCGTCGGGCTCGACGGCGGCGACCTCCTCGTCCACGACCTCGCAGCCCGCCTCGGCCAAGAGCTTGAGCAGGGCCGTGCGTTCCTCGTCGTCGACAGGACCGAGCACGCAAACCTTCGGCATGTGCGGCTTCTCCCCGGTGCCCAGGTCCTTCCGTCGCGCATTCCGCCCGGGAGCCTGGCTCAGTAAAGCTTAGGTGGTCAGCCGCGGTCGGTATGGCAAGGGTGCGTCCGGAGCGTGTGTGGGTACAGGCAACCCTGGACTGAGCGCCGGAAAGGTCCGACGATGGCAACCTGAGGATAGGCCAACCGGGAGCGGGGAGGGGACATGGATACGGTGCCGCTTAGCCTGAACGGTTATCAAGCCGGGGCGGTCCGGACGGACCGGACGCGAGGGAAGGGCACCGGCCTCGACCTGGCCGTGCTCGGCCTCTTCGGCGAGACGGGCAGCCTGCTGAGCGAGACCAAGAAGAAGCAGCGCGACGCGCGGTCCTATCTCGGCTACGAGGCGAGCGTCGTCGAGGAGATGGGCGACGCGCTCTGGTACCTGGCGGTGATCGCCGATCACGCCGGGCTGCGCTTGGGGGATCTCGCCGGCCGGGACCTCGCCGGGGGACCCGAGCCGACCTTCGCGGACCTGCAGCCGCAGCGTGCCTTGCCTTTGCACGTCCCGACCGTCGCCTTCGAGCACACCCTGCTACAGCTGGCCGGGGCCGTCGGCCGGCTGGCCGCGCTGGGGGCGCGGGGCGACCTCGCGGGAAGCCCGGACCTCCTGGAGCGTCTCTCCGCAGTGTTCGGCCTTCTCGTCGCGGCCGCGAACGAGGCCGGCGTCACCCTGGAGCAGGCCGCCATGCGCAACCTCGCGAAGGCCGAGGACCGTTGGCCGGCGACGCGCGTCGCCCCGCCGCTGTTCGACGAGGCGTTCCCGGACGAAGAGCGCCTGCCCCGCGCGTTGACCATCGACATCTTCGAGCGCACCGGCGGGAACGACAGGCGGTACGTCGTGCAGCGATGCAACGGCATCTTCATCGGCGACCGCCTGACCGACAACATCATGAAGCCGGACGATTACCGGTTCCACGACGCCTTCCACTATGCCTACGCCGCCGTCCTCGGCTGGTCGCCGGTGACGCGCGCGCTGTTCCGCCTGAAGAGGAAAAGCGAGGCCCGCGTCGACGAGGGGCAGGACGGAGCGCGCGCGATCCTGATCGAGGAGGGCGTGGCGACGTTCGTCTTCGGTGAGGCGAAGCAGCTCGGCTTCTTCGAAGGACAGCGCCCGGGCGACCTGAGCTTCGCCTTCCTGAAATCGGTGAGGCAATTCGTGCGCGGCTACGAGGTCGAGGCCTGCCCGCTCTGGCTTTGGGAAGAGGCCATCCTCGCCGGTAACGAAGCGTTTCGTTTCTTGCGGGAGAAGCGCCGCGGGCGCCTTCGGCTCGATCTGGTCGGGCGGAAGATGCTGGTCGAGGACCTGCCGACATGACACCTGGCGCCTTCATCGAGGCCCTCGCGGCGCTTCGCTTCATCGACACCTTCAACCCCTACGCCGAGGCCTGCCCGGACCACGACGGCGTCGGTGCGCCCCAGGTCCGGCGTGAGAACCTGCGCCTCGTGCTGGAGGCGGCCCTCGCCGGAGGCGTCGACTCGATCTGGATCGCGCGCGACCTCGGGTACCGTGGCGGGCGGCGCACGGGCCTGGCGCTCACGGACGAGGCCCACCTCTCCGCCCATGCCGGCCTCTACGGTCAATTGCCGCTGGCGCGGGCAACCCGCGGCCCCGCGATGACCGAGCGCACGGCGACGGTGATCTGGCAGGTTCTCCGGGACCTGCGACGTCCGATCTTCCTCTGGAACGTCTTCCCGCTCCATCCGCACGCGTCGGGCGACCCGCTGTCCAATCGCTGCCACACTCGCCGGGAACGGCAGGCGTCCCGCCACCTCCTCGAATGGCTGGTGTCGGAATTGCGGCCCCGGGTCCTGGTCGCCATCGGGAGGGATGCCGAGGCGGCGTTGGCGGACTTGGGTATGGCGGCCGAGCGGGTCCGGCACCCCAGCTACGGAGGTCAGACCGAGTTCGTCGCTCGGATGGGCGAGTTGTACGGCCTACCCGCCAAAGCTCCGCACGCGGTGCAACTCACGCTGCCGTAAGGAAACCGCAGCCGGATCTTCCCGACGTTGGTCTGGCGGGCCTCCAGGTCAGGCATGACGCACCAGCACGTGTTCGTATGCTGGCCCGGGATGAGACGCCTCGAACCTTCCCATCGCCCCGGCGGCCACGCGCACCTATGCCGGCGAGACTTCCAGGGTGCGACGCACCGGTGAACCCTAGGGGCGGGCAACGGGAAGCCGGATCACCTTGCTTTACCTTAGGCGTGCCTCCGGTCTATCGCCTTGGCGAAGATCCGGCGGACGAAGGGGGGCGGTTTGGACGCGGCGGTTCGTGCGCGATTGCTCGCCTCCATGGAAGCCGGGCGCCTCGTCCTCCTCTGCGGCGCCGGCCTGTCGATGGCGCCGCCGAGTTCCCTGCCGTCGGCCTGGACCGTGGCCGCCAGGTGCTACGACCGCTATGTCATGAGCATCGATCCGGCGTGCCCGCAGGAACTGCGCGGCGACCTGGAGTCCCTGGCGGAGATCTTCGCCAAGGAGGACATGCTCGGGTCGGTCTTCATCGACGCTCTCGTGCCCTGGGAGGATTTCGTCCGGCCGCCCAACGTCGGGCACGCCGCGGTGGCGGACTTCCTGATCACGCGCTTGGCCGCCGGTGTCGTGTCGGCGAATTACGACACCCTGATCGAGCGCCGCGCGCAGGAATACGGGTTCGATCTCCTCGCCTCCCTCGACGGCGACGAGGCAAAGGTCCAGGCCCGCAAGCACGCGCCCCTGCTCAAGTTTCATGGCTGCTCCGTCCGCGAGCGGCGCGCCACGGTCTGGACGGCCTCACAGCTCACCGAGGACCGGGTGATCGCCGCGCGCATCGAGAAGACGAAGACGTGGATGGCCCACCACCTCCGCGAGAGCGACCTGCTCGTCGTCGGCTTCTGGTCGGATTGGTCCTATCTCAACACCGTTCTCGCCGAGGCATTGACGGGCGTCGCGCCGCTGTCGGTGACGCTGGTCGACCTGGCGCCCGAGGACGTCCTGCAGGCCAAGGCGCCCGAACTCTGGACCCTGGCCAATTCGGAGAACGTCCGGTTCACGCATGTTCAGCGTTCGGGGGCCGAAGTCCTGGACGAACTCCGGAGGGCGTTCTCCCAGGCGTACCTGCGCAAGGTCCTGCACGCCGGGCGCGCCGCGTTGGAGAGCGAGCTCGGGGCGGAGTGCGAGGCGGGCTGGCTCGATCCGCCCGACCTGGGCAGCGAGGAACTCTACGACCTTCGACGGGACGCCGAGGGCGTGCCGGCCACCGCCGCGGCGACCTTGCGGAACCCGGGGCCGTCCGAGGTCCTGGGCTACGCGCACCTGTTGCTGCGGCGTGCCGGTGCCAGCCAGACCCCCGTCGGCTATGATCTCGCGGGCCGCCGGATCAGGGTCGTGAACGGCTCGGGCATGCTGCTCCAGACGGTGCAGGACCGGTTCAGGGAGACGCCGTTCGAGGTCGCCGACATCGTGGTCTGCGCCGGAGCCACCGACGTCGGCCTGCCGTTGAACGTCGTTCGGGAAGGGCGACCGGGCGACATAATCCGGCCGAGCGCCTCCGCGGCATGGCTCGACCTTCCCGCCGCCCGCAGGGAGCTCGAAGTGTGATGGACATAGCGACCCAGTCCGAGGTGCTCCTCCGGTCGGCAGGCTATGAGACTTGGACCTGGCCGGGCGGCAGCGTGCCGGTCGTCTGCTTCGAGAACGCGGCGGTCGTCGGATTCCTGCACGTCTTCGCGAGCGGCGAGAGCCTGCTCGCCGATTGGCAGCAAATCCAGCAGACCACGCTCGGCCGGCATGCGGCCTCGTTGCGCTCTGCAGGCACAAAGGCCTGGAACGTTTACGCCTTGTTCCTGGCTTGCGGCTCCGAACCGGCCCTCGCGCGGCAGATCGAGCGGATCGAGGAGGACTTCTCCATGACCCGAAAGATCGCGCGCGGCGACTTGCGCACGGTCGCCGATTTGCGAAGAACGTTGTTGCCCCTCCTGCCGGTTCTCAGCGCACCCGAGATCGGCGGGGCCGATTACCGGGCCCGTCTGCGGGCGCGGTTGAGCGACCTGCCGGACGACGCGGTGGCCGCGTTCCTGGGCGCGGCGAGCGCTTCCGAGGTGGCGCGCATCCTGGTGGATGCGCCATGAGGCTCGACTACCTCGAACTGTGCGGCTTCCGGGGCTTCCTGGAGCGCCAACGGGTGGATTTCGGCACTGGCTTCACCGTGATCTGCGGACGCAACGGCGTCGGGAAGAGCACGCTGTGCGACGCGGTCGAGTTCGCCCTCACCGGCCAAATCGACAAATACCTCGTCGACAAGGCGGCGAAGGAAAGCCTCGACGACTACGTCTGGTGGCGCGGCGAAGGCCAGCCGGAGGCGCACTTCGTCACCGTGGGATTCCGCGCCGATGACGGGAGCGGCTTCGCGGTGACGCGCTCGCGCGAGACCGGCGCAGACCGGGACGCGGCACGCATCGAGGCGATGCTCTGCGTTCCGGGCGCGAAGCCCGAGCGGGCCCTCCAGCAGGTCTGCAGGACATCCATCATTCGCGACGAATGGATCGCTGCGCTCAGCCTCGACCTAACGGAAACGCAACGGTTCGAGTTCGTGCGCGCGGCGCTGGGCGCCATCGAGGGTCCGGATTACGCCGCCAAGGCTCGCGAGGCCCTGTCCTCCGCCGAGGCCGTACACAATGCCGTCGCGCAGGCCTATGAGGAGGCGCGCGCACGTCTGACCGCGGCGCTGACCGACTTGGAGCAGATCCGGGACGTCGCCCTGCAGGCCGGGGACGTCGCGGCCGTCCTTGCCACCCTGGACGAGCTTACGCCTGGGGCCGGCCCCGACCTGGGAGCTCGGGTCGCGGCAGCTCGGAAGACGCTGGCCAGGCGCCGGTCGAACCTCGGCGAGATGGGATGGGTCGCCGACGAGGCTCGCGCGGTGGCCGCATTGCGCGACACGGTCGCGCGACAGGGCGACAGCGCAGGCCGGGACGCGGTGGCGGTGGCCGAAGCCGAGGTCGCGGTCCAGGAAGCCCGCCGCCAGCTGCAGGCCGCCGAGGCGCGCCTGGACCGGGAACAGGAAAGCGACGGCCTCGCCGCGTCGCTCGCGATCCTGGTCGATCACGGCAGCCGGATCGGCCTGCATGACGACCGTTGCCCGCTATGCCGCGCGCCGCAGGGCGCCCCCGAGTTCGAGACGGGGCTCGCATCCGCGCGCCAGCGCCTCGCCGCCCGGCGGTCGGCAGTGCCGGAGGCGCGAGGCGAGGTCGCGGCGGCCCGAACCCGGGTCGAGGATGCCGGCGAGATCCTGAAGCAGGCCGAGACGGTCGTCCATCGCCTCGCGTCCGCCCAAGCCGAGCTGGAAGCCCGGGAAGAGGCGCTTTCGGCCGAGCTCGTGCGACGTTCCCTGGATGGAGAGCTGGCCTACGACCCAGAGGCCCTGGAGGAGGTGGTGGAGGCCGAACGGAGTCGGTTGATCGACCTGGAACGGAGCATCCTCACCTTGGAAGCTTCGCAGGCGGTGGAACGCGTAACGGAGCTCGAAGCGCGCCTCGAAGCGCTTCGGGCAGAGGCCGACGACGCGAGCGACCGGCTCGCGCGCGCCCACGCTGCGGTGACGACCGCCCGGACGCTGGACCGTACGGTCCGCAGGACGAATGCCGAGATCATCGACGAGCGCCTGGCGGTTATCAGCCCGCTGCTGAACGAGCTGTACCAGCGGCTTCGCCCGCATTCCGAGTGGCGGACCATCGATTACGGCATACGCGGCGACGTCAGGCGTTTCCTGAGCCTGCGGGTCGGCAACGGCTTGAACCCGCAATTCGTGTTCAGCAGCGGGCAGAGGCGTGCGGCCGGGCTGGCCTTCCTCCTCTCCGTTCACCTGTCCCGGCCGTGGTGCAATTGGCGGACGCTCATGCTCGACGACCCGGTCCAGCACATCGATGATTTCCGGGCCTTGCACTTGGTCGAGGTCCTGTCGGCCCTGCAGCGGTCGGGCCGGCAGATCGTCTGTGCCGTCGAGGATCCGTCGTTGGCGGAATTGCTGTGCCGGCGCCTCATGAGCGAGCCCACGGCGCTCGGTCGCCGCCACGACCTGGATCTTGTTCCCGGCGGGGGTGCCTCGGTCACTCGCTCGACGGACATCGCACCAGCCATGGTCGGCGTGCTCAGGAGGGCAAGGGACCTGAGCGCGGCGAGCTGAAACGGCCTTGATTACCGACGGCGTCGGGACTGTGCTCGCCCCGGACCGGTGCTTCGACCCGCGGTCCCCGATTTCGTGACCTCGACGAGGGAAGAGGGCAGGGAGCTCGACGACCGCCTCGCAAACGCTCCCCGCTCTCCGCAGACCCCGTCCGACGTGGGTGGCGCCCTGCCCGTCGAAAGCGGAGAGCATTCCTGCGCGCGGCAATTCCGGGGAGTGGATGCCCGATCAGGCCGCGAAATCGAAAAGGTTTCGTCCCGGCCAGCGGTCCTGGCTCAAGCCCGACACGGGGATCATCATGTCCGCAGAGGGGCGCGCGGTCACGGGCGCCCCTCTGCGGAGGCCATCGGGTTCAAGCACATCCCGGGCGTGAGGACAGGATTCCCTGACAATCGGGACAAGCTCTCTTGAGTGCATACCATTGGCAGGGCCGCAAATCGGGACACGCTTTCCTGATAGTCTGCCTCGGCTGTCCTAGCCGTCCGGCTCGCCTCGTCCCGAGGCGGCTTCCTCGTGCGTGCCGGGCCGCCGTCCAGATCATCGTGGAGCGGCCGATCCGACCACGTGAGGACCGCAGCGACTGTATCGGCGAAGCCAGCCGAGCCGACCGCCAGGACGCCTTCGCGGGCCTGACCGATCTGGGCGCTCGACCGGATGCCCACCCCGGCGTTGGGGGCCGGTGGTATCCTCGCGGCCATTCCGAAAAGAAAGTACGGAAACCCGAAGGGCATGGCCCGGTCCGCAGATCACACTAAGGGTGCGGTCTGGACCCATCGGCCCTATGATCGAGCCGGCATCGGGTTTGATGCCGGCCTCTGTTTCCAAGGGTTGGACCAGGCATCCGCGCCTGGGCATGTCGGGTCTAGGGAGCAGGCGGACCACGTTCCCTACAAATCGAGATAAACTTAAATGAGGCCGCCCCTCGGGGAGTAACAGAAATCAAAACAAATTCTCATGTTAGCTTGCACCAAGGCGGGTTGTCGGATCTACTGCGGGCTGTGCTGCGCAGACTCGTTTCCGGAACCAGGCTGTAGTACAGCCGCCTCAATCCGAAAAACTGTGCCGGCGTGACGGTGAGACGAGGGCAATCTGTTATCCTCCGAGCCATTGAGGAAGCCGCAGTCGGTCGAGAACGCGGAAACGCGAGGCTGAGCGGACGTGAGGGGCCGTTCGCGAACAAGGTCAAACTTCTCTGTAAGCATGGATCTGTAAGGACAGAGTTCCGTGTGCTTTGGGCCAAGCTCATTTGAGAGCACTCCCTGTGGGGATCCCTCAAATCAGGACAAGCTTTGCCGAGAAATGACACAGCCTGTGTGATGGCGCGGTACAGCACGGTCCGGCCTCTGCCGAGCCGGGAGGCGCGCGCACGTGGTGGGCAGCGCCGGCGCATCCTGCCCGTCGCGTGCTGATCGGGGCCGTGTGAGTCCCCAGTGAAGCGCATCGCAGAGCGTGCCGGGTCGGCAAGGCGCGGCTTCTCCAGCCCGGCGCGAAAGGTGCGGGCGAGGGCGGCGCAGATCGTCAGCGGATGGGCGGCTCCGGAAGGCGCATCAGGGGCTCGCCGACGCGCAGACGCGACCCCACGGAGAGTTCCGGACAGAGCGTGAAGCCCGGCGGTGCCAGCACCACGATGGTGGAGCCGTGCTCGAACCAGCCCATCTCCGCGCCCTTCGCCAGATGCGCGGCGCTGGGCAAGGTCCGCCCCCCGGTCTCGCGCAGGGCAAGCCCTTCGGGCAAGAAGCCGAGGCGTAAGCCCGCCACGAGGATGGCCGCCACGGGCACCAGGGTCACGGCATGGCCGCCTTCCGCGAGGCGCAGGCGCAGGATCGCGCGCTCGTTCCGGCAGAACAGCGCCTCGACACGCTTCAACGCGATCGGATTCACGTTCCAGGTATCGCCCCAAATGTGCCGGACCGACTCGACGCGCAGATCGTGCGGCGCGTGAAACCGATGGTACATCCCGGCCGTCAGCCGCAGGGTGGCATAACAGCCGCCTTCATGGGCGCGCGCCAGCGTGACGTCGCCGCCGAGCAAATCGGCGAGCGGATAGGACAGGCCCTTGATCTGAAACAGGCGTCCCGCTTCGATGCGGCCATGGGCGCCCAGGATCGCGTCGCTGGGGCTGGTGAGCACTGCGGGATCGGGGGCAACCGGCCGGGCGCCCGGGCGTAGGGCGCGCACGAAGGCGGCGTGAAGGCTGGGAAAGCGCGTCTCCTCGGCGTCGCGGAGATCGACGTCGCAGAACAACCGCCACGTCGCGATCGAGAGGTCGCGCACCAGGGGCTGTTCGATCCGGCTGAACCGGCCCATGAACCGGGTGGCGAACCGGCGCGGAAGGCGGTTCGTCAAAAGGAAATTGAGATCCTCCTGCGCGCCGACCCGCGCCAGGACCGCCCGCAACCGGGATCGGGCAACCGTCATCATGCCGTGAACCGTCTCCGATAGGGCGCGGGGCGATGTCCGCGCTCCTCATCACCCTGTCCGCCACCGCCGCTGCCGCGGTTCTCGCCCTGCCGCGCGCGGCAGGGCGCCTGCAATTGTCGCGGGCGAAGCACCGTTCGCTCACCGGCCATGCCCGCATGGCCCGGCGCGTCGCCGGGCTGATCCCGCACTACGCCTATTCGGAGCGCGCCTTCTTCCGGTCGGACGAACCGGACGAAGCGGTGGCTCTGCGCCGCGAGGCGGGTTTCGCCGGGCTCTCCGACCGGTTCCGGACACGCTTCGCCCGGACGCGGGCCGAGACCGAGGCGGTGCGCGACGGTCTCTCGGATCTGCAATTCACCGGGCTGTACCGGGTGCCGTTCCAGTATGCCCGCCACGTGCGCGCGCATCTGGGGACCGGCGCCTTCGCGGCGTCGGCCGCGGGCGTGACCGTCACGGATCTCGACGGCAACGTGTTCTACGACCTCGCCGGCTCCTACGGCGTGAATCTGTTCGGCGTCGATTTCTACCGCGCCTGTCTGGAGGAGGGCGCCACCCGCGTCGCGGCGCTCGGCCCCGTGCTCGGGCCGCTGCACCCGGTCGTCTCCGGCAACGTCGCGCGGCTGAAGGCGATCTCGGGACTCGACGAGGTCTCGTTCCACATGTCGGGCACCGAGGCGGTGATGCAGGCGGTCCGACTTGCCCGCTACCACACCGGCCGGCGCCGGATCGTCCGGCTCTGCGGCGCCTATCACGGCTGGTGGGGCGAGGTGCAGCCGGGCATCGGCAACCCGGTCCCGACCCGCGACACGCTCACCCTGGCCGACATGTCGGAGCGGACGCTGCGGGTGCTCGCCACCCGCCGCGACGTCGCCTGCGTCCTCGTCAACCCGCTCCAGGCCCTGCATCCGAATGCCGGCGCGCCGGCCGATTCCGCGCTGGTGGACAGCGGTCGCAGGGCGTCCTTCGACCGCGCCGCCTACACCAAGTGGCTCCACGACCTGCGGGCGGTGTGCAGCGCCCGAGGGATCGTGATGATCCTCGACGAGGTCTTCCTCGGCTTCCGCCTCGCCCGCGGCGGCGCGCAGGAGTATTTCGGCGTGCGTGCCGACATGGTCACCTACGGCAAGACGCTCGGTGGCGGGCTGCCCGTCGGCGTCCTGTGCGGGCGCGCCGACCTGATGCGCCGCTACCGGGACGATCGTCCGGTCGACATCTGCTTCGCCCGCGGGACCTTCAATGCCCATCCCTACGTGATGGGCGCCATGGGCGCGTTCCTCGAACGGCTGGACACCCCAGCGGTCGCTGTCCTCTATGCCGACCTCGACGCGACCTGGGACGGGCGGGCGCGGCGCCTCAACGCCCTGCTGGCGGACGCCGACCTGCCGGTGCGGGTCGCCAACATGTCGACGGTGTGGACGGTCCTGTACACCAAGCCGTCGCGCTACAACTGGATGCTGCAATTCTACCTGCGCGCGGAGGGATTGGCCCTGTCGTGGGTCGGGACCGGCCGGTTGATCTTCAGCCTCGCCTACGACGACGCGGCCTTCGACGCCGTGGCGACGCGCTTCGTGGCGGCGGCGCAGGCGATGCGGTCGGATGGGTGGTGGGAGGGTGGCGCCCCCAGCGACAAGGCGATCCGCCGGTCAATCCTGCGGGAGGTCGCGGCGGTGCGCCTGGGCAGGCTCGGCACCCGGCTGGGCCTGCGCGCCCCGGATCACGACTGATCCGGGGCGCCGAGCCGCACGCTCGGCGCGGGATCCAGCCCTAGGCCCCGCGCTCGTGCGGCTCCTGCTCCTCGACCAGTTCGCCGTGCAGCAGCGCGAGCGGCGCCTTATGGTAGAGCTTGATGTCGTGAAACGGGTCCGTAAGGATCTTGGCGACCCAGACGAGACCGGTCTGCACGTCGCGCAGGATGAAGAGTTGCACCATTCGGAACAGCAGCCCGGCCAGCGCCAGCCACAGCCAGATCCAGCCCACGTTGCGGATCAGGTCCGCGGTGGTCTGGTGCGGTGAGATCAATCCGAACAGGCTCGGGTCGAAATAGAGCGGCAGAGGCGACAGGGCCCAGATCGCCAGGAGGACGACCTTGCGTTGCAGGTTGTAGCCGACCTTGATCTCTTCCTTGTGCTCGTGCGTCGCGTCGTTGATGTGGTCGTAGCCCTTCGGCTCGAAGAAGAGGTGGCCGGCCTGCCGGGAGGTCATCGCCACGAGCCAACCGATCAACGCCGCCGTGGCCGGATCCTTGAACGCCAGGGCATAGGCGACCAGAAAACTGATCGCGCTGACGACGTGCAGGCTCTGGTTGATGCGGTTGTGGTGGTAGTATCGATGATCGTCCCAGCGCTGCACGCGCAGCGCATCCAGAAAACTCGCCATGGTGTTCGTCCCCGCTCGGATTTGGGTGGGCTGGTCGGAGGTGAGGCGCCCTCAGGCGTCGCGCTTGCGCAGGCGGAGGAGGGAGAAGTGGCCGAGGGGCGGGAGCGCCCGGCGCTCGACGATCTCCACGGGTGCAGTCACGGCCCAGGCGGCATAGCGCTCCCAGGCGAACTCGGTCCGCCAGCCGAGGCGGCTCGTCACCGGCGCGAGGGCGTGCTCGACGACGCGCCGAAGGCCCGACTCGGCACCGATCCGGGTGGTGATCACGATCTCGCCGCCGGGGCGGAGCACCCGGGCGAACTCGTCCAGCGCCGCCTCGGGATTGGGCACCGCCGTGACGACGTACTGCGCCACCACCACGTCGAAGGACGCGTCGGCGAAGTCGAGATGCTCCGCGTCCATCACGGCGAGACGCTCGACATTGCGCAGGCGCAGCCGCGCCACCCGTTGGCGCGCCTTCTCGAGCATGGGCGCCGAGATATCGATCCCGACGATGCTGCGGGCGTGCCGGTAGGCGGGCAGGGACAGACCCGTTCCGACCCCGACCTCCAGGATCCGGCCGCCGATCCGTTCCGCGGCCGCCGCTGCCAGGGTCCGGCCCTGCGCGAAGACGGGCCCGAAGACCAGATCGTAGACCGGCGCCCAACGGCCATAGGCCTTGGCGACTCCGTCGCGGTCGAGATCGGGACCGAGCTTCGCCGGACGCGAGGAACCGGTATCGTGCATTCCGATGGCCATGAGCATCCTGTCTCGATGTCGGCAAGGTCGGCGCAGGGGCGGTCTTGGTCTGACCGCCGGTGTTGCGGATTTCGGTCGTGCGTTCGGGATCGAATTCGTGTCAGCGCGGGTTCGGACCGGCTGCTCCGCAGGCGGAGGATGCGCGACCGCCTGCGCCCTGGCCCGATCGACCGCAAGCTTTGCGAGACAGCATCGGCCGATCAGGAGGAGCGCAAATGCGGGTGGCGGACTCTTGGTTCATGCCGAGCCACACCGACAATCATCGACCCCACGCCGCCCCTCCGCAGAAGTCTTTCCGCCGGCAAAGCTATGTCCGTCGTTTGACAGCGTTGTGACAGTATCATCAACGGCGCGAGCCAATCCTAATTTCGTTGGCAAAATAGCGATGATCCAGACGGAACATCTTCGACCGACGCCAGGAATGCGATCCGCCCAATGCCTGTTCTTTGAACCGTGGCTCGCGCCTCTCAAGCGGTGGCTACGCCTGAAAACGCGGCATTCACGATGCCGCCAACCCGCAGCCACCGCGCTCTCGTCGGAGATCCGCGGATGCGCAATGATTTGAGGGCGAGAAAGGTGAAGGTCGCCCCTTCGACATCTTCTCGCCCTCTTATCGACCAGATGTGGCCCGGTATCGCCAGCAGGACAGGGCGCGAGGACGCGCCGAAGGAGTGTTTCGCGTGATCGAGAATTTGCGGCGTCAGACCATCGCGGTCGCGGCCTTTGCCGGGATCGCCCTCAGCGCCGGGCAGGTGCAGGCTGCGCAGTGCGGCAACACAGCGGCCGGGTTCGATGCGTGGAAGCGGCAGTTTGCCGAGGAGGCGCGCGGCCGGGCCAGCGCTGCCAGCCTCGCGGCATTGCAGAACACCACCTATTCCACCGCCACGATCTCGGCGGATCGCGGACAGCACAGCTTCAAGCTGTCGCTTGAGCAATTCCTCGCCAAGCGCGGCGGCCCGACCATCGTGTCCCGCGGACGCGCCCTGAAGCGGCAGAACGCTGCCCTCTTCGAGTCCATCGAGCAGCGTTACGGCGTCCCGCCGGGACCGCTCCTAGCGATCTGGGGCATGGAGACCGGCTTCGGCGCCGTGCGCGGCAACGTCAATACGCTCTCGGCGGTGGCGACGCTCGCCTATGATTGCCGCCGCTCCGAATACTTCACGGATCAGCTCTACGCCGCCTTGACCCTCGTCGATCGCGGCCTGCTCACCCCGAGCACCCGCGGCGCGGCGCATGGCGAGGTCGGCCACACGCAGTTCCTGCCGAAGAACGTGCTCACCTACGGCACCGGCGACCTCAACAATGTCGGGGCGGCCCTGTCGTCGACCGCGAACTTCCTCAAGGCCCATGGCTGGCGGGCCGGCGCCGGCTACCAGCCCGGCGAGCCGAACTTCGCGGCGATCCAGGGCTGGAACGCGGCCCCGGTCTACGAGAAGGCGATCGCGCTGCTCGGGCGTCAAATCGACAACGACTAGCAGTCTATCGCACATAGATCCGTGTCTTAGCCCGCTTTATTCACCAGGGTTTGGCTGGCGACGTGTTTTGAGCTGAAGGCGAGCGGGATCGTGCGTCTGTCCTGACGCGTATGGATCTGGTTGTGCTGTCGGCGCTGGAGGGACGGGAGCGGTGTCGATGGGGCATCACGCCCCGTGGTTCAGGCTGGCGCTGGGGCGAGTGCGCCCGCGATATGGCGCAGCAAGTCGGCCTCGGGACAGGCGGCGGCGAAGGCGAGACGAACACGGGCAGTGGTCTCGTGGATGCGAGCCCCAAGCTTGAGCAGGCGCAGGCGGATCGTCGCGAACTCGGCCTTGGCCAGGCGATGGGGAGCCGGGATGGCGTCGCGCACG
>NZ_FPBW01000033.1:0-65858 GCF_900116795.1 Methylobacterium sp. UNCCL125 | reverse complement strand
CTGTACCTGCCCAACCTCGACAGCCTGTACCTGCCGCGGGACGCGGACGAACTCGCCGGCTTCATCGCAGAGCTGGCGCCGGTCCTGATCCACGTGCACTCGCTGGCGGGGCTGCGCTGGGCGGCGGCGCGGGCGCTGATGGATCGGGTGGCGGGGTCGGGCCGGCCCTACGCCTGGACGCTGCACGACTACTCGCCGGTCTGCCACCGCAACCACCTCGTGCAGCCGGACGGGCGCTATTGCGGGCTGGCGCCGGTCAGCGCGTGCCGGGCCTGTCTGGCTTCGGACGCGGACGGGTTCGAGGAGCCGGATCCGGGGGAGCGGCGGGCGGCGTTCGGGGCGTTCCTGGCGGGGGCTTCGCGGGTGTTCGCGCCGTCCGCCGACACGGCGGGCCGGATCCGGGGCGTGTACCCGGATCTCGCGGTCACGGTGCGGCCGCATGTCGAGCCGGAGCGCAGCGTGCGCTCCACCGCCCTAAAGCGGCCCGGACGCGTCCGCCGCGTCGCGGTGCTCGGCGCGATCAGCGCCACGAAGGGCGGGCTGTTCCTGCAGGCGCTGGCCACCGACGCGCAGGATCGGAAGCTGCCTTTGCGCTTCTCGATCGTGGGCTTCTCCGACCCGGCCCTGGCCGTCGGCCTGGAGCAGGTCGGGGTCGCCCAGACCGGGCGCTACGCCGGCGACCACGAGGCCCTGGACCTGGTCTGGCGGGTCTCGGCCGACCTGGTCCTGTTGCCGGCGATCTGGCCGGAGACCTACTCGTACGCGCTGACGCTGGCGCTGCGCACCGGCCTGCCGGTGGCGGCCTTCGACCTCGGCGCACCGGCCGAGCGGCTGCGCGCCTATCCGAACGGCCACCTGCTGCCCTGCGCCCTCGTCACCGACCCTGCCGCCTTCAACGACCGGCTGCTCGCCCTCGACGTCTCGGATGCGGGGCGATTCTCCGGACCGATCCGGGCCGCCGTCTACGGCGACCTGCTGCACGATTATTATGGCCTGGACCCGGCACCGGCCGGGTCGGAACGCCGCCGCATCGACGAGGACGCCGCATGATCTCCGTCAACGAGGACATGAAGCAGGAGATGCTGCGGCGCGGCATCTCGGTGCTGCATCCGGCTCCGTTCGGACTGCCGGAGGACTGCACCTTCGAGCCACCGTGCAGCATCAAGTGGATGGGCATCGATTACTGCCTCACCATGGGAGCCTTCTCGTACGCGGTGAGCGGCTACTATTTCGGCGCGGACATCGCCCGCTACTGCTCGATCGGCGAGAGCGTCCAGGTCGGGCGCGGCAGCCACCCGGTCCATTGCGGCTCGACCTCGCCGCTGTTCTACACGCACCACTCGGCGGTGTTCGACCGCCTGGACCCGCGGGCGGAGGATTACGAGATCTGCGGCCCCTATCTGTGGCCCAAGCGCGTGCGCATCGGCAACGACGTCTATATCGGCCACGGCGCCTTCCTGATGCCCGACATCACGATCGGCGACGGGGCGATCATCGGCGCCATGGCGGTGGTGACCAAGGACGTGCCGCCCTACGCGATCGTGGCCGGCAGCCCGGCCCGGATCGTGAAGATGCGCTTCCCCGACGCGCTGATCGAGCGCTACCTGAAGGTGCAGTGGTGGCGCTACGCCTTCTGGGACCTGCGCCAGTGCTCGATCACCGACCCGGAGAAATTCCTCGACGCCGTGGAGGAGCGGATCGCCGGCGGGATGCAGGAATACCGGCCGGACCTGATCCCGATCCAGTCGCTGCTGCCGGGCGCCTGAGGTCCGGGGCGCCGCGACGGCCCGTTCCCTCCGGCCGATCGGCAGAGAGCCCGGGGCACGGTACGCTCACCCCGCCAGCACCCGGGCGGCCGCGTCTCCGAGCGCCCGCACCCCGAGGGCGAGGTCGGCGTCGCTCGTATCCTCCGCCCAATGGTGGCTGATGCCGCCGATCGAGGGCACGAACAGCATCGCGGCCGGCAGGATCCGGGCGACGTTCTGCGCGTCGTGTCCGGCCCCCGAGGGCATCACCTGCCATCCGCCGGGGCAGACCCGCTCGGCGGCCTCCGAGAGGGCGCGCATCAGGTCCGGGTCGCAAGGGGCGGGGATCGCCTTGGAGAGAGCCGTCAGCGTCGCCGGGCAGCGCTCGCGCCGGTTCGATTCGCGCACCAGCGCCTCCAGGCAGGCCTCCATCCGCTCCAGCACCGGCATCGCCACGTCGCGGAACTGGAAGAACACCTCCGCCCGGCCCGGGATGATGCTGAAGCCGCCGGGATCCAGGGTGATCCGCCCGGTGGTCCAGGTGCTGCGCGGGCCGCAGACCTTCGGAAACGCCTGGTCGATCGCCGCCAGGAGCCGCACCGCCGAGAGGCCCGCGTCCCGGCGCTCCGCCATGGTGGTGCCGCCGGCATGGTCCTGGTTGCCCTCGAACACGATCCGGAACTGCCAGATCGCCACGATGCCGCTCACCACGCCGAGATGCAGGCCGGCGGATTCGAGCTGCGTGCCCTGCTCGATATGCATCTCCAGGAAGCCGCGGTAGCGGCCCGGATCGAGCCGCATCCGGGGCAGGCCGGCCAGGCCCGCGGCTTCGAGCGCCGCGCGCAGGGGGGTGCCGTCGGTGCGGTTGCGGGCTTCGTCGATCTCGGCCTCGGTCAGGTCGCCGATCGCCGAGCGGCTGCCCAGGAAACCGCCGGAGAAATGCCCCTCCTCGTCCGCGAAGGCGACGACGTCGACGGGCAGGCCGGCCCGGGCCAGCGCCACCCCGGCCACGACCCCCAGCGCCCCGTCGAGCCAGCCGGCCTCGTTCTGGGTCTCGATATGGCTGCCGACCAGGAGATGCGGGCCGGGGCCGCGGTGGCGCCCCAGCACGTTGCCGATCCCGTCGATGGAGGCCGCGAGCCCGCAGGCCTCCAGCTTGGCCATCAGCCAGCGGCGGGATTCCATGTCCTCGGGCGAGAAGGTCGGCCGGTGGACGCCGGTGCGGAACCGGCCGATCTCGCGCAGGGCGTACAGGTCGGCCAGGAAGGCGCGGGTGTCGATCTCGATCATGCGGGGCCCGGATGCTGGAGGGCGCCCCCTGCAAGCCGCATGCGCCTTCCTATTCCGCCGCCGCAGGTCTCCAGTCCGCCGGCTGCGTCCCCGCCATCCAGGCGGCGAGGTCGGTCCGGGCCCGGTCGGTGAGCGCGCGCTTCTTCAGCGCGGCCTTCTCGGGCCCGCGCAGGCGCCGGCCGGTCTCGTTGCGGGGGGCCTGCGCGAGCGGCGGGAACAGGCCGAAATTGACGTTCATCGGCTGGAACGAGCGCGGGGCGTTGGCCTCGCCGTCCGCCGCGACGTGGCCGCCGGTGATGTGGGCGATGAGCGCGCCGAGGGCCGTCGTCTGGGGCAGGGGGGCGAGGGGCCGGCCGGCCGCCTCGGCGACGGCGAAGCGGCCGGCCATCAGCCCGACCGCGGCACTCTCCACGTAGCCCTCGCAGCCGGTGATCTGGCCGGCGAAGCGCAAGGCGGGCCGGGCCTTCAGCCGGAGGGTGGCGTCGAGGAGACGCGGGCTGTCGAGATAGGTGTTGCGGTGCAGGCCCCCGAGGCGGGCGAACTCGGCCCGCTCCAGACCGGGGATCGTGCGGAAGATCCGGACCTGCTCGGCATAGGTCAGCTTCGTCTGGAAGCCGACCATGTTGTAGAGGGTGCCCAGCGCGTTGTCCTGGCGCAGTTGCACGATCGCGCAGGGCTTGACCAGCGGGTCCCGCGGGTTGGTGAGACCCACGGGCTTCATCGGGCCGTGGCGCAGGGTCTCGGGCCCGCGCTCGGCCATCACTTCGACGGGCAGGCAGCCGTCGAAATAGGGCGTGCCCTCCCATTGCTTGAACCCGATCTTCTCGCCCGCCACGAGGGCGGCCACGAAGGCGTCGTACTGCTCCCGGTTCATCGGGCAGTTGAGATAGTCGGCCCCCGTGCCGCCCGGCCCCGGCTTGTCGTAGCGGGACTGGAACCACGCCACCTCCATGTCGATCGAGTCGCGGTGGACGATGGGCGCGATGGCGTCGAAGAAGGCGAGGGATTCGGCCCCGGTGAGCCCCCGGATCCCCTCGGCGAGGGCGGGTGCGGTGAGCGGGCCGGTGGCGACGATGCAGGGGCCCCACGCCTCCGGCGGCAGCCCCTCGACCTCCCCGCGGACCAGGGTCACGTTGGGGTGCTGCTCCAGGGTCCGGGTCACCGCCGCGGAGAACCCCTCCCGGTCGACCGCCAGCGCCCCGCCCGCCGGCACTTGGTTGGCGTCGGCCGCCCGCATGATCAGCGAGCCGAGCGTGCGCATCTCCTGATGCAGCAGCCCGACCGCGTTGCCCTCCGGGTCGTCCGACCGGAAGGAATTTGAGCAAACGAGCTCGGCGAGCCCGTCGGTCTGATGGGCCTCGGTGCCGCGCACGGGGCGCATCTCATGGAGCACGGCGCGATGGCCGGCCTCGGCCACCTGCCAGGCGGCCTCGGATCCGGCGAGGCCGCCGCCGACGATATGGATGGTCTGTGTCATGCCTGAAAATAGCGAAGGACCGCCGCCCGGATCAACGGGCAACGGTCCTTCACGGCGTTCGGCTCGGACGCTGGGATCAAACGCGGGCGACGCCGCGGATCTCGCTGCGGTTGATGCCGAGATCGGCCAGGTCGCGGTCCGACAGGCGGGACAGCTGGGAAACGGTGTCGCGGTACCGGAGATAGGCGCGGACGCGGCTCAGGACGCTACGGGCGGCGGACATGGTGTGCTGTGACCTCTGTTCGAGCAGACGACGGCGCCTCATTGCGCATCGCTGCCTCTTGTTGGTGCAACGCACATATAATCCCGCCGCAGCGCAGCAGGAGTCGCAAGGTCAAGCACCAGACCTGCGGAAAGTGCATACCGGGCTTAAGAAACCGGCAAGGTTTCCAAATGGTCATTCTTTGTGCGCATGCAGGCCCCGGAAAGCCTCCCACAACGCGCGACGGGCGCCCCGCCGGTCGGCGGGACGCCCGTCATGCCGTTCGAATCGCCCGGCGCGAGGCTCAGTAGAACGGGCGCGGCCCGTAGAAGCCGTAGGGCCGGTAGAACGGCCGCGGCCGGTAATAGCCGCCATAGCCACCATAGTAGATCGGCCGCCGCCAGTATCCGTAGGGCCGGGGCCCCCAGTTCGGCCGGCAGATGCCCCAGGGATTCGGGTGGAAGCCGGGGCCGCAGCCCCCGGCCGCCTCGGCGGTGCCCGCGAGCCCGAGGCCGCCGGCGATCGCGGCGGCCATCACGAGCGCCTTCGCGCGCGGTGCGCTCAGAACCGTCATGACTGGATCTCCTCAACGCTTCCGGCGGATCGGGAGCCGGTCGTTGCAGATTCGACGCCGCCACCTGAACAGTCGCTGAGCCGTAAGTTGTGCCCGGTACAGGCCCAAGACGGCACCCACGACGGCACCCACGACGGCACCCACGACGGCACCCGCGGCGACGCCGCCCGGAGCGCGACGGCTGCGCGCTCCGGGCGGCCTCAGTGCAGCGAGGGCGTGCGCAGGAACCGTTCCCGGTCTCCGGAGACGAGGGCGAGCTTCACGCCGCGCCCCTCGCGGCGGACCGTGAGGGGCACCCGCACCCCGGCCTCGCCGAGCGCCCAGACGCTGCGGAACAGGGCGGCGAGATCGGCCACCGGCTCGCCGGCCACCGCCTCGATCACGTCGCCGGCCTGGAGGCCGCCGGTCTCGGCCGGACCGTTGTCGGCGAGGCCCATCACCACGATGCCCTCCTCGCTCTCGGTGGCGTAGAGGCCGAGCCAGGGGCGCGGCGGCCGGTTGGCCCGCCCGCGCGTGGCGAGGTCCTCGAGGATCGGCGTCAGCAGGTCGATGGGCACCACCATGTTGATCGGCCGCGCCGCGCCGGCGCCGCCCTGCTGCAGCTGCAGCGAGCCGATGCCGAGCAGGTCGCCCTGGGGACCGATCAGCGCGGTGCCGCCCCAATGCGGGTGCGCGGGGGCGGTGAACAGCGCCTCGTCGAGGACGTATTCCCAGTAGCCGGCGAATTCCTGCCGGGCCACGACCTCGACGGCGACGCAGCGCTGGCGCCCGCCCGCCCCCGCCAGCACGGCCCGGTCGCCGGTCTTCAGCCCGGCCGAGCGGCCGAGCGGGAGGGCCGGCACGCCGAGATCGCCGAGCGCCTGGACCAGGCCGAAGCCCGTGGCGGCGTCGAAGCCGAGGACGTGGCCGGGCACCGAGCGGCCGTCCCGGGTGGTGAGCCAGACGCTCTCGGCCTCGGTGACGAGGTAGCCGATGGTGAGCACCAAACCGTCCTCGCGGATCACCACGCCGTTGCCGGCGCGCTCGGTGCCGAGCGTCTCGGCGGTGAACGCGCTCTCCGGGATCCGCGCCGACAGGGCCAGCACGGCCGAGAGCGCCCGGTCGAGGTCGTAGCCGTAATCCGCGGGCCTGGGCTGGGCCTGCGCGGGGATCTTCCACTCGCCCTGCGTCGCCATGACTTTCCTTCGGCTCGTCCGCCTGCGCTCCGGTCGGCGCCGGAGCCGCGCCATCGGCACACCATAGGATGTCAGCGCCGCCCGCGTCACCCGCGGTCGGTTGCGACCCATGGAACGGGCCCGTTCGGGGCGGCCCGCGGCGGGGCCGGCACAACAAAAAACCGCCCGGCGGTGCCGGGCGGCGCGCCGTCCCGGAGGACGGCCTGTCGGAGATCCGGGCGCCCCCGCCGCGCGGCGGCGGGGAGCCCGGTGTCTCGGGTTGGTCTCAGTACTTGCGGACCAGGGCCGCCGGGACCGGCGAGGCGGCCGGGGCCGGCGAGTAGAGCGGCACGATGAACCGGATCCAGCCGTCGGTGGAGTAGTTGTCGCGGGTGCGGCCAAAGGCGTTGGTGTACTGCGCGCCGGTCACGACATCGCGGGCGACGTAGGCCTGGACGGTGAAGATCTTGAAGTCGTAGCCGACGAGGCCGCCGATGGCGAAGCGGCCGCGGTTGCCGGCCGCCGCGCTGGCCTGGCTGATGTCGAAGTTGTAGGTGCCGTAGGCGATCGGGCCGATCTCGAAGTTGCCGAACTTCTTCGTCGCGGTGAGGTCGAAGTTCAGGGCGTCCGAGAGGCGGATCGGGCCGATGGCGGCGCCGACCTGGCCGGGGAAGCGGCCGGGCGAGTCGTAGATGTTGGCGGTCAGGTTGGCGGTGATGTTCCAGCCGTCACCGGTGTAGCTGCCGGCGATGCCGAAGCGGTAGGTGTTGGAGGAGAGCTGCGGCAGGACCGGGGTGGCCGTCGTGCCGTTCGCGGTGATGATCGAGCCGCGGTCGCCGTTCAGGTCGTTCAGGTAGGCGCCGCCGAGCAAGCTGACGCCGAAGTTGTTGCCGAGGTCGAAGGCCCAGATGCCGCCGACGAAGGTGCCGACGTTGATCGAGATGTCCTTGTTGCGCACGCCCGCCGGGTTGCGGGTGAAGGCGAACACGGTCGGGGGCGCCACGAGCAGCTCGACGCGGCCGCCGAACGGCACGAACGGGGTCGACCAGACCAGGACCGGGATGTTGACGGCCGTGTCGGGCGAGTTTGGCGCGTCGGTGCGGCGGTAGGTGAACGTGTTGATCGCGTAGAGGCCTTCCGGCAGCGGCGCGCCGACGGCGAGGCCGACCTGCTCGCCGGGAACCGTGGTGGTCTGCGCCTGCGCGATCGTCGAGGTCATGCCGACCGTGAGCGCGACCGCGCCGGCCGCGAGCCAGTTCTTCATCATTTTCTCATTCCTTCCCAAGGTCCCACGGCTTCCGTCCCGCATTCGGCACTTCCTTGCCGGTCTGCTCGCCAATCGCGGCTGCCGGCTTCGGACCTACCGAGCGCCCCCACGGAGCCTGCCCGTCTCAACGTCTGCGACTATTCTACAGAGACCTGCGGAAAGACAGTGGAATGCTCGCCGAAACGCCACAACCGGCTGAACCGTTGCGCAAAATCCGCATTTTTGCGGCGATGCAACACTGTCCACAGACCCGGCCCAAACGGGGGGTCCGGCAAAATATCGTTGAATGGTCAAGCTGTTGTCGCGCCGGGGCACGGGAGAATCCGGCAAGGCCGGGGAGGTGATCGGGCAGGCCGCCGGGCGGGCCGCCCGGCCGGGATCCGGACCGGAATCCGGCTTCGAACCGGCCCGCGGCTGGCCCGAACCGGCGCCCCGCGGCTCGAATCACCGCCCGGCCGGGCGGATATGCGGACGGCACCCGGCAGAAACTGCCGCGCCGGCCTGCGATCGCGCCGGTCCGAACCGCCTGCCTCGTCCCGTCGGGCTCGCGGATTCGCGCGGCCCGCCCGTCCTGTGTGGGGGAGGGCCCGCGGCCGGCCCTGTCGCCGGTGCGTCCGACGCCGCCGCTTACCCGGAAGGTTTGGCCCGGAAGGTTTGGCGCGCTACTCGGCGGCGCGGCCTCGGCGCGCGGGCGCCGCGGGGCGCCGCTCCAGCACCTCGCGCAGGAACCGGCCGGTATGGCTGGCCTTGGAGCGGGCGATCTCTTCCGGCGTGCCCTGCGCCACGACCCGGCCGCCGCCGTCGCCGCCCTCGGGACCCATGTCGATCACCCAGTCGGCGGTCTTGATCACTTCGAGGTTGTGCTCGATCACCACCACGGTGTTGCCCTGGTCCACCAGCTCGTGGAGCACCTCCATGAGCTTGGCGACGTCGTGGAAATGCAGGCCGGTGGTCGGCTCGTCGAGGATGTAAAGGGTGCGCCCCGTGGCGCGCTTCGACAGCTCCTTGGAGAGCTTCACGCGCTGCGCCTCGCCCCCCGACAGGGTGGTGGCCTGCTGGCCGACATGGACGTAGTGCAGGCCGACCCGCTTCAGGGTCTCGAGCTTGTCGCGGATCGCCGGCACCGCCTTGAACAGCTCGGCCGCCTCCTCGACGGTGGAATCGAGCACGTCGGCGATGGACTTGGCCCGGTACTTCACCTCCAGGGTCTCGCGGTCGTAGCGCTTGCCCTTGCAGACGTCGCAGGTGACGTAGACGTCGGGCAGGAAATGCATCTCGATCTTGATGACGCCGTCGCCCGAGCAGGCCTCGCAGCGGCCGCCCTTGACGTTGAACGAGAAGCGGCCGGGCTGGTAGCCCCGCGCCTTGGCCTCCGGCAGGCCCGCGAACCAGTCGCGGATCGGCGTGAAGGCGCCGATATAGGTGGCGGGGTTCGAGCGCGGCGTGCGGCCGATCGGCGACTGGTCGATGTCGATGACCTTGTCGAGGTGCTCCAGCCCCTCCAGCCGCCCGTAGGGGGCCGGATGCTCCAGGGCGCCGTTCAGCTTCTTGGCGATCGCCTTGTAGAGGGTGTCGATCACCAGGGTGGACTTGCCGCCGCCCGAGACGCCGGTGATGCAGGTGAAGGTGCCGAGCGGGATCTCGACATCGACATCCTTCAGATTGTTGCCCCGGGCGCCGAACAGGCCGAGCTTGCCCTTGCGGCCTTTTCGGCGCGCGGTGGGCGTCCGGACTGCCATCTCGCCCGTGAGGTATTTCGCGGTGAGCGAGGCCGGGTTGGCCAGGACCTCGGCGGGAGTGCCCTGCGCGATGATCTCGCCACCGTGGATACCGGCGCCCGGGCCGACATCGACCACGTAATCGGCCTGCAGGATCGCGTCCTCGTCGTGCTCGACCACGATCACCGAATTGCCGAGGTCGCGCAGGCGCTTGAGCGTGCCGAGCAGCCGCTCGTTGTCGCGCTGGTGCAGGCCGATCGACGGCTCGTCCAGGACGTAGAGCACGCCGGTGAGGCCGGAGCCGATCTGCGAGGCCAGCCGGATGCGCTGGCTCTCGCCGCCCGAGAGGGAGCCGGAGCCGCGGGCGAGCGTCAGGTATTCGAGGCCGACATCCACCAGGAAGCTCAGCCGGTCGCGGATCTCCTTCAGGATCCGGACCGCGATGGCGTTCTGCTTCGCCGTCAGCTTCTCCGGCAGCTCCGAGAACCAGCGATGCGCCTCACTGACTGAGAGGGCCGTGACATCGGCAATGTCGGCCATGGCGACCTTCACGGCGAGCGCCTCGGGCTTCAGCCGCTTGCCGCCGCAGGCGGCGCAGGGCGTCTCGCTCATGAAGCGCCCGATCTCCTCCCGGACGGCGTCCGAGTCGCTCTCCTTGTAGCGGCGCTCCAGGTTCGGGATCACGCCCTCGAAGGGCTTGTTGACCGTGTACTTGCGCAACCCGTCGTCGTAGGCGAAGCGGATCGCCTGCTTGCCCGAGCCGTACAGCACGATGGCACGGGCCGTCTCCGACAGGCTCTGCCACGGGACGCTGGTCTTGAAGCCGAAATGCTCGGCCAGCGCCTCCAGGGTCTGGCCGTAATAGGGCGAGGTCGATTTCGCCCAGGGGCCGACGGCGCCGCGCTTCAGGCTCAAAGCGGGATCGGAGATGACCAGCTCGGGGTCGATCCGCATCTCGTGGCCGATGCCGCTGCAGGTCGGGCAGGCGCCGAACGGGTTGTTGAACGAGAACAGCCGGGGCTCGATCTCCGCGATGGTGAAGCCCGAGACCGGGCAGGCGAAGCGCGACGAGAAGGTGATGGTCCGGGGCGTCTCGCCCTCGGGGGCATCCGCGAACACGACCTCCGCGATGCCATCGGCCAGCTCCAGGGCCGTCTCGAAGGACTCGGCCAGCCGCGAGCCGATATCGGCCCGGACCACGATGCGGTCGACCACCACGTCGATGTCGTGCTTGAACTTCTTGTCGAGCTTGGGCACGTCGTCGATGGCGTAGTATTCGCCGTTCACGCGCAGGCGCTGGAAGCCCTTCTTCTGGTACTCGGCGATTTCCTTGCGGTACTCGCCCTTGCGTCCGCGGACCACGGGCGCCAGCAGGTAGAGCCGGGTCTTCTCCGGCAATTCCAGCACCCGGTCGACCATCTGCTGGACGGTCTGGCTCTCGATCGGCAGGCCGGTGTCGGGCGAGTAGGGGATGCCGACCCGCGCCCAGAGCAGGCGCATGTAGTCGTAGATCTCGGTGACCGTCCCGACGGTGGAGCGGGGGTTCTTGGAGGTGGTCTTCTGCTCGATGGAGATCGCCGGCGACAGCCCGTCGATCTGGTCGACGTCGGGCTTCGACATCATCTCCAGGAACTGGCGGGCATAGGCCGAGAGCGACTCGACGTAGCGGCGCTGCCCCTCGGCGTAGATCGTGTCGAAGGCCAGCGACGACTTGCCCGAGCCCGACAGCCCGGTGAACACCACGAGCTTGTCCCGGGGGATCGTCAGGTCGACGTTCTTGAGGTTGTGCTCCCGGGCCCCCCGGACCGCGATGACCCGCCGGTCATGGGCGCTCGCCGGCGCGGCGTCGAACAGGGCCGCCAGCTTGGCGTCGATCGCGGCCTCGGCGGCCGCCCCAGGGCGGGCGGGCTTTTCGGACTTCGCGCGGGTCGGCTTGGGCTGCGGGGCCGGGGCGGCGGTGGCGGCTTTCGGAGCCTTGGACGCCGTCTGCGCGGCGGCTGTCGGGGCAGCTTGGGCGGCGCCGGCGCGGCTTGCGGCACGACTTCCAGCTTGGGCTTTGGCCATGAGGGCGGCGGTCTTTCGAGGCGTCGACGCAGTCGGATCGGATCCGGATCGGATTCGCGCGCGGGCCAGCCGCCGCTCCGACACATGTCGAGCCCGAGGGGGCCGACGGCAAGGTGGGGCCGGCGGGACGCAGGTCCGTCATGCGCCGCCCTTGCTAGAACGAAACGCGTACGGCGGCAACCGCTCGGCGAACGAGCCGCCGCCCTTGCGCGCGCGGCAAAGCGTTCCGGCAGCGCCCGAGCGGGCGTCCAAGCGGGCGTGCAAGCGGGCGTCCAAGCGGGCGCGCGAGGGCGCCTGCGAGGAACCGGGCAAGTCGCCGACGCATGGGGCCGCCGGTGTCCCCTCCGGGCGCGCGGCACGGCGCGCGCGACGACGGCCCGGTGTTGCACCGCGGGAACCGAGGCCCCACGTCGCCGGGATCCACCCTCGGACTCGACTCCATCGACAGGTGCCGATGCCAGCGCTCGACCTGACCGACCCGGTCGCCCTCGGCGGGGCGGGGGACCGGAATGCGGCCCGCGGACAGAGCGTGTCCACGCGGCTGCTGTTCCTGATCGTGGGCATCGCCAACGCCACCTGGGCGCCCCTGGTGCCGCTGGTGCAGGACCGCGCCGGCCTCGACGCGGCGGGGCTCGGCCTGCTGCTCCTCACCTTCGGCATCGGCTCGATCCTGGCGATGCCGAGCGCCGGGGCGGCGGCTTCGCGGCTCGGTTTCCGGCCGGTCCTGCTCGCCGGCACGCTGGCGATCGGCCTCGCCCTGCCGGTGCTGGCCGTGGGCGATGGGCTCGTGCCGCTCACCCTGGCGCTGGTGCTGTTCGGCGCCGGGATGGGGGCGGTGGACTGCGTCATGAACCTGCAGGCCGTCGTGGTGGAGCGCGCCAGCGGGCGCCCGATGATGTCGGGCTTCCACGGCCTCTACAGTCTCGGCTGCATCCTGGGGGCGCTGATCGCCAGCGGCCTGCTGGCGGCCGGGCTCGGCGCGGGCTGGAGCGTGCTGCTCCTGGTCGCCGGGATCGCGGCCCTGTTCGCGGCCGCCTGGCCCGGGATCCTGCCGGCCGAGCGGGCAGGGGGGAGCGGAGGCCCCGCCTTCGCGCGCCCCCGGGGCGTCGTGCTGGTGCTGGGCCTGCTCTGCTTCGTGGTGTTCCTCACCGAGGGCTCGGCCCTCGACTGGAGCGCGGTGTTCCTGATCCAGCAGCGGGGCCTCGATCCGGCCTGGGCGGCGCTCGGCTACGCGGCCTTCTCGGTGACGATGACGGCGGGGCGCCTTGCCGGCGATCGGGTCGTGGCCCGGCTCGGGCGGCGGCCCGTGGTGGTCTTCGGCGGCCTCCTGGCGGCCGCCGGACTCGCGCTCTCGGTCCTGGTCCCGGCCTGGGAGGCGGCCCTCGCCGGCTACGCCCTGGTCGGGGCGGGCTGCGCCAACATCGTCCCGGTCCTGTTCACGGCGGCCGGCCGCCAGACCGCGATGCCCGCGCGCGTGGCGGTGCCGGCGGTGACGACGCTCGGCTATGCCGGGGTGCTGGCGGGCCCGGCGCTGATCGGCTTCGCCGCGCAGGCTTTGGGCCTGTCCGCCGCGCTCCTGCTCGTGGCGGCCCTGCTCCTCGCCGTGGCGGCGGCCGGGCGGTCCCTGCCGGTGTGAGGCTCACGCCTCGGCGTTGCGCGCCATGAAGGTGGCGGGGCTGCCGTCCTCCGGGTTCACGAAGACGATGTCGGTGGGCGCCCGCCGGGGGGTGTCGATCGCGAGGAACACCACCGGTTCCGCGGGATCGATCTCCGGCATGGCGTGGACCGTGCCCTTCTCGAAGACCAGGAGCTGACCGGGGCCGAATGCGGTCGCGGCGGCCGGGTCGCCCAGCCAGACCGTGCCCCGGCCCGACAGGCAGTAGAGGTACTCGTCGCAGGTGGCGTGGTAATGCGGCGGAGTCGGCCGGTAGACCCGGAACACCCGGGCGCTCGCGGCCTCCCGGTCGGTCAGATAGGTGTCGACCAGGAGGGTCTGGGCGCTGCCGGGCAGCGCCGCCGCCAGCGCCGCCACGTCGAAGATGCCGGTCCCCGCCGCGTCCGCCATCGCGTCCTCCTCACTCCGAAAACCGTCGCGCACGATCCTGTCCTCGGCCCGCCCGCTCTCGATCGGCGCCGGGGCGCGCCGCGGGCTCGCGGCGTCGATCCCCCCGTCATGCTCATCCAGAGTGGTGCGCAGGCGCCCCGCGTCAACGCGGCGAGACAGCCCGTCGAGGCGTGCGCCCCGGCGGCGACGTCCTGCGGGCCGCCCATCCTGCGGGCCGCCCATCGCGCGCCGGGACGGGAACGCCCGGGGCCGCCACAGGCTCCTGCGCTTGCGGAGCCGGAAATCAGCCGCTCCGGGTCGTCGATCGGGGTGACGAGCGGGGTGGCGAGAGCGACGATCCCGGCCCGGGGGGCGGCGGTGGCGGAGACGACGCGGGCTGGGGCGCGGAAGGGCGCAGCTGTCGCCCCCCGCTGGAGAGGACCCGGCGGTTCAGGGCGCTCCGGCGGCGGCGGTCCCGCATGACCCGGCGCAGGGTCACGATCCCGCGCCCCGCAATAGAACCGGGGGAGCGAATTCCCCGGACGGCCTCCGCCGAAGTACCGCCGCTGATGAAAGACGGCCCGCCCCCGCACGGGCGATCCCCGGAACCGATTATCCCCGCGCTGAAGACCTGGCAAACCTGCACACCGACAGCGCCGCCCCGACCGAAACTGCCATCCGATCAGGCAGAGCTGCACCGAATCCGGGCAGGTCAGCATAACCAGATCTTTATGACCTGCGGCCAAGCTCCGTTCTGTTCTCCGAGATGTCCTGCCGCCGATGATCCTCCTCTCCTCGCTTCGCGCCCGGATCCTGGTCGTGGCGCTCGCCCCCAGCCTCGCCTTCGCGGGGGCCGCCGGCTGGACGGTGTCCGACCAGTGGGCGCGGCGCGCCGAGATGGACCGGGTGGAGAGCCTCGTCGGCCTCGCCTCGCGGATCAGCGCCTTCGTGCATGAGGCCCAGCGCGAGCGCGGTGCCTCCAGCCTGTTCCTGGGCGCGAAGGGCGCACAGTTCGGGCCCGAACTCGCCGCCCAGCGCGTGCGCACCGACGCGGCGCTCGCAGACCTTCCCGGGGCGATGGCGGCGGCCACGCAGTACGGCCCGGACTTCGCGGCGCGCGGCGCGGGTTTCGGCCAGGCGCTCGCCGGGCTCGCCGACCAGCGGCGGGCGGTGGATGCCCTGACGGCCGGCGTCCCCCAGGCGGCCGGCTACTACACCGGCCTGATCGGCGAGGGGCTCGGGCTCGTGCGGGCGATGGGCGGGGCGATCGACGAGGCCGGCCTCGCCGCCCGGGCGAACGCCTACGCGGCCTTCCTGGCCATGAAGGAAGCCGCCGGCCAGGAGCGGGCCGCCGCCTCGGCGGTCTTCGCCTCCGGCAACCTGGACCTCGCGGCCGCGCGCCGGCTCGCCACCCTCTCGGCCGAGCAGGCGACCTATGCGGGCCTGTTCCGGGCCGGGGCCGAGGCCGCCCAGACGACCCTTCTCGACGCCGCCGAGGCGACCGAGCCGGCCCGGGCGGTCGCGCGCCTGCGCAGGATCGCCCAGGAGACGATGCCGGGGACGCCGCTCGCCTTCCGCGACGCGCCTTCCTGGTTCGGCCTCGCCACGCAGCGCATCGATGCCCTGAAGGGCGTGGAGGACCGGCTCACCGCCGATCTGGAGGCCGCCGCCGGCGCCCTGCGCGCCCGGGCGGACCGGATGCTGACCCTCTGGATCGCCGGAGGCCTCGCCCTGTTCGCCCTCTCGGCCGGCCTCGCGGTCTGGCTCGGCACCGCGATCGCGCGCCCCCTCGCCCGGATGGCGCAGGTTCTGACCGCGATCGGCCGGGACCAGGGGACGGCCGATCTGGCGATCCCGTCGGGGGGCCCGCGGGAGGTCCGGGCGATCGCCGCCGCCGCGGTCGCCTTCCGCGACAGCGTCGCCGAGCGTCGCGCCGCCCGGGCCGCGCAGGAGCGGCTCGCCGCCGAGGCGAGTGCCGCGCAGCGCGCCGCCGCCCTGGGCCTCGCCGACAGCTTCGAGCGCCAGGTGGGCGGCATCGTCGCGGCCGTCTCGGCGGCGGCCGCCCAGCTGGAGGCCTCCGCGCACGGCATGGCCCGGACCGCGCAGGACACCACGGATCTCAGCCGGACGGTGGCCGGATCCGCCGATTCGGCCGCGCGCTCGGCCGACACGGTGGCGGCGGCCACCGAGGAACTCACCGCCTCGGTCCGGGAGATCGGCGTACAGGTGGGGGCCTCGGCCGACCTCGCCGCCGCCGCGACCCGGGACGCGGACGGGACCGCCGGCGAGGTGCACCGTCTCGCCCAGGCGGCCGGGAGCATCGGGGAGATCGTCGCGATCATCTCGCAGATCGCCGGTCAGACCAACCTGCTGGCGCTCAACGCCACGATCGAGGCTGCCCGCGCCGGCGAGGCGGGCCGCGGCTTCGCGGTGGTCGCCGCCGAGGTCAAGGACCTCGCCACCCAGACCAGCCGGGCCACCGAGGAGATCGCCGCCAAGGTCGCCGAGATCACCGGCTCGACGGAGGCCTCGGTCCGGTCCATCGGCAGCATCACCGAGGTGATTCGCAACCTCGCCCGGATCGGGGCCGAGATCGCCGCCATGGTCGAGGAGCAGGGCGCGGCCACCGCGGAGATCGCCCGGACCACCGCCCAGACCTCGCAGGACACCCGCGGGGTCTCGGGGCACATGGCGGGCGTCGGCGAGGCCGCCGCCGCGGCCAGCCGGGGCTCCGAACAGGTGCTGCGGGCAGCAGGGGACCTGTCCCGCCAAGCGAGCGACCTGCGGGAGGCCGCGGAGGGCTTCCTCACCCGGATCCGGGCGGCTTGAGCCGGGGCTTCCGAAGGGCGCGCCCTCGGACGGGGTGTCGGGGCGGCGCCCCGGCGTCACCGGGCCATGCCCGACGGCAGGGCACCCCCTGCACCCGCGAAGGGTCCCGGCGCCTTCGAATCCGGGATCTGTCGTGGGTCCTGCCGCGGCCCAACGCCGGGACGCCCCGCGCCCTCAGTGCACGCCGGCCTCCGGAACCGTGCCGGAAGGTCAGGAGCGCCACATCGATCTGGCCGAGGCGGTGAGCGCGCGGATCCGGCGCGGCCGAATCGGCGGGCTCAGTCGGGAATCGCGAACCCGATCGACAGGCACAGGGCCGCGACGGCCGTCAGCGCCACGGCGGCCTGACGGACCTGATGCCAGCGCGCGCTGCGCGCGCGCTCCTCCGGGCTGGCGCCCAGCTGCAGCTCGTCGTCGAAGCCCCTCACGAAGGATTCGAAACTCGGAAAGGCACGCCGCGCGAGCCAAGTCCATACGCCGACAGCGACCAGGCCGACGGCCCAGCCGCCATAGGTCATCACATCGTCCAGCATCCGGACGCAGCCTTCCAGCCTACGCCCCCCTCATCCGCAACTCTACGGGAAGTTGCGGAAACTGCCTAGTCGGAAGAGGGGCTTCCGGCGCCGGTTCCGTGTTTCCGAACGTGTCTCGACCGGGCCGTCGGTCCGCGTCGCGGACAGGCCTCGGTCAGGTCGCGGTCAGGTCTCGGTCCGGCCGAGGGCGTAGAGGGTGATGGCGGCGGCGTTCGAGACGTTGAGGCTGCGGATCGCCCCCGCGAAGGGGATCCGCGCCAGCAGGTCGCAGCAGCTCCGGGTGCGCTCGCGCAGCCCCTTGCCCTCGGCGCCCAGCACGATCACCAGCGGCCGGGCGACCGTCACGGCGTCGAGGCTTTCCGGCGCGTCGGAATCGAGGCCGACCCGGGTGAAGCCGCGTTCCCCCAGGGCGATCAGCGCCTCGGCGAGGTTCCGGACGGTCACGAACGGCACGTGCTCCAGGCCGCCGGAGGCGGATTTCGCCAGGACCCCGGTTGCGCCCGGGGCGTGGCGCGCCGTGGTGACGATCCCCGCCACCCCGAAGGCCGCGGCGGTGCGGACGATCGCCCCGACATTGTGCGGGTCGGTGATCTGGTCGAGCGCCAGCAGCAGCGCGTCGGCGGGCAGATCGTCGAGCCCCGGGGCGGGCAGGGGCTCGGCCTCGAGATACAGCCCCTGGTGGACGGCGTCCGGTCCGAGCAGGCGGCCGATCTCGCTCGGCCGGACCAGTTCCGGGGTGATCCGCAAGGCGCCGCCGAACTCCGCCTCCAGCCGCGCCGCCGCGTTCTCGGTGGCGAGCAGCCGCTGCAGGCCGCGCTGCGCATTGCCCAGGGCCTGAACCACGGGATGCCAGCCATAGAGCACGGCCGGCCCGTCGCCGTCCGCCTCCCGCTGGCGGCCCGCCGCGCCGGGACGGCTGCCGGGGCGGTTGCCGGGCCGCAGAGCCGGACGTCGGGGCCCGTGCGGGCGATTCGGGGCGGGGCGACCGCCGGACGGACGGCCGTCATCGCGGCGGTCCGTCATCGGGATTCGATCGGGAAGGGAGGCATCGGCACGCTCTTCATCTGAGGGCCCTCTGGGACGGCTCCGAGAAACCGGGCGGCATCGCCCGCGTCAAGCCGCCATCGCGGGGATCGCGACGGTCCCCGTGACGAAGCCGGCCGGCCCGCCGCCATCCAGGCTCTGCGGATCGTCAAGCGGTGACGGCGGCAATTCGAGGGAATGTGGAAAACCATCATACATTCCCTTCGTACCCTGTGCGCTTCCGGTGCGATCAGGGTTCGTTCGTCAGAACGAACAGGCTCTCCGAAACTAGGAAGATTATCTGGAAGAGTCTTTCAGAGAGTCAGTTCGGCAAGTTATATGCAGTCCGAAATTCCTCATTCTGGCCATGGGGTTGATGTGGTTTTGCGCATCCGACTCTGCGTGGGTGCGCATCGAACTCTGCGCGGCCGCGTATCGGATTCTGCGCCGGACCGGCGACGTGGCGTATCGGAATCTGCGCGGCCGCGTATCGGATTCGGCGGGGATTCCGGCCCGCGCCGGTGGATAACGGGGACGGAACGCGGGCGGGCTGGCGTATCGGACTCTGCGTGGGATCGGGCGGCGGACGGACCCCGTATCGAACTCTGCGTCGCGCGGGGCCGGAGGGGGGCCGCGGTCACCCGGCCCCGGTCATGCGCCTGCATTCGGGGGCGGGCCGGGAGTGGGGAAGCGTGGATTGCCGGGACAAGCCCGATCGAACCGGGTCCGCGGCGTCCGAATCGTGGCATGGCAGGATCGGGCCGTTCTCCCGTTCGCCGGACGAACGCGCCCCTGTGCCGCGGACCGAGGGGCGATGAGCATCGAGGAGAAGATCGCCGGGATCCACGACCCGGACCTGCAGGCCGAGATCGAGGCGGCGCGCGGCGGCTTCCTGTTCGCGCAGATCGTGGAGCACGTGCTCCACCGTCAGCGCGAGCGCGATGCCCAGGCCGCCCTCCTGGGTGAGGAGGAGAGCCGCCGGGCCGGCCTGTCGCGCGACCAGCGCCGCCGCGACGCGGTGCGCCTCGTGATCGAGAGCGAGCCGGCGCTCCCGTCGAGCCTCCAGCACATCCATTCGGTCCTGGCGCTGTGCGGCCTGCCCTACCGCGACCCCGGGCCGGTGCGCGAATTCTCCCGCAGCTACGGGCGCAACTCCCTCAGCCTGATCGCCGGCCGGATCAAGGATCCGGAGACAGGCGCCTTCGAGCCCCAGGGGCTGCCCTACGGCCCGAAGGCCCGGCTGGTCTTGCTGCACCTCTGCACCGAGGCCGTGCGCCAGCGCAGCCCCACCGTGAAGGTGGCCGAGACCCTGTCGGGCTTCATGCGCGAGATGGGCTTCGCGGTCACGGGGGGCGAGCGCGGCACCATCCGCCAGTTCAAGGAGCAGCTGAACCGGCTGGCCGCCTGCTCCATGCAGATCGGCCTCTGGGACGGGCGCGACAGCGCCACCACCCTCAACGTTCCGCCGTTCCGCAGCCTGGAACTGTGGCGCCCCCGCGCCGGCGAGGGGGCCGACGAGGCGGGGCGCACGGTGCGCTTCGACCCCGAATTCTACGAGACCCTGATCCGGCACGCCCTGCCGGTGGACGTGCGGGCGGCCCGGGCCTTCTCGGGCTCGGCGCGCAAGCTCGACCTGCTGTTCTGGACCGGCTACCGCCTGCGGTCGCTGCAGCGCCCGCTCCGCCTGACCTGGGCCAACCTCCACGCGCAGTTCGGCGCCGAGAACGCCTCGATCCGCAGCTTCCGGCAGGCGTTCAAGGCGGATCTCGCGCATCTGCGCGAGGTCTTCCCGCGGCTGCCGCTGGTCCTCGACGAGGGCGGCCTGACCCTGCATCCGGCCGATCCGAGCACGCTGCTCGTGCCGCCCAGGCCGGCCGCCAAGGGAATGCGCAAGCGGGCAAGGGAATAGGGCTCGCCGGAAGGAATATTCCTACCGTTGCTCAGGCGTGACGGAATATTCCGACGTTGAGCATTCCCACCGGTGCTGAGAACGGGTAGATGTTCCCTCAGGTCGGAGGGACCATCGCGTGGGCCTGTCGGAATCCGAGATCGAGGCGCGGCTCGCCGCGTTGCGGCGCCAGCGCGAGGCCCTCGACCGGCAGATCGCCGACCTCATGCTCTACCTCGAGCTCGGCCGCCGCCTGGGAGCCGCCGGATCCGGGGCGAGGGCGGCATCGGATCCGGTCCCCGAGACGGGGGCGCGCCTTCGCGGAGACCCCGCCGACGATCCGGCGCTGGGGGACCCGGGCGTGCCGGGGGATCGGTCCGGACCGGCGGCGGAGGATTCCGGCGCGCCGCGCGGACGACGGGGGGCGGAAGCGCGTCCGGAAGTGCGTCCGGAGGCGCGTCCCGTGGTCCGGACAGATGCCGCCGGCGCCCGCGGCGCCATCCCGCCGGCCATCGCTTTCACGGAGGATGCCGCCGGGGCCCGCCGCTACGGCCGGGCCGTGGTGGAGGCGGCCTGCGCGGCGATCGGGCGCGCGGGCCGGCCGCTGCACGCGGCCGAGATCCTGGAGGTGCTCGTCGGGCAGGGCTTCACCCTGCCCGGCCGGGATCCGGTGGCGGCCCTCAACACGCGGCTGTGGAAGCGGTCCGGGCCGGGCGGGCCCCTGAGCCGGGTCGGTGAGGCCACCTACGCCCTGGCGCCGCCGGATCCGGAACCCGCCCGAGGGGGCCCGGTCACGCAGACGTGACGCCCGGCCGGGTCGCCCGCGCCCGCATGTTCGGGCACGCCGGCCGGCGCGGCCGACCGCCTGCGGGTCAAGCCGGGCATCGGCAGCCTCAGCCGGGGAGGGCGTGCCATGGACACGGACATGAACACCGTCATGGACCCGATCGGCGTGATCGGCCGGCATTGGACGACCGGGACGCCGCGATGACGGCGGCCTTCGCGACGCCGGCCGCGCAGGTGTGTATCTTCCTTCTCGGCTGCGCGGTGATCCACGCCGCCCGCGCCCATGCGGATCTGATCACGCGGCCGCTCGCGGTCGCGGCCGTCGCAGCGGCCGTGCTGGTCCTCCTCGTCGCCTCCCTCGTCGCTTCTCGCGACCAAGCCCCGGAGGACGGCGAGACCTTCGACGCGGTCGCGGTCTACGGGGCTTCCTGAGCCGGCGACCGGGTCCGGGGCAGAGCCCGGCACGGCCCGGGCGGACCGCTCAATTGACGAGGCAGAAACCGAGACCGGTGCCGACCCGCCGCTCCTGCGCGCACCACGGCTTGGGCGTGGCGGACGGGGCCTTCAGGCTGGCGGTCGTCTGCGCGGCGTCGGCCGCGGTGCTGCGGAGCGCGAGGCTGCCGGGGGGCGTCGGGACCGGGTCGGGACGGGCCGCGTCCGGATCGGGAACGGATCCCAGGCGCAGTCCCGGCGCCACCCCGCCGTCCGGCATCGGGACGGGGGCGCTCGCCGCCACCGGCTGGGCGGGATCGGGCGGATGCAGCGTCGCAAGGCCGGGCATGTCCTGCGCCGCCGCGGCGCCGCACAGGACCAGGCATGCGGCCGAAGCCGCGAGGAACCTGATCATCGACGAAGCTCCTGACGAGTACCATTCCGCGGCCGATCCCGCGCAGCGGGCCTGCCGTAGCGGCGAGTCTGGCGGTCCGCCCGTTAAGGGGGCGCAAAGATTCAGGATTAACCGGTTGTGAAAACGATGGAATTCCGGGTTCCGACGAACCCGGGCGGCTCCCGGCCCGCGTCGGGACGGACCGGAAGGCGGCCCCGTCGACCGGTTGCCGCGACCGTCTGCCGCGACGCGGACAGGCCCGGGGGCGCCGTCCGCTCGGATCCGCGTGGAAACATCGGGGCGCCGCCGCAGGACCTACGGTCCCGCCTTCGGACCCCGCCCGCCCCGCGTCCGCTTCGGGCCCGCGTCCGAACGGCCTGCTCCGACGCGCCCTGTGCCGAAGGGTCTGCCCCTTCGGCACAGGGCTTCCTAGTGGGCCGGGGCCGCCACCGCGGCGGCGAGCCGGTCGTGCGGGACTCCCGACCCGCCGACCACGGCGATCCGGCTGCCGGCGGCGCTGCGCCGGCTCGCCCAGTCGCCGATCATCTCCAGGCAGGTGTGGTCGATGGCCGCGAGGTTGTCGGTGGCGAGGCGGACCTCGCCGCCCTCGGGGGTACGCTCCAGGGCCGCCGTGAGGCTCGGAAGCTGCAGGAAGGTCGCCGCCCCCGACAGGCGCAGCTCCGGCACGCCGGGCACCTCCGGGGCCGCCGCGTGCTCGATCCGGAGCCGGCCCTTGCGCAGGCTCGGCAGGGCCTGGATGAGGCTCAGGGCGAGGCCCGTGAGCACGCCGGAGAGCAGGTCCACCGCCACCACGGTGGCCATCGTGGCCAGCCAGATCGCGGCGGTCAGCCAGCCGTAGCGGGCCTGCAGGTGCAGGGCGTGGGCCGGGCTCGCCAGTCGCCAGCCGGTGACCACCAGGATGCCGGCGAGGCTCGCGGTCGGCACCAGGGCGAGCAGCCAGGGCAGGGCGAGCAGGAAGGCCAGGATCCAGGTCCCGTGCATCACCGTGGCGGCCCGGCTCACCGCCCCCGCCTGGACGTTGGCCGAGGAGCGTACGATCACCCCGGTCATCGGCAGCGCGCCGAGGAGTCCGCAGATCAGGTTGCCGATGCCCTGGGCGCCGAGCTCCCGGTTGAAGCGGGTGCGGGGGCCGTCGTGCATCCGGTCGACAGCGGCCGCCGAGAGCAGGCTCTCGGCGCTGGCGATCACCGCGATGACCAGGGCCATGATCAGGATCTCGGCCTCGGCGAGGCGCGCCCAGGCCTCGGCCCCCGGCAGGGCGAGTCCGGAGAAGAGCGCCTCCGGCACCGCCACGCGCTTGACGGCGAAGCCACCGAGGCCGGCCGCCAGGCTGCCCGCCAGCACGCCGACGAGCGCCCCGGGCAGGAGCCGGAGCCGCGCCGGGCGCAGCCGCTCCCAGGCGATCATCGCCGCGATGGTGAACCCGCCGACGATCACGGCGCCGGTGCGGTCGCCCGTGCCGGTGACGAAGTCGAAGAACGCGGCCGGGATCGCCACGAGGTTGTCCAGGCCGCTCGCCCGGGGGAGGGCGTCGGTCAGGACGTGGATCTGGGCCAGGACGATCAGGATCCCGATGCCGGCCAGCATGCCGTGCACCACGGCCGGCGAGATCGCCCGGAACCAGCCGCCGATCCGCAGGGCGCCGGCGGCGAGCTGGACGAGGCCCGCCACCACCAGGACCGGGCCGAGGGCGTCGAGCCCGTGCGCCTGCACGAACCCGTACACGATCACCGCGAGCCCCGCGGCGGGCCCGCTGACCTGGAGCGGCGAGCCCGCGATGAGGCCGACCACGATGCCGCCGACGATGCCGGTGACGAGACCGCGTTCCGGCGGTACGCCGGACGCGATGGCGATGCCCATGCACAGGGGCAGCGCCACCAGGAAGACCACCACGGAGGCGGGCAGGTCCCGGGCGAGGTTCGTCCGGATGGCGCCGCCCGGGGCGAGGGCGGCGGTCAGGCTGCTGGGGATCCGCATGGGTCAGGCCGCCTGCAGGCGGCTGCCGGTGGAGGAATCCTGCGCCACGGGCATGTCGGCCCCGGCGATCGGCCGGAAGCGCCCGTTCGCGCCGTCATAGGCCAGGAGGGCGCCGGTCTCGATCTCGAAGAACCAGCCGTGCAGCCGCAGGGACCCCTTGGCGAGGGCGGCAGCGACGCTCGGATGGGTGCGCAGGTTGGCGAGCTGGACCACCACGTTCTCCAGGGCCAGGGCGTGGTGACGGGCCTGCGCGTCCATCCCCTCGGGATAGGCCTCGCAGACGATCCGCTCGGCGGCCTCGGCGTGGCGCAGCCAGGACGCGACGCTGGGCATCCGCTTGAGCAGATCCCGGTTCATCAGCCCCTTCATGGCGCCGCAATCGGAATGGCCGCAGACCACGATGTCGCGCACGCCCAGCGCCACCACGGCATACTCGATCGCCGAGGAGACGCCGCCGACCACGTCGGAGGCCGGGGGCACGATGTTGCCGGCGTTGCGGCAGACGAACAGGTCCCCCGGCCCCGCCTGGGTGATGTGCTCCGGCGAGACCCGGGAATCCGCGCAGGCGATGATCAGCGCGCTCGGCTGCTGACCGTCGCGCACGAGCTGCTGGTACATCTGCCGCTGTCCGGGAAAGACGTTGCCCTGGAAGCTGGCGATGCCCTGGATGATGTTGTTCATGAAGGGGTCTCTGACGCTGGGAGAACCGGGGGAGAAACCGGGGCGGGCACACCGCTCGGGCCGCACGACCCGTCCCAAGGGGGGCGGGTCGTGCGGCCCGAGCGGTCGGGTCGGGGTGAAGGTCCCCCGGCCAGGCCGGGGGGAGGAAGGCGAGCCGTCCCGGAGCCGGGTGGGCGGTCTCAGCGTCGGGCCCGGCGGGGCTCTACGGTTCCGGACGCCCAGTGGGGATCGACCGCGCGGCGGCGCGCCACCGTGGTGCCGGCCCTCTCGTGGAGCATCGGCGCTCCGAGGAGCTGACCGGTCCCGGCGCGCTGCGAGTGCAGGGAGCGCGGGTCGTGATGGGGATCGCTGACGTAGGAACTCATGTGGCCCCCGCCGGCGGCCTGGCGGCTCCCGCCGCCGCCTTCGCCGGCCTGCGCGGCCAGGGGCGCGCCGAGGAGTCCGGCCAGGAGGCCCAGGGCGAGGCCGACGGTGGTGCCGCGGATCGGGACGTGTCGTGACTGGGGCATGGCGTTTCCTCGCGCGTTCGTCTTGTGGCCGGGGACACCGAATCCCTGCCGGTCAGTCGAACCTAGTCAAACTCTTGCAAATCTCATGTGCGTCTCAGCACATCACATCAATAAAGACTTTAATCCATCACCAATGTACTACAGAGTGTGTTTGCGCACGTCTTTGTCTCGTCACGAAATCAGCGCCGGGATTAAAGCCGGATCTGGTTCCGATGCGCCGGATCGGGCTCTGTCGGACCGTGGGGCCGGACCGTGGGGCCGGGCTAAGGGGCCGGGCTAAGGGAATGCACGGCCGCTGTCCCGACGCCGTGAGGCGGGGTCGATGTCGGGGTGGAACGGGAGGGAAAGCCGATCGGGCCGGAGCGGGATCAGGCCCGTCCGGCCTGCAGACGCGGCGTGGGCTGCGCGGCCGCGCGGCCGGGGGCGGGCAGGGGATTGGCCGCCCTGTAGACGACGCCCGCAGCCTCGTAGGTCAGGCTGGCGGTCCTGTTCCCGGCAAAGCCCCGCTCCAGCAGGCGGGTGCCGAATCCCTTCCGCGTCGGCGGGACGACCGGGGGGCCGCCGCACTCGCACCATGTCACCCGGAGGGTATCGGTGTCTGGGCCGGCCTCCACCGTCCAGACCAGCGCCGCGCGACCGCCCGGAACCGACAGGGCGCCATGCTTGACCGCGTTGGTGCACAATTCGTGCAGGATCATCGTGAGCGCCAGCGCGCCCTCGGGCGGCAGCCGCAGGTCGGGACCTTCCAGGCTGATGCGCGGCGGCAGCGCACCGGATGAGGTCTGGCTCGCCAGATCGCTGCCGGACCGAGCGCCCCCCGGGACTTCCGCGCCCAGGAAGGGCCGCATCGCCTGGGTCGCGACGCCGCGCAGGTCCGCGCTCGCCCAGCTCTCGCGGGTCAGGATGTCGTGGGCCCGCGACAGGGCGAGCAGCCGCGCCTCGAAGGCGTCGCGCCCGGCCGCGGCGTCCCCGCCGAGGTTCTTCAGGCTCTGGGCCGCCATCGCCTGCACGGTGGCGAGGGTATTCTTCACCCGATGGTTCAGTTCATCGATCAGCAGCCGGTGGGTGTCCGCGCGCCGGGCGAGCTCGTCCGCCGCCGCGCCCAGGGCGTCGGCGATCATCGCGCCTTCGCGCACGAAGGCGCGGGGCAGCGGCGGCGGCCGCTGGTCGCGGCCCAGCGTCTCGGCGGCCACCGCCAGGTCCAGCAGCGGGCGGGCGATCAGGCCGGCGAGCAGCCACGCGAGCAGTGCCGCCGCGAGCGCCACCACGCTGCCCGCCACCAGGATGTCCCCGCGCAGGGCCGCCACCGCGGTCAGGGCCCGGTCGGCCGTCTGCCGCACCACCACCTGCCAGCCGAGACCGGGATAGTCCCGGTGACCGGTCGTGGACGCGTGGGCGCTGAGATATGCCGCGGCGCCGTCGGGCCAGGGCCCGACCCGGCTCGTGCCCTGCGGATCGAGGGATCTGTCGCCGGTCAGGACCGCCCGGGGCAGGGCGGCGCCCTGCAGGGCGGGCGGACCGAGGAGCACGGTGCCGTCGCGGGACAGGATCAGGATCTCGGCCCCCTGGCGATGGCCCCGGAGCGCGCCTTCGAGGATGCGCGCCATGTCGCGCGCCCAGGTCCAGTCGAGATGGGCGGCCAGCACTCCGAGGACGCGGCCGTCCGGCGACCGGACCGGGGCCGCGACATCGACGAGGCGCAGCGGCTCCCGCGCCGCCCCGCGCGCACCGGTGTCGACCGGGGGCATCAGACTCTGGAGGAGCTTGGCCGGATGCACGTCCCCGACATAGGGTCCCTCAAGGCCGCCGCGGAAATAGTCCCGGCCGGAGACGTCCGCGCCCTCCAGGGCGCCCGTGCTGGTCGCGGATACGCGCCCGTCGGCGTCGACCAGCCCGATGATCGAATAGGCCGGGTAGGTCGCCTGGAGCCGCTCCATCACGGCGCGCTTGGCCGCCGTCGCGGTTCCGGGATCGCGCAGGCTGTCCGAGGCGGCGGCGATCTGGATGTCGCGCCAGCGCTCGAACATCCCGATATCGAGGTTCCGGGCCATCTGGCTGGCGATCTCGGTGAGCTGGCCGCCGACCTCCGCCTCGAGCCGTCGGGTCGCCTCCCGGCTCACAAGGGCGGCGAGCGCCAGGGTCGCCAGGAAGCCGAGGGTGCCGAAGCCCAAAGCCAGGACGACGCGCAGCCGCGGCGTGCCCCATCCGCGGCGGCGGCGGTCGGCCCGGTCCGCGGGATCGGCGCGGGCCGCCGCCGCAGGGGTTTCCGATCGCGCGACCGCTTGCATCCGATCTCCCTCGGATCCGGCCGGCTCCCGGAGGAGGGAGATCGCGCCCGCACCCCCGTCTCAGCACGCGCCGCGGGCCTCAGCAAGACGGGAGCGGTCTCCGGCGATGCGAAATTTCTATCGGGAGTTGTAAATACGCCCGGAATCGTCCCATTGCCCAGATCGTCAGCCCTCGAGGAGGGCATGGGCCGCCCGGACAAGGATCCCGCCCGGCCGGCGCAGGGCGTCGAGCACCGAGAAGTGCTCGGCATCGGGCACCGGCAGCAGGGCCCCCGGGGCGTGGGCCGCCGCCCGCAGGGCGTGCAGGTTGCGGGCGTCGTGGATCAGCGCCGGCAGTTCGCGCGAGCCGTAGGCGATGCAGAGCGGCTTCGCCACCGCCGGACGGCGCAGGGGGGACAGGGTCTCGACCTCCGCGTCGGTGAGGCTCAGCTTGGCGTCCAGCTCGGTCTGGCGGATCGGCGCGAGGTCGTAGACGCCGGAGATGGCCAGCCCCGCCGCCACCGCCGGATGGCCCAGATGCAATGCGGTGAGCAGCCCGCCGGCCGACCAGCCCGACAGGATCAGGGGGCCGCGGATCCCGTGCGCGGCCCCGTGGGCGGCGAGCCAGTCGAGGGCCGCGCCGATCTCCGCCACGATCCGGGTGAGGCTCGCCTCCGGCGCCAGGGTGTAGCCGACCATCGCCACCGACCAGCCGGCGGCGTTCGGGCCCTGCGCGAAGCAGGCGAACAGCTCCCGCGCGCCGCGCTGCCAGTAGCCGCCATGGATGAAGACCAGGCAGGGCGCCGCCCCGTCCCGGGCCGGGTAGAGGTCGAGGGCGTTGCGGGGGCCCGGGCCGTAGGGCACGTCGAGGCCCGCCGGATGCGCGGCCCGGTAGGCGGCCGAGGCGGCATTCCGGGCGGCCACCTGGGCGGCGCTGTCGGCCACCGCGCGGGTGTTGTCGTAGCAGGCGTCCCGCGCCTCCTGCGCGAGGGCGTTCCAGCGGCGGCGCGGATCCGCGGGGGTCGGATCGTCCAGGCGGAACTCCAGCACCATCGCGTCCGTCTCAGGCCTTCGGTCGCCCGCACCATGGCAGGCGGTCGGGCCCGGGTCGAGGCGGATCAGAAGCCGGGCCAGGCCCCCGGGAGGGTGCCGCCGTAGCCCCAGCCCGTGAAGGGCGGGGCCGCGACCCGCTCGCGCGTCGCCGGAGCGAAGGCCGGGACGAGCGGCCGCTGCCAGACCCGCCAGTCCGGCCGGTCCCGCGCCGCCCTTCGGGCGAGGGTCCGGTCCATGTCGGACGCGACGCGATGGCGCGGCGTCCCGGCCTGTGGCCGGGCCTCGGCCGGGGCGGCCAGCAGCAGGGCCGCCGGCAACAGGGTCGCGAGGATCGGGGCGGCGCGGATCGGAGCGGGACGGCGACGCATGGTTCGGGCTCCCAGGGGCGGTCTCCGGCGGCCTCCACCGAGAGCGACGCTCGGACGCCGCACCGGTTCCCGGGACCGGTCGGGCGGTCCGGGCGTTGCCCGGGATCCCCGAAGCGCCGAAAACCCCGTAGGAATCCGGGCGCCCCATCCGGGCCGATTCGCGCGCGGTTGCAGGACGCCATCCATGACAGAGCCCGCACAGACCGTCCTGCCGCCCTCCGGCCCGCCCGATCCGGTGGCGCTGCTCGGGACGCTCGTCGCCTTCGACACGGTGAGCGACCGCTCGAACCTGCCGCTGATCGACTGGGCCGAGGCCTATTGCCGGGGCCACGGCGCCGCGGTGGAGCGGGTGCCGGATCCGACCGGCCGGAAGGCGGCGCTGCTGGTCAGCGTCGGGCCGTTCGAGACCCGCCCCGGCTACGTGCTCTCCGGCCACAGCGACGTGGTGCCGGCCGAGGGCCAGCCCTGGTCGTCGGACCCGTTCGCCCTGCGGGAGGCGGGGGGGCGGCTCTACGGGCGCGGCACCTCCGACATGAAGGGGTTCCTCGCGGTCTGCCTCGCGCTCCTGCCCGAAATGGTCGCGGCGGATCTCGCCACCCCGATCCACCTCGCGATCTCGTACGACGAGGAGGTGGGGTGCCTCGGCGTGCGCCCGCTGATCGCCCGGATGCTCGAGCGCGTGCCGCGGCCGCTCGGCTGTTTCGTGGGCGAGCCCACCGGGATGGATGTGGTGGTCGGCCACAAGGGCAAGTCGGCCGCCCGCCTCACCTTCCGGGGCAGGGCCAGCCACTCGGCCCTGGCGCCCCAGGGTGTCAACGCGGTGGAATACGCCGCCCGCTTCATCGAGCATGTCCGCCTGTCCGCGGAGGCCATCGCCCGGGACGGGGCCCGCGACCCGCTCTACGACGTGCCCCACACCACCGGCCTGTCGAGCGTGGTCCGGGGCGGCACGGCGCTCAACATCGTGCCCGACACCTGCAGCGTCGCGTTCGAGTACCGGGCGATCGGCGCGGACGATGCCGCGGCGCTGGCGGCCGCGGCGATCGGGTACGCCACCGGGACGCTGGCGCCGCTGATGCGGGCCGGCGATCCGGCCTGCGGCGTCGATGTCGAGCCGCTGATCGATTATCCGGGCCTCGACACCGATCCGGAGGCCGAGATCGTGACCCTGGCCAAGCGCCTCGCGGGCCGCAACGGCCACGCCAAGGTTTCGTACGGCACGGAGGGTGGGCTGTTCGAGCGGCTCGGCGGCGTGCCCGCCGTGGTGATCGGACCGGGCTCCATCGCCCGGGCCCACCGGGCCGACGAGTACGTCACCCGGGACGAACTTGAGGCGTGCGCGGGCTTCGTGCGGCGGCTGATCCGCACCTGCACGACCGGCTCAGCGTCCTCGTCGCGAGGGGCGCTCCCAGTCTGAACCAACATCCGCGCCGGTCGAGCGCGCTTCCGGCCCGCAGAGCGTCCGCCGCGCGGCGCGAACTCACCAGGGGATGCGGCCGAAGCGGTCGACCAGCCGCCGGGACTCGGCTTCGCTCTCGGCTCTCGACGTCCCGCCCTGGCCGACATCCGAGCTTCCGGAGCCGGGATGCACCAGGCGGCACACCAGCGGCAGGACGAAGTTGTGGCGCGCGAGGTGTATGTTGGGGCCGCCGAGCCGAAGCACGTTGGCGTGCCACGGGCGGATCTGAACGGCGTTCTCGAGAGTGCCGGGCGCCGTCGCCTCGACGAGGTGGGCGCGGCGCAGGCCGGTCTCGGCTGAGGCGTCCGAGTCTGCGTTGCCGGGATGCCGCCCGTGATCGAAGACGCGCTGCGCACCGCCGGGGCCGGCCCGCACGGGGCGCTTCGGGGGCCAGGATCTGCACGCGGCCGGCGGGGCCGCGCGAAACCTTTGCGCCGCTCGCGGCTTGGATCAGCGCCTTGGATCGGCGGCCCGAACCGGGCCGGATCGGGAGACCGTTCAGCGCATGGCCAGCCTCAGCGTCGCAATCGCGTTCAGCGTCCGCCTGCTCCTCGTGCTGCTGTTCCTGCCGTTCAGCGCCCTCGACAAGATCCTGAACTTCCGGGGCGCGGTCGGGCAGGCGCGGGAGGCCGTGCATGCCACGGCGCCCGCAACGGTGCTGATCCTGATCGGGCTCGGCGTCGAGATCGGGATGTCGCTCTGCATCCTGACCGGGGTCGCCGACCGGGCCGCCGCCTTCGTGCTCGCCGGCTATTGCGGGGTGACGGCGCTGCTGTGGAAGCAGTTCTGGGTGCCGGGGGATTTCTGGGCGGGGGGCAAGGGCCGCGCGCTGTTCTGGGATTTTTTGAAGAACTTCGCCCTGGCGGGCGGCTTCCTGCTCATCACCTTCGGCACGGGCGCCGGGACGGTCCAGGACTTCCTCGCCGATCCCCTCGGCTCGACCCATCCCTACGCGATCGCGGACCGGGCCCGGCCGTAGCGGGGCCCGGCGCGGCGGGAGCTCAGCCCTTCGGCACGGTGGCCGCCATGGAGGGCCGGCGCTCGAACTGCGCGTACCAGGCCGCGACCGCCGGACGGCCCTCCCGCCACGCGAGATCGGGAAAGCGCAGGTCCAGGTAGCCCAGCCCGCAGGCCATCGCGACCGTGCCGATATCCAGTGCCGGCATCCCGCCGACCAGGCTCTCGAACCGGTCCAGCGCCGCGCGGATCTTGCCGATCTGGCCGGCCTCCCAGGCGTCCCAGCGCTGGGGCTCGGGGCGGAGCACGCGCTCGTAGCGGGCGAGCAGCGCGGCATCGAGCAGCCCGTCGGCCAGCGCCTGCCGGGTCAGCGCGTCCCAGCGGGCGGCGCCTTCGGGGAACAGGCGCCGCCCGGACGAGAGGCCGTCGAGATACTCGCAGATCACCCGGCTGTCGTAGAGGGCGGTGCCGTCCTCCAGGATCAGGGCGGGAATCTTGCCCAGCGGATTGTGGGCGGCGACCTCCGCGGAGGGCCCGGTCGGCGAGGCCCCGGCGACGGTGACGGCGATCCGGTCGATCAGTCCCGTCTCGTGGGCGAGGACCAGCACCTTGCGGGCATAGGGCGAGGCGGGGGAGTAGAGGAGCTTCATCGGACCGTCCCGGTTGGTCTTAGGCGCCGTGATCGCGGCGCCGGGACCTTGCACCGATGCCGCGGGGAATCCAGCCCCCGGCGCCCCGCCGGAGGCTCAGACCTTCCGGGTCATCCTGGAGCCGGCATGGACCACCCGGCTCCGGCTCCGGCTCGGGCTCGGGCGTCGCGCCCGCATCCGCGAGCGCCAGACGAGGATGGCGCTCGCCACCCGATCGAGGGCGAGCATGCACAGGCTGCCGACGATGGCCAGCACGCAGGCGGCCCCGATCAGGACGCCCCAGATCCCGGGAGCCGGGATGATCATCAGGCACAGGAGGCCGAAGACGGCCGCGCCAGGAATCCATTTCGCCATCGCGCCGTCCGCCTGAACAAGAAGGGTGTCGCTCGGACGGAACCTGCGCCGAGACCCTTAAAGAGTGCTGGATCAACTGATGTTCAGGCCTGAGATTTTATCTTCAGGCTATTATAATATGTCAGTATAGGTTTATATGCGGTAAACTTGCCGTTGCGTTCGAGCGGAGATTGACCTTCCGAGGCCGGGTCCTAATCCACCAGCGACATGGTGCGCCCGGTGCTGACCAGATGGTAGAAGCGGCCGTCGAACATCTCCATCACCGCCTCGGTGGCGGCGTGCGATTCCGGGCGGATCGGAGAGGCGAGGCAGGCATCCAGCGCCGCCTGATCGGGGAAGTCCATCTCCAGGATCATGGCGATCGGCCGCGCGTCGGCGTCCTTCGAGACCACGCGCTGGATCCGCACGGCGGTGACGCCCGGGAATCGCCGCCAGAACGGCTCCAGCTCGTCCCGGACCCGGCGGAAGAATTCCTCTTCCCGGGCGTCGCGCACCCTGCCCTCGTAGATCGCGGTCCTGGTCAGCATCGGGGTGTCTCCCGGAGAATCCAGCGTCAACCGGCGGCGGCCGGGATCGCTCCGGCGGAGAGCGTGGGTGGCGGTGACAACGCGCAGCGGCTGTCGGTGAAATCGGCCGCCGGCGGGACGGGCGGGCTTCTCCCCTGCGGCCGATCGGCGTATCCAGGGACAGCCCATCGTGACGATGCGGGAGAGACCGGGATCTTCCCAGCAGAGGGGACCCGGCGCCGACGGAGCAACCGCCCCGGAAACTCTCAGGCACCGGAACCGTGTCGTCAGGGCGATCTGGAGAGAGGTGCAGCGGGGGAACCCGTGGGCACCCGCCGAAGGGGACGTCCGTACTTCGCCGCGCCAGGGCGGGACGGATCAAGCTCTCAGGCACCGGGACAGATGGGGCGCGCAACCGGCCGACCGCTTGAGGCGGCCTCCACGCGTCCACGTCCCGGAGTCCAAGCCCATGACCCACATCGCCGTGATCGGCGCCGGCATCACCGGCGTGACGACCGCCTATGCGCTCGCCCAGCGCGGCTACCGCGTCACCGTCCTCGACCGGCAGCGCTACGCCGCCATGGAGACCTCCTTCGCCAATGGCGGCCAGCTCTCGGCCTGCAACGCCGAGGTCTGGAACAAGCTCTCCACGGTGATGCAGGGCCTGCGCTGGATGATGCGCCGGGACGCGCCGCTGCTGATGAATCCCAAGCCTTCCTGGCACAAGCTGTCCTGGATGGCCGCGTTCGTCCGCGAGATCGCCCATTACCGCGAGAACACCGTGGAGACCGTGCGGCTGGCCCTGAAGGCCCGGGAGGCGCTGTTCGCCATGGCCGAGGCCGAGGGGATCGACTTCGACCTGAAGACCCGCGGCATCCTGCATTTCTACCGGGACCGGGCGAGCTTCGAGAAGGCGACCGGAGTCAACGCCCTGCTGCGGGAGGGCGGCCTCGAGCGCTACGCCGTGACTCCGGAGGAGATCCGGGCGATCGAGCCGACGCTGGCCGGGACCTATCACGGGGGCTTCTTCACGCCCTCCGACGCCACCGGCGACATCCACAAATTCACCCGGGGGCTCGCCTCCGCCTGCGCCCGCAGGGGCGTCCGCTTCGTCCAGGACGCCAGCGTCGAGACGATCGCGCCGGGGGAGGGGGGCTATGACATCGGCTGGCGCGCTGCGGGCCATCCTGCCGGGGACACGCAGGTCCTGCAGGCCGACGCGGTGGTGATCTGCGCGGGCTGCGCCAGCCGGCACTTCGCCGCGATGCTCGGCGACCGGGTCAACGTCTACCCGGTGAAGGGCTACTCGATCACCGTGAACCTGCTGACTCCGGAGGCCCAGAAGGCGGCCCCCGAGGTGAGCATCCTCGACGAGGCGGCCAAGATCGTGACGAGCCGGCTCGGCGACGAGCGCCTGCGGGTCGCCGGCACCGCCGAGTTCAACGGCTTCAACCGCGACATCCGCCACGACCGGATCCAGCCGCTGGTCGACTGGACCCGCGAGCAGTTCCCGCTGGTCGACACCGACCGGGTGGTGGCCTGGAGCGGCCTGCGCCCGATGCTGCCGAACATGCTGCCCAAGGTCGGTCGCGGCCGCCGGCCCGGGGTCTTCTACAACACCGGCCACGGCCATCTCGGCTGGACCCTCTCGGGGGCCACCGCCGAGATCGTCGCCGGGGCGATCGCCGCCGAGCACGCCCCGGAGCGGACGATCCTGCCGCTCGCGGCCTGAGAGGCCCGGGTTTCCAAAGGGCTTGAAGCCCTTTGGCGGGTTGTCGGGGCGGAGCCCTGACGAGGCGGGCCCCGCCCGCCTCGGCCCGGCGTCGTCTCCGCGAGAAGGGAGGCGCGCCGACCAAGATTATTTTGTATTATCTTCCCGAACCGCCCCGGAAACCGAGCCGCGATGCCTCCATCTGCCGCCTATCTCGACCCCGCCACCGGCGCGACCTACCCGATCGAGACGCCCCGCTGGCGCTCGGAGACGGGCGGTCCGCTGATGATCACGGACCTGCCGGGGATCGGACGCGGGGAGATCGACACGGCCAAGCGCTCCCTCTGGCGCTACGCCGCCGCCCTGCCGGTGGCGGTCTCCGACCCGGTCTCCCTCGGGGAGGGCTGCACCCCGCTGGTGCACCGGCCCTGGCGGGGCGGCCATGCCCATTTCAAGCTCGAATGGTTCGCGCCCTCGGGCAGCTTCAAGGACCGGGGCGCGTCCGTGATGCTGTCGATCCTGCGCCAGCAGGGGATCGACGCGGTGCTGGAGGATTCCTCCGGCAACGGCGGCGCCGCGGTGGCGACCTACGCGGCCGCCGCCGGGATGCGGGCCAAGATCCTGGTCCCGGCCTCGACCTCGCCGGCCAAGACCGTGCAGATGCGCGCCGCCGGCGCCGCGGTCGAGCTGGTGCCCGGCACCCGCCAGGACACCGCCGACGCCGCCGTGCGGCAGGCGGAGGAGATCTTCTACGCCAGCCACAACTGGCAGGCCCATTTCCTCCAGGGCACCAAGACGCTGGCCTACGAGCTGTGGGAGGATCTGGGCTTCTCCGCGCCCGACGCCGTCATCATCCCCTGCGGCGCGGGCAGCAACATCCTCGGCTGCGACATCGGCTTCTCGGAGCTGCTGCGCCGGGGGGAGATCGCCCGCCTGCCGCGGCTCTACGCGGTCCAGCCGGCCCATTGCGCGCCGCTCCATGCCGGGTTCGCGGCGGGCGCCGACGATTTCGTGCCGGTGACCCCGCGCCCGACGCTGGCCGAGGGCGCCTCGATCGCCCAGCCGGTGCGCGGCCGCGAGGTCTTGGCGGCGCTCCGCCGGTCCGGCGGCGGCACCGTGGCGGTCTCCGAGGCGGCCATCGAGGCGGCCCTGATGGAGCTCGCCCGCACCGGCCTCTACGTCGAGCCGACCTGCGCCATGGCGGCGGCGGCGCTCTCCGACCTCACCGCAAGCGGCGCGATCCGGCCCGGGGAGACCACCGTGGTGGTGCTCACCGGCACGGGCATCAAGGCGACGCCGCGCATCGCCGAGCTTCTGGGCCTCGCCCCGTGACCCAGGCCCGCTGACCAAGACATCCCGATCAAGACACCCCGATCCGGAGGAGACGGACCATGCGCAACAACATTCCCGCCTGCGTCGGCATGCCGGTCGAGGAGATCGACACCCCCTGCCTGATGGTCGATCTCGACGCCTTCGAGCGCAACGTCGACACGCTCGGCCGCTTCATGAAGGAGCACGGCCTGCGCCACCGGGCCCACGCCAAGACGCACAAATCCTCCGACATCGCGACTGTGCAGATCGAGCGGGGCGGGGCCTGCGGCGTCTGCTGCCAGAAGGTCAGCGAGGCCGAGGCGCTGGTGAGCGCCGGCATCCGCGACGTGCTGGTCTCCAACCAGGTGGTGGCGCCGAAGAAGATCGAGCGCTTGGCGGCGCTCGCCAAACGGGCGCGGGTGCTGGTCTGCGTCGACGACCTCGGCAATGTCGACGACCTCTCGGCGGCGTCCGTCCAGTATGGCGTCACCCTCGAATGCCTCGTGGAGATCGATGTCGGCGCCGGCCGCTGCGGCGTCGCCCCGGGCGAGCCCGCCTTGGTGATCGCCAGGGCGATCGCGAAGGCGCCGGGCCTGCGCTTCGCGGGTCTGCAGGCCTATCAGGGCAAGGCGCAGCACGTGCGCGACTACGGCGAGCGCAAGGCCCTGATCCAGACGGCGATCGACGAGACCAGGCGCACCGTCGACCTGCTGAAGGCCGAGGGGCTCGCCTGCGATATCGTCGCGGGGGCCGGCACCGGCAGCTTCGCCCTGGAGGGCGGCAGCGGCGTCTACAACGAGCTGCAATGCGGCTCCTACGTCTTCATGGACGCGGACTACCAGCGGGTGAAGGACGCGGACGGCCGGCCGATCGCGGAATTCGAGAACAGCCTGTTCATCGTCACGGCGATCATGAGCAAGGCGAAGGCGGATGTGGCCATCTGCGATGCCGGCCTGAAGGCGCAGAGCATCGACAGCGGCCTGCCGGTGGTGTTCGGCCGCGACGACGTGGCGTACATCAAGTGCTCGGACGAGCACGGGGTGATCAGCGATCCCGGCAACGTGCTCAAGCTCAACGAGCGCCTGAAGCTGATCCCCGGCCATTGCGACCCGACGGTCAACGTCTACGACTGGTACGTGGGCGTGCGGAACGGCCGGGTCGAGGCCGTCTGGCCGGTCACCGCCCGCGGCATGACCCTGTAGGGGATTCCGAAGGGCTGAAGCCCTTCGGCGGGGTGTCGGGGCGGCGCCCCGACGCTCGGGCGTCCCCGACCGCAGGGCGCCGCCCTGCACCCGCGAAGGGCACGCCCTTTTGAAACCCGGACTCTGGAGGTCTTCGAATCCATGCGCTTCATCTCGGAAGAGGACTCCGCGGCCCTGGTCGACCACGCCATGGCGTTCGAGGCGGCCCGGGAGGCGCTGATCGCGGCGGTCGCCCCGGGCACCACCCTGTTCCCGGCGGTGCTCGGGCACGGCTCGGAGCCGACCAACCGGTTCTCGATCAAGTCGGGCTCGACGGCCGACTATGCCGGCCTGAAGGTCGGCTCGTTCTGGCCGGGCAATCCGGACCGGGGCCTGCCGCGGCACAATTCGGTGATCCTGCTGTTCGACCAAGATGTCGGCCGGGTCGACACGGTGATCGAGGCGGGCCGCGTCAATGCCTACCGGACCGCCGCCGCCGACGCGGTGGCGGCCAGCGTCCTCGCCCGGCCGGATTCGGCGGTGCTCGCCGTTTTCGGGGCGGGGAACCAGGCGGAGTTCGAGTGCGCGGCGCTCGCCCGGATCCTGCCGATCCGGACGGTGCTGGTGGTCGCCCGGGACGCCGCCAAGGTCGCGGGCTTCGCCGAGCGCCTGGCGGGGCAGGGGGCCTCGGGGATCGCCGTGCGGGCGGCCGCGCCCCGGGAGGCCTGCGCGGCCGCCGACGTGATCGTCACGGCGACGCCGGCCCGCGCGCCGCTGTTCGAGGCCGACTGGGTCCGCCCCGGCACGCATGTCGCCGCCATGGGGGCGGACGCGAAGGGCAAGCAGGAACTGCCCCCGGCCCTGCTGGAGCGGGCGCAGCTGTTCTGCGACCTGCCGGAGCAGTCGCGCACCATCGGGGAGTTCCAGCACGCCTCCGCGGGGGCTTCCGCCGGCCTGCGGGCCCTCGGCGACGTGCTCCGGACCGGGGAGGGGGGCCGGACCGATCCGGAGGCGATCACCGTGTTCGACTCCTCCGGCATCGCCCTGCAGGACCTGACCATCGCCCGGGCGATCCTCGCCAAAGCCGACGCGCGCTTGTAGGGGAGGCCGGCGCCGGCCCTCCCCCGCCCCGGCGGAGGACGGACGGCATGCAGGACAGGCAGATCCGGGTCATCGGCATCGGCACGGGCGACCCCGAGCACCTGACCCTCCAGGCGGTGCGGGCGCTCGCCGACGTCGACGCGGTGTTCGTCCTCGACAAGCGCGCCGAGACCGCCGACCTCGTCGAGATCCGCCGCCGGATCTGCGCGGCCCATATCGCCAAGCCCCATCGGGTCGTCACCGTGGAGGACCCGCCCCGGGAGCGCCGCCCGGCCGATTACGGCGGCACCGTCGCGGCCTGGCACGCGGCCCGGGCCGAGCGCTTGGAGGCGGCCTTCGCCGCGCATCTCCGGCCGGGGGAGGTGGGGGCGATCCTGGCCTGGGGGGACCCGGCCCTCTACGACAGCGTGCTCCGCATCCTCGACCGCATCGCCGACCGCGGGCGCGTCGCCGTCACCCGGACGGTGATCCCCGGCCTGACGAGCGTGCAGGTGCTCGCCGCCCGTCACGGCGTGCCGCTGAACGGCATCGGCGGGTCGGTGCTGATCACCACGGGCCGCCGCCTCGCGGCGGGCTGGCCGGCGGACGCCGAGAGCGTCGTGGTGATGCTCGACGGCGACCCGGCCTTCGGCCATCTCGACCCGGACCTGACGATCTACTGGGGCGCCTATCTCGGCGGCCCGGACGAGATCCTGCTCTCCGGCCGGCTGGGCGATACGGGCGACGCGATCCGCCGGGTCCGGGCGGAGGCCCGGGACCGCCACGGCTGGATCATGGACATCTACCTGCTGCGCCGTGACCGCGCCGCCACGGACAGGACCGGCAAACCCGCTTAGACCGCCGCCATGCTGCGCCTGCGGGACTATCAGCGCGCCAGCCTCGACGCGCTCTCGGCCGCCTGGGCGCGGGGAGGGGCGGACGACGCGGCGCCCGGCCACCTGATCGTGCTGCCCACCGGGGCCGGCAAGGCGCTGGTCATCGCGGCCCTCGCCCGGGAGACCCTGGAGCAAGACCCCCTCGCCCGGGTGGCGATCGTCACCCACAGCCGCGAACTCGTCGCCCAGAATTTCTCGGAACTGAGCCGCGCCTGGCCGGAGGCGCCGGCCGGGATCTTCTCCGCCGGGCTCGGGCGGCGGGAGGCCGACGCGCAGGTGCTGGTCTGCGGCATCCAGTCGGTGGCCGACCGGCTCGACGCGGTGGGGCCCCGCGACCTCGTGATCGTCGACGAGGCCCACCTGATCCCCCGCGCCGCCGACACCCGCTACGGCCGGTTCCTGGCGGGCCTGCGGGCGATGACCCCCGGGCTGCGGGTGGCGGGCTTCACCGCGACCCCCTACCGGCTCGATTCGGGCCGCCTCGACGCGGGCGAGCACCGGCTGTTCTCCGGCATCGCCTACGAGGCCGACACGTTCACGCTGATCCGGCGCGGCTTCCTGGCGCCCCTCGTCTCCAAGGCGACGCTGACCCAGCTCGACGTCTCCGGCGTCGGCCGGCGGGGAGGCGACTACATCCCGGGCGAGCTGGAGGCGGCGGTCAACCGCGACTGGATCACCCGCGCGGCGGTCGCCGAACTCGCGGAATACGGAGGTTCCCGCCGGGCCTGGCTCGCCTTCTGCGCCGGCCTCGCCCATGCGGACGCCGTCCGCGACGCCGTACGGGTGGAAGGGTATGCCTGCGAGAGCGTCTCGGGCGAGACCCCGCGCCGGGAGCGCGACCGGATCGTGGCGGCGTTCCGGGCCGGACAGATCCGCTGCCTGACCTCGGTGGGCGTGCTCGGCACCGGCTTCAACGTCCCCGAGGTCGATCTGGTGGCACTGCTGCGCCCGACCCGCAGCACCGGGCTCTACGTGCAGCAGGTCGGCCGGGCGCTGCGCTGCGCCCCCGGCAAGGCCGACGCGCTGATCCTCGATTATGCCGGGCTGGTGCGGATGCACGGTCCCGTGGACGCCGTGACGGTCCGGAGCGCCACCCAGGGCCTGAGCGGGGCAGGGGCCCCGCGCGCCAAGCCCTGCCCCGGCTGCGGCGCCCTGATCGCGCTGAACGCCTCCACCTGCGAGGCCTGCTGGACCGAGCCGGAGGTGGACGCGGACGCCGAGGCCCCGCACGAGGCCGCGGCCGATGACGAGCTGGCGATCCTCTCGGCGGATCCCGGATTGCCGGATCCCGAACCGGCCGGCCCTGCCCCCGCGCCGGAGACCGGCGGGTCCGGGGCCGCCTGGCATCCGGTCACGACCCTGAACCTGGAAGCCGCGCCGGACGGACTCGACCTCGTGCTCGGCTGGCGGGACGGCGCCGCCGAGGCCGGCTGGCGCGTGCGCCTGCGGCCGGAGCGCAGCGGCTACGAGCGGGAGAAGGCGGTGTCCTGGTGGCGGGGTCTCGGCGGCGGGCGCGACGCGCCGATGACCGCCGCGGGCTTCCTGGAGGGCGCCGGGAGCCTGGCGCGGCCGGCCGCCGTCCGTGTCCGACCGGGCCGCGTATCGGAGCAGATCGAGTGTCGCACCCGCGAAGGCCGGATCCTGGGCGAGCGCCGGACGCCCGGTCCCGCCGGCTGACGCCGTCTCCGGATGATCGCTTCGCCGCCATCGGCGCGCCGCAACGGCCCCGACGGGTCCGGAGGCCGTCCGAGGGGCGGGACCGGGGAGGGCGCTCGAACGGCGCTCGAACGGCCCTCGCCCGGCGCGCCGTCCCGGCACCGGTCCCGGTCGCGCCGCCGGGGCCAGCCACAGAGCCGGCCAGGATCCCGGTTACGAACCGGTCCGCTCGACACGCCGAACCTGAGCGCCAAACCGGGTCGGAAGCCGAGCCAAGCCCCCTCGCCCCAGCGAGGATGACGCTTATGTTCCATAATATATCTTATGCGAACTCTAGATATAACCAGAGCGAGGGCCGGTCTCAGGCGGGCCGTGGAACAAAAAATGTACATTTGAAGAATATTTGGGCAACGGTGCCCGCGGCGGGCGCCGGTTCCGGCCACCGTCCGCGCACCGGCCCCTGCGTTCCGTGCGTCTGCCGACCGCTCTGACGCCTGACCGGTCCGACTTCAGAGCCGCACCGAGGCCGCGCACCGGCCAGCGGGACGGGCCGGGCGATCACCCGGGGAGGGCTGTTCGGGCCCCCTCCCCGCGGCACGATTGTCCGCCGCATCGCCGCGGGCGCCCGCGGTGCCGTGCGGTGCCATGCGGTGCCATGGCGCCGACGGGATCGCCCGAGGTGCGCTGGTCCAAGCAGCCCGATGCCGGCTCCTGTATTCGCGCCCCCGGGCGGTGGCCAGCTGCGCCGTGCCGAAAGACGAGGCTGATGCGGATCCCCGCACCGAACGCCAACGGCAGCGATGAGGGAGGCCAGACGCCGCGCCCGCGTCGCTCTTGTTCGTATCGGATTGTTTCAGACCCGTCCGGTGCGACAAAAATGATCTTTCTCACGACTGGAACGGTCCTGCGGATCCATTGTTACTGGGCTTCGTGAATGCCTGATGCGGGCATTTCCACCCCTCTGGAGAATGGAGAGAACCGATGAGGATCGTGACCGGCGTCGCCACCCTGGCCATGCTGGCGGGTCTCGCTGCCCCCGTTCAGGCCGCATCCGGACAGGCGGTTGAGGCCCTCCGGGCCGGCGCCCTTCCCACCGCGTACGCTCAGTTCCGTGGCGGCTGGCACCATGCCGGTTGGGGAGGCTGGCACCGCGGCGGGTACGGCCGCTGGGGCTACGGCGACCGCCGCGGTCCCGGCGTGGGGGCGGCCGTGGGGGCCGGCCTGCTCGGCTTCACCGCCGGCGCGGTGATCGGCTCGGCGGCGGCCAACGCCGCGGCGCGGCCCGTGGCCGTCTACGGGGCGCCCGCACACGTCTACGCCGCCCCGGTCGTCGTGCGCGGCTCGGCGTCCTGCGCCGCCCGCTACGCCTCCTACGACCCGGCCTCCGGGACCTACCTGGGCTATGACGGCCTGCGCCATCCCTGCCCGTAGGCTCCTCCCGCTTCTGCCCCGACGGGAGCGGGCCCCGGCCGCCCGGCGCGGCCGGGGCCCGCCGCATCCCTATTGGTCGAGGGCGTTCTCGCGGACGTCCTTGGCCCTGCCCCGCCCCTGCTCGGCCTGTCCACGGAGCTTCTGCGCACGGCCCTCCGCCTTGAGGGCCTCGTCCTCCGTCAGGTTGCCGACCCCGCGCTTCGCGCTTCCGATCGCCTCGTTGGTCAGGCCCTTGAGCCGATCGACCGCACCCGCCGTGGTCGGGGTGTCGTCGGCGCAGGCCGGGCCGGCGAGGGCGAGGACGCTGCCGCCCAGGGTCATCATCGATCTGCTGCGCATCCGGAATCTCCCGTTCTGTGCGAGGGAGCGCGGTTTACGGGCGGGGCGCGCCCGGGCAATGGTGCAGCCGTATCGGATCGGCCGGAATCGAACCGGTATCCCGGGACCGGCTCCCTGCGCGGGCGGCCCGATCGTCTCCGATCCCCGCCCGCATCCAGGGCTCGGCCTCCGCCCCGGCGGCCACGCGCATCGGGCCGGAGGCGGGACCGACGACGCTACCTCGGCACACTCCTCCGCGCTCTGGGAAGCGAAAGCTGAGCCCGGATCCGGGGGCCCGGCGGTCTATCGGAACCGCGGCCGCAGCCGTCCGAGGAGATCCTGGCCCGGGAACCGGAACGGCGGCATCCGCAGGTCCGGCGCGGGCTCATCCCCGGGGATCGGCCCCTCGGCGAAGCGCGCCCCGGCGGACCAGAATCCGTCCCGCCACGTGCCGATCATCCCGAGCCCGACGGGCTCCCGCGTCGCGTCGGGCCGCAGCCGACCCGCGGCCCAGACGCGCTGCCAGCACCGCCGCCGCGACAGGTCGGCGTCGCGCCAGCCCAGCCGCGCATAGCCGGCCGCCGCGAAGATGCGGTCCCCGGCAAACTCCTCCGGAATCCACACCCAGCTCGAGAACACGTGGACCGCATCGGCGCGAAAGCCGGCGGGATCCACCGCCCGGGTGTAGGCGCTGAGCGCCCTTGCCCGGTGCCGGCCGACATGCCGGCGCAGGCGGCCCGGCAGCGGCAGCGCCTCCGGGAAGGCGGCGGCGTCGAGGCGGCTCGGCGCCGCGCCGCGCTCCAGCGCGTAGGTGCTGTCCACGAGGTGCATCCAGGGTTCGAGGTCGACCTCCCAGGCCTGCTCCGCCGGCGCGAAGCGGCGGACCCGTCCCGCGATCAGGCGGTCGGCGACGCGCCGGGCCGGCTCGGGAGCCCAGTCCGGCCCGGCCTCGGTCACGCGCAGCAGCGTCGAGGGTCCATGCGCCCAGACCGCCTCGGCCAAGCGGGCGAAGTCGGCCTCGGGCTCGTCGCGGCCGACCTTGCGCACCAGGATCTTCGAGCCGTCGGCGAGGTCGTCCAGCATCTTGCGCTTGAGATGGGCCAGCCGGCCGTATTCCCGCTCCAGCAGCACCTCCGGCGCGATCGAGCCGGCCGGATGTCCGGTATTCGCCCAGATGTTGTAGGCCAGGCTGTGACAATAGTAGGTGCCGCCCGCGCTCACGGAGAGCCGCAGGTCGCCCGGCACGCCGAAATCCGCGAAGCCGCAGCGCAGGCCGCGGATCAGGTCCGCCATCGGCGTGTAGGAGAAGCGCAGCAGGCCGGAGGGCTCGACCCCCCCGTAGCGCTGCACGAAGCCGAACTCGCAATTGTCCCCGAGGCTCCGAAAGGCGTGGAGCCGTTCGGCGAGGGGCGCCCCCGTCATCCTGATCCCGGTCACTGCATCCGCTCTGTCTCGCGCTCTGTCTTGCGCTCTGTCTCGCCGAGCCCGTCGCCCCCGGTCGCGCGACGGGGCAGGGCCCTTCTCCCGTCCCCGCCCCGGCCGGGCGCCGCGCTCAGCCGTCCAGCGGCACCTCCAGGCGGAAGCAGGCGCCCTTCCCCCGGGCCGGGATCGTCAGGCTGCCGCCGAGCTGGCGCGTGAGGCTGCCGACCACCCGCATGCCGAGGCTCTTCGAGTTGCGTCCGATCTCGAATTCCGCCGGCAGCCCGATCCCGTCATCGGCGACCTCGACCACGAGGCTCCCGGGCTGGCGCTCGGCGCGGATCCGGATCTCGCCGCCTCCCGGGTGCGTCTCGGGCGGATAGGCGTATTTGAGCGCGTTGGTGACGAGTTCGTTGACCAAGAGGCCGATGGGAATCGCCCGGTCGGCCGAGATCCGCTGCGGGCAGGCCGTGCAGGCGAGCCGCTGGCCCGGCACGCCGCTGGCGAGGTTGGCCACCAGCTTCTCCAGGAAGGGCGCGAGGTCGAGTTCGCCCGGGACCCCCTCCCCTTCGCCCGCCGCCTTGTCGCCGTCCTTGTCACCTTGCCGCCAGAGCTGGTCGTGGACGCTCGCGATCGCCTCGACGCGGCTGCGCGCATCCGCCAGGGCCATCTGCACGGCCGGGTCTTCGGCGGCCCGGGCCTGGAGGGCGAGCAGGCTCGCCACGATGGCGAGGCTGTTCTTGACCCGGTGGCTCATCTCGCGGGCGAGCAGGTCCTGCCGGGCGAGGGCGGCCCGCAGCAGGCTCTCGGTGCGCTGGCGCTCGATGGCGCCGCCGAGCAGGTTGGCGAAGCCCTGCATGAAGGCGATGTCGGCCTCCTCGAACATGCCCTCCCGGGTGTCGTCCACCTCCAGCACCCCGAAGGCGCCGTCCCGGTTCTCGATCAGCACGTTGATCGCCCGGCGGATGCCGTGATCGGCCATGAGCTGCGGCGTCCGGAACCGGGTCTCGTCGGCGAGGTGGTTCGAGATCACCGGCCGCCCGGTCTTGAGGGCGAAGCCCGCCGGGGAGGCGAGGTCCGCCCCGATCCGGGCCTGCCCGATCACGTCGGGCCCCCAGCCGACACCGGCCCGGACCAGCAGGGTGTCGGCGCCGCGCTGGTACTCCAGGGCCTTGCAGAACTCGGCGCCCATGCCCTGCGCGCACAGCTCCGCAGCCCGCTGCAGCAGGTGGTCGACATCGGTGCCGCGCAAAGCCTCGACGCCGAACTCGGACAGGATCGCCTGCTGGCGCAGGCGATAGTCGAGATCGGGGGGCGCGGGGGGGCGGGCCGCCTCGGGGCTGGGTTCCACTTCGGTCTGGTCGGTATGCGCTGTCATGGGAGCTGTGAGACTAGCAGGAAGGCGGGCCCGGCGCGAAGCGTCGCCGCTCGGACGGGCGCACCCGTCGTCGCACCCCGGCCGGGGTCCGGAGCCCCCGGCCCCGTCCGGCGTTCGCCCATCGGATACGACGCGCGGAGCGCAGGAGGCGCCAGGCATGGCCGACGACGTGAACGGACTCTCCGACAAGGCCCTCTCGATCTTCGCCTTCGCGGCCTATCACCGCCTCGTCAGCGGCGAAAAGGTCACCGCGGTGATCCGCCGGGACGGCGCCGGCCACGAGGCCGATCCGGAGGGGGTCAAGGAGTTGGAGGGTCGCGGCCTCGTCACCGCCGGCGAGACCGACATCGACCTCGGCGAGACCGCGCAGGCGGCGGTCGAGACGATGGTCGCGGCCCTGCGCCGGGAGGTCGGCCGGTGAGCCGGGAACGGGTCGATCCGCCTGCGGCATTCCGGCCGTGGAAACCCGGGAACGCCCCTGCCCCGGGGCGCCTTTCCCCGCATCCACGATGGAGACGCACATGACCGCCAAGGCGAAGGTGAAGACCGGGGACGATGTCACCTACAAGTGGGGCCAGGGCACCGTCTCGGGCGAGGTGACCAAGGTCCACACCCAGGATGTCAAGAAGACCATCAAGGGCAACACGGTCAAGCGCGAGGCCTCGAAGGCGGAGCCGGCCCTGGAGATCAAGACCGCCAAGGGCAAGACGGTGCTGAAATCCGTCTCGGAGGTTAAGGTCAAGTCTGCATAAGCGCCCAACCTGTGCGTGCCGTGATCTTGCGCACATCGCTTTCTGCTTAAGGTCTCGCCGAGAGCGGGGCGGCGGCTATCTGTAACGGTTCCAGCCTTCGAAGCCGGGACCGCCGCATGACCATTCCCCTCAGGCTCACCCTGAACGGGCAGCCGCGCGAGATCGCCCTCGACGATCCGCGCGTCACCCTCCTCGATCTCCTGCGCGAGCGCCTCGGCCTGACGGGCGCCAAGAAGGGCTGCGACCGCGGCCAGTGCGGCGCCTGCACGGTGCTGGTGGACGGGCGGCGCATCAACAGCTGCCTGACCCTCGCCGCGAGCCTCGACGGGGCCGAGGTGCTGACCATCGAGGGGCTCGCCGAGGGCGACCGGCTGCACCCCGTCCAGGCGGCCTTCATCGCCCATGACGGCTTCCAGTGCGGCTTCTGCACCCCCGGCCAGATCATGAGCGCGGTCGGCCTGATCCGCGAGGGCCACGCCGGTACCGATCCGGAGCGCATCCGCGAGGGCATGAGCGGCAATCTCTGCCGCTGCGGCGCCTACGCGGGCATCCTGGAGGCCGTAAAGGACGCGGCCGGCCAAGCGGAGCACCGGGAGGACGCGGCGTGAGGACCTTCGACTACATTCGCCCGGCGAGCGTGCCGGAGGCCGTGGCGGCCGGGCAGGTTCCGGGCACCGCCTTCCTCGCCGCCGGCACCAACCTCGTCGACCTGATGAAGGGCGGCGTCGCCACCCCGGAGCGGGTCGTCGACATCACTCGGCTCCCCGGCCTGTCGTCGATCGAGCGGCTGCCGGACGGCGCCACCCGAATCGGCACGCTGGTGCGCAACAGCGACCTCGCCCACGACGCGATGTTCGAAAAAACCTACCCGATGGTGGCCGAGGCCCTGCTGGCCGGCGCCTCGGCGCAATTGCGCAACGCCGCCACGGTCGGCGGCAACCTGATGCAGCGCACCCGCTGCCCCTTCTTCACCGACGCGGTCTCGCCCTGCAACAAGCGCGCGCCCGGCTCCGGCTGCGCGGCCCTGGGGCACGCCACCCGCATCCACGCCGTCCAGGGCTGGAGCGAGCACTGCATCGCCACCCACCCGTCCGATTTCTGCGTGCCGCTCGCCGCCCTCGACGCGGTGGTGGAGATCGCCGGGCCGGACGGCGCCCGGGAGGTGCCGCTCACCGACTTCCATCGGCTACCCGGCGACCATCCGGAGCGGGAGACCGACCTGCAGCCGGGCGAGCTGATCACAGGCCTGCGCCTGCCCCCCGAGGCGGCGTCCTTCCGGAGCCATGCCCGCTATCTCAAGGTCCGCGACCGCACATCCTACGCCTTCGCGGTGGTCTCGGCGGCGGCCGCCCTCACCCTGGAGGCCGGCGGCCGGATCGGGCAGGCCCGGCTCGCCCTGGGCGGGCTGGCGCTGAAGCCCTGGCGGGTGGCGGAGGCCGAGGCGGCGCTCGCCGGACAGGCACCCTCCCCCGAGGCCTTCGCGAAGGCCGCCGCCGCGGCGCTGGCCGGCGCCAAGCCCACCGGCGAGGCCAACGCCTTCAAGATCGAGCTCGCCCGCCGGGTGGCGATCCGCGCGCTGACCCAGGCCGCCGCCGGGACGCCCGCCCGGATCCCGGCGCTCCCCGCCTCCCCGTTCGGCATCGTCTGAGGAGACCCGCATGACCGCGACCTCCACGCCCGCCTCGAACCGCCCCGCCGGCGCGATCCGGCACGGCTCCAGCATCGGCCAGCCGCTGACCCGGCGCGACGGCCCCCTCAAGGTGACGGGCCAGGCCCGCTTCTCCGCCGACAACCTGCCCCCCGGGACCCTCCACGCGGCGCTCTGCGTCGCCCGGATCGCCCGCGGTCGCGTCACCGGCCTCGATGTGGCCGCCGCCGAGGCCCATCCCGGCGTCGTGGCGGTGATGCGGCCGGGGCACGCCCCGGCGCTCGCCAAGGATCCGGATGCCAAGGACGGGCCGTTCACCTTCCGCCTCGACCTCCTGCAGAACGACCGGGTCCGCTACGCCAACCAGCCCATCGCCGTGGTGATCGCCGAGACCCTGGAGGCGGCCACCGAAGGGGCCCGGCTGCTCGCCCCGACCTACGCGGCCGAGACCCCGCGGATCGGGCTCGATTCCGGCGAGGCCTTCACGCCGGATTCGGTCGGCGTCGGTGCGCCGCCGGTGGAGACCGACGGCGACGTCGAGGCCGGGCTCGCGGCCGCGTCGAAGACGATCGCCGCCACCTACGAGACGCCGGCCCAGTACCACAATGCCATGGAGCCCCACGCGGCGGTGGCCAGCTGGGACGGGGACCGGCTGACGCTCCTGATGCCGACCCAGGCGCTCGCCATGTCGCAGGCCCGGCTCGCCGGCCTGTTCGGCATCCGCCCCGAGGACATCCATATCGACAGCCCCTATCTCGGCGGCGGTTTCGGCTCGAAGGGCGTGCCGGCCGGGCCGCAGGTGCTCGCCTGCATGGCGGCCAAGCTCGTGGGCCGGCCGGTGAAGCTCGTGCCGACCCGGACCCAGATGTACGGTCCCATGGGCCATCGCGGCCCGACCCGGCAGACGATCCGGCTCGGCGCCGACGCCGCCGGCAAGCTCACGGCGCTGGACCACCACATCCGCACCGCCTCGTCGAGCTTCGACGATTTCTTCGAGCCGGCGGGCCGGGCGACCAGCACCCTCTACGCGAGCCCCGCCATCGCCATCCGGCACGAGGCGGTGCGCCTCGACACCGGCACGCCGCTGTTCATGCGCGCCCCCGGCGAGGCCACCGGCAGCGTCGCCCTGGAGAGCGCGCTGGACGAGATGGCCTTCGCGCTCGGCATGGACCCGCTGGAGTTCCGGCTCGCCAACTACGCCGAGGTCGAGCCGATCACCGGCAAGCCGTTCTCCTCGAAGGCCCTGCGGGACTGCTACCGGCGGGGCGCCGAGGCCTTCGGCTGGGCCGGGCGGCCGCTCCAGCCCCGCCAGACCCGCGACAGGGACGGGTTCCTGGTCGGCACCGGCATGGGCACCGCCACCTTCCCGGCGCTGATCTTCGAGGGGATGGCCCGGGCCGAGATCCGCGCCGACGGCACCGGCACGGTGGAGCTCGGGGCGATCGACATGGGCCAGGGATCCTGGACGGCACTCGCCCAGATCGCCGCCGACGGGCTCGGGATCGGGATGGACGCCCTCACCTTCAGGATGGGCTCCTCTGACCTGCCGAATGCCGGGATCGCGGGGGGCTCCGGCCACACCGCCACCGCCGGCGGCGCGATCCACGCGGCCGCCGCCGACGTGATCCGGCAGCTCGCGGAGCTGGCCACCAACGACTCCGCCTCCCCGCTCTACGGCGCCGGCAATGCCGGCGTCACCGCGGCGGACGGGCGGCTCACCCGGCGCGACGATCCGGGCCGGAGCGAATCCGTCACGGACATCCTCAAGCGGGCCGGCCGCGCCAGCATCGAGGGCCAGGGCAAGGCCGGGGCCGATCCGGCCGCGCAGGCGTCCTACGCCATGCACGCCCACGGCGCGGTCTTCGCCGAGGTGAAGGTCGATCCCGATCTCGGCCAGATCCGGGTGAGCCGCCTCACCGGCGCCTTCGCGGCGGGCCGGGTGATCAACCCGCGCCTCGTCCAGAGCCAGTATTACGGCGGGATGATCTGGGGCCTGTCCTTCGCCCTGCACGAGCGGGCCGAGATGGATCCGCGGACCGGCCGCTTCCTCAACGACAATCTCGCCGAGTACCACGTGCCGGTGAACGCCGACGTGCCCGCCATGGAGGCGATCCTGGTCCACGAGGACGATGCGGTGGTGAACGCGCTCGGCGTGAAGGGCGTCGGCGAGATCGGCATCACCGGCACGGTGGGGGCCATCGCCAACGCGGTCTGGCACGCCACCGGCGTTCGGGTGCGCGAGATGCCGATCACCCTGGACAAGCTGCTGGGCTGACCGAACGGCCTGACCGAAGGCCGATCCCGTCCCGGGTGCGTCGCAGCGCCCGGGATTTTTGAGTATGGGCATACCCACCGGCGGCCGGCGGTCGCCGCAGCAGCACGGAGACCGGTATGCCTCTCACCAGCGACATTCGCGGCGTCGTGCCGATCGCCCCGACGCCGTTCCATCCGGATGGCCGGATCGACGAGGTCTCCCTCGACCGGATGACCGATTTCTTCGGGGCTGCGGCCGTCGACGGCCTGACGATTCTCGGCCAGCTCGGTGAGGCCGGCAAGCTCGACCACGCGGAGGGCCTCGCGGTGGCCAAGCGCGTCCTCGGGCGCACCCGGCTGCCGGTCATCGTCGGCGTCACGGCGCCGGGCTTCGCGGCCATGCGGGCCCTCGCCCGGGAGGTGATGGAGCTGGGCGCCGCCGGCGTGATGATCGCGCCGCCCAACACGCTGCGCACCGACGATCAGGTGGTCGGCTATTACCGCACCGCCGCCGAGGCGATCGGGCCGGACGTGCCCTTCGTGCTGCAGGATTACCCCCTCACCTTCTCGGTCCAGATGACCCCGGGGGTGATCCGCCGGATCGTGTCGGAGAACCCCTCCTGCGTGATGCTCAAGCACGAGGACTGGCCCGGCCTGGAGAAGATCTCGGCGCTGCGCGGCTTCGAGCGCGACGGCTCCATGCGCCACATCTCCATCCTCGTGGGGAATGGCGGCCTGTTCCTCGATTTCGAGACCGAGCGCGGCGCCGACGGGGCCAATACCGGCTACGCCTTCCCGGAGATGCTGGTCGACGTGGTCCGCCTCGGCCGGGCCGGCGAGCGCGACGCCGCCCACGACCTGTTCGACGCCCACCTCCCCTATCTGCGCTACGAGCAGCAGCAGGGCCCGCTGGGGCTCGCGGTGCGGAAATACGTGTTCATGCGCCGGGGAATTTTTTCATCCGACGCCCAGCGCAAGCCGTCGCAGGCGCTCACCGCGCAGGCGAAGGCCGAGGTCGAGTACCTGCTGGCCCGCCTCGCCCGCATCGACGCGCGGGCGCGGCTCGCGGGCTAGAACGCCCCCTGCCCGGTCGGAGAGCCGGGCCCTCCGGCGCCATCCGTTCCGGCGCGAGGCCGGCGATCCCCGGGCTCGCGCCGCGGGCGCCGGCTCACGGGAGCCGGAAGGCGATGACCGAATCGCCCGGCGTGGTGCCGAGCGAGCCGTGCCCGCCCGCCGCGATCACCACGTATTGCCGGCCGTCCTTGCCGCGATAGGTCATCGGCGTGGCCTGACCGCCGGCCGGCAGCGTCATGGACCACAGGACCGCCCCGGTCTGCATGTCGTAGCCGCGGATACGGTCGTCGAGCGTGGCGGCCGTGAACGCGACGCCGCCGGCCGTGGCCAGGGTGCCGCCATGAGCCAGCATACCCATGGCGAACGGGATCGGGACCGCGACCCCGCCGATCTTCTGCCCGGCGACGGTGCCGTTGCGGTGCCTCCAGGCGGTTGTGCCGTCCGCGAGGTTCACGCCGACCCGCACGCCCCAGGGCGGCGCGTTGCACGGGACGCCGAGGGCCGAGCGCATGTGCGCGATGGACACCGCGTAGGGGCCGCCGAGATTCTCGTTGCCCGGGGCGGAATCCGGATCGGTGGTGATGAGGCGCCGGTCGGGCTCGTTCGCCGGGCGCGGGAGCAGGCGGTAGAGGTAGGGCAGGTATTGCGGCGTCGCGATCATCCAGTGATGCACCGGATCGACGGCCACCGAGCCCCAGTTGAACACCCCGATATTGCCGGGCCAGATGATCGCGCCGCCTGACGCCTGCGGCGGCGTGAACGGGTTGCCGTCGTAGCGGTTCGACCGGAAGGTGAGCCGGCACTGGATCTGGTCGAAGGGCGTGACGCCCCACATGTCGGCCTCCCTCAGCGGAGCCGGCGTGAAGCGGAGCGACGAGACCGGCTGGACCGGAGACGGCGCCTCTCCCGGGATGTCGGTCCGGGTCGAGACCGAGACCTCGGAGACCGGCCGGATCGGAGCGCCGGTGCGGCGGTCGAGGACCCAGACATTGCCGACCTTGGTGGGGATCAGGATCGCCGGCACCGTCCCGTCGCCCTGCGGCAGGGTCAGGAGGACCGGCTGGGACGGATTATCGCGGTCCCACAGGTCGTGATACGTGGTCCGGAAGGCCCAGCGCAGCCTGCCGGTCTCCAGGTCGAGAGCCGCCAGGGCGTCGACGAGGGCCTCGTCCGCCTTCGACCGGGACACGCCGACCTGATCGGGCGCCCGGTTGCCGAACGGCACGTAGACGAGCCCCAGAGCCTCGTCGGCCGAAAACTGCGTCCAGGCCACCGCCGAGTTGGGCTCGTAGAGCGCACCGGGCTGCAGCGGTTCGGTCGCGTCGGGCTTGCCGGCGTCGAACTTCCAGACGATCGCGCCGGTGCGCACGTCGAAGGCGCGGATCACGCCCGACGGATTCTCCGCGTAGTAATTGTCGGCGATCGCGCTCCCGAGGACGACGAGGTTCCGGGTCACCAGCGGCGCCGAGGTCTGCTGATAGGCGGCACGCCGGAGGTTCGGCATCTGCGCCGTCAGATCGACGAAACCGTCCGCCCCGAAGGTCCGGCACGGGAGTCCGGTATCGGCATTCAGCGCGTAGAGCCGCGCATCGACCGAGGCGGCGATGATCCGGCGCGGGCATTCGGCGACCGCCGCCGCGACGGCGCCGGCCGTCGCCGGATCCGCCTCCGCCGGCGGCGCGTAGCCGGTCGAGTCGTTGTAGGACACGCCGCGACAGGTCTGGTGCTGGTACTGGCCGTCCCGCGCCATCTGCGGGTCGAAGGCCCAGACCAGCCGGCCGGTCTCGGGTTCCAGGGCCTGCACGATGTTGTGAGGCGTGCAGAGATAGAGCAGCCCGTTCACCTTGATCGGCGTGGCCTCGAAGGTGAATTCCTTCGAATCCGTCCGGCCGTCGCCGCGCAGGTCGCCCGTATGGTGCTCCCAGGCCACCGTGAGGCCCTGGACATTGCCCACGGTGATGTCCTCGAGGGCCGAGTAGCGCTGACCGAGATTGGTGCCGCCATAGGCGACCCAGTCGTCGGCCGGATAGGGGATGCCGCTCGGATCGACGGCGGCCCTCGCCTCCGCGACCTTCGGCAGGATGCCGCGCGTCTCGACCGGATCGACGAACCAGGAAGCGGTGCTCGCGGCCGCGATGAGCAGGACGACGGCCCGGAGGGCGAGCGGGCCGTTTCCGAGGCTCGGCGCCCAGGCCCGTTCGGGCGCGTCCCGCAGGCGATGCACCACGACGGGCAGGCAGAGGACCAGGCCGAGGGCGAAGATCAGGGCGCCGCGCGGGATCCATTGCCATTTGTCGAGCCCGACCTCGACGATCGTCCAGATGAAGGACGCCGCCAGAATCAGGGCATAGATCCAGAGGCCGCTCTGGCGGCGCCGGGCCAGCTGGATGCCGGAGGCCAGCAAACCGACCCCCAGGGCGAGGTAGAACGACGATCCCCCCGCGAAGGCCAGCTTCGCCCCGAAGAATGCCAGGGCCAGGCCAAGCAGCGCGATCGATAGTGCGAGGGTTCCGAGTGCCACGGTGATCAACCTGATCCTTGAGCCAGCCGGACATGACGGCGCCGGGGGGCGACCCCGCGGCGGAGCACCGTCTGTCCGACGGCTTATGCCGGTTGTGGCTGTCCCAAGGCTGGACATGTCCCAAGGCTGGACAGGCCCGCCTGCAGGGGGGGCCTGACGCCCGGCAGGCAGCAGCGGCAGGCAGCAGCGGCAGGCAGCAGCGGCAGGCTACGGCGGCCGGATCGCCCTGGACCGCGTGCCGCCGTTCACGCCCCCGCCTTGTCCTCCGGACGCAGGACGACCCTGTCACCGTCGCGCAATGAGGCCGGCGGCCCCACGACGACGCGCTCGCCGCCGTTCAGGCCGTCGCGCAACTCCAGCAGCGTGCGCGTCTGGCGGAAGATCGTGACCGGGCGCATCCGCACCACGCCGGTCCCGTCCCCGGCCGGCTCGATCATCGCCACGCGGGTCCCGTGCTGGTCGAAGATCAGGGCCTCGTTCGGCACCGTCACGGCGGGCGAGGACCGGGGGATCTCCAAAGTGACGGTGATGTAGAGCCCGGCTCGCAACGTGCCGTCCGGATTGGGGAGGTCGACCTGGGTCGCCAGCGTCCGCGCGGTGGAGAGCAGGGTCGTCGACGAGCGCGAGACCTTGCCGGGGAAGACCCTGCCGGGGATCTGCGCCACCTCGACCCTGGCGTCGAGTCCGTCGCGGACGTCGTCGGCGGCGTAGAGCGGCACGTTCACCGCCATGCGCAGCACGTCGTCCCGCGCCAGGGTCAGGAGCGGCGCGCCCGTGTTCGTGTCCGCCGTCACCGCGTCGCCGACATCGTTGTTGCGGGTGGTCACCACCCCGTCGAAGGGCGCGCGGATCTCCTCGAAGCCGGTCAGGACCTTGAGCCGGGCGACCTGCGCCTCCTGCGCGGCGATGTTGGCCTCGGCCACCTTCACGGCCGCCTTGGCGGCGTCGACATTGGCGGTCTGCGCCAGCACCCCGGCCTGGGAGGTGTCGGCGTTCTGCCGGGTCTCGACCCCGGTGCCGGCGAGCGTCGCGGTCCGCCGGTTGGTCACGTCGGCGAGGTGACGGTTGGCCTCGGCCTGGTCGACCATCGCCCGTGCCTGAATCAGCGCCGCCTGGAGCTGAAGCGCCTGCGACTGCGCCTGGACCAGCTGCTGGTCGAGGTCGGGCGCGCTGATCCGGAACAGCAGGTCGCCCTTCTTCACGTGCGTGCCGATATCGACCTTGCGCTCGACGATGTAGCCGGTCGCCCGTGGATAGAGGCCGGCGGTATCGAAGGCTTGGGTGGTGCCCGTCTGGGTCAGGCTGAAGGTGTCGGAGGCCCAGGCGGCCCGGGCGACCCGCACAGCCGGTGGCTTTGCCGCGGCAGCCGGTTCCGAGCTCGCCGCCCGGGACTGTTCCGGCCAGTGGCGGTAGCCGAGGAGACCCGCGCCCGCCAGCGCGAGCAGGGCGATCCACAGGCGGCCGTGGGACGCGGCGCGGCCGGCCTCGCCCGCGGCTGAACTGTCCCGATCCGCCATCCTCGCCCTCGGGTCGCGCCCCGTGCACCGCTCGGGCGCTCATCCCCCAATCGGGACGCGTCTGATCGTGCATTCAAGATATAGATCGCGCGCAGGCTCCGGGCGAGATGCCGCACTGCACGATGGTGCCCCGTTGCGGATCCTCCCGGCCGGCGTCCGGTTACCCTGCGACAGAGCAGGGACCGAGTGCGATGTCCGAGATTTCCAGGCGTGCCGTCATCGCCGTCGGCGGCGCGATGGTGGCGTCCTCCGCTGCGGCGCAATCCGCCGGGCCGGCCGCGCCCCTCCCCGAGCGCCGGGGCAAGGGCGCCGATATCCTGGGGCCGCAGAATAAGCCCCGGGCCGCCGAGGAGCCGTTCACCCTGGCGCCGCCCGGCACCGACCACGGCACGATGCCGAACCTGAAATGGTCGTTCAGCGACAGCCACATGCGACTGGAGGAGGGAGGCTGGGCGCGCCAGACCACGATCCGCGAGCTGCCGGTCTCGAAGGCCATGGCGGGGGTCAACATGCGGCTCAAGGCCGGCGCGGTCCGCGAGATGCACTGGCACAAGGAGGCCGAGTGGGCCTACATGATCAAGGGCAAGGCCCGGATCACCGCGGTCGACCAAGACGGCCGCACCTTCGCGGACGATGTCGGCGCGGGCGATCTCTGGTACTTCCCGGGCGGCATCCCGCACTCGATCCAGGGGCTCGCCGCCGACGGGATCGACGGCTGCGAGTTCCTGCTCGTGTTCGACGACGGCGGCTTCTCGGAGGATTCCACCTTCCTGCTGACCGACTGGCTGGCGCACACGCCCAAGGACGTGCTCGCGAAGAATTTCGGCCTGCCCGAGAGCGCCTTCGCCCGGATCCCCGAGAAGGAGCTCTACATCTTCCCCGGGCCGAAGCCCGGCCCGCTCACGGCCGACCGGATGGGCGGCTCGGGCCCGGTGCCGAAGTCGTTCAGCCACCGGATGCTGGCGCAGGAGCCGATCCGCACCCGGGGCGGCAGCGTGCGCATCACCGATTCCACGGTGTTCCCGGCCTCCGTGACGATCGCCGCAGCGCTGGTCGAGGTCGAGCCCGGGGGCCTGCGCGAGCTGCACTGGCACCCGAATGGCGACGAATGGCAGTACTACCTCTCGGGCAAGGGCCGGATGACCGTGTTCGGCTCGGAATCGAAGGCCCGAACCTTCGACTACCAGGCCGGCGATGTGGGCTACGTGCCCTTCGCCATGGGCCATTACATCGAGAATACCGGCGACACGACACTGACCTTCTTGGAGATCTTCAAGAGCCCGCGCTATGCCGATATCTCCCTGACCCAGTGGCTGGCTCTGACCCCGCATCCCCTGGTCCAGGCGCATACCGGGCTGGATCCCAAGCTGGTCGAGACCCTTCCGGAGACGAAATCCCCGGTCGTGCCGGGTTGACGCGGCCCGGAACCCGGACCGATCCTGGCGCGTCGAGTTCGAAAGACCACGCGATACATCGCGATACGTTGCACGGAGGGACCCATGCGCCCCGCATCCCGCGCGCTCCTCGCCCTGGCGCTCGCCCTCCCGGCCGGCGCCGCCCAGGCCCAGGTGCAGCAGAACGACCCGAACGCCGCCAACGCCTCGTTCGCCCTGCAGGGTCAGATCCGGGCGCTCAACCAGCAGCGGGTCTCGGACTTCAATACGCTGAACCAGACGATCCAGCGCAACGTCCAATTCGAGTCCTTCGGACCCGTCCTGCCCTATCGCGGCATCCGGGGGGGAGTCCGGGGGGGAATCCATGGAGGCCGTCATCTCGGTCGCCACGGGGGTGGGCGGCGCGGTGGCGTCAACACGGGCGTCTGCATCGGCTGCTGAGCGCCCGGGATATCCGCGCAGAGCGGGGACAGCCCGAAAAAAACCTTTGCCCACCGGCAGGCTTCGCCCACAAGCTCGGTCCATGGTGGCGTGCGCATGAACATTCTCCTGATCGGCTCCGGCGGCCGTGAACACGCCCTGGCGTGGCGGCTGGCCCAGAGCCCTCTCTGCACGCGCCTATTCACGGCGCCCGGCAATCCCGGCACGGCCCGCCATGGGACGAACCGGCCGGACCTGGCCGTCACGGACCACGCGGCGGTGGCGGCCTTCTGCACGGCGGAATCGATCGGCCTCGTGGTGGTAGGGCCGGAAGCTCCCCTGGTCGCCGGGCTGGTGGACGATCTGAAGGCTGCCGGGATCCGTGCCTTCGGGCCGACCCGCGACGCCGCCCGGCTCGAGGGATCGAAGGGGTTCACCAAGGACCTGTGCGCTGCCTGCGGCATCCCCACCGCCGCCTTCGCGCGCTTTACCGAACTGGAGCCGGCGCTGGCTTATGTCCGGCAGCAGGGGGCCCCGATCGTCGTGAAGGCGGATGGCCTCGCCGCCGGCAAGGGCGTCACCGTGGCCGAGACCCTCGACCAGGCCGAGGACGCGCTGACCGCCCTGTTCGCCGAGCCCGGCGCCGAGGTGGTGGTCGAGGAGTGCCTGTTCGGCGAGGAGGCGAGCTTCTTCGCCCTGTGCGACGGCACGCGGGCCATCTCCCTCGGCACCGCCCAGGACCACAAGCGGGTCTTCGACGGCGACCGCGGTCCCAACACCGGCGGCATGGGCGCCTATTCCCCCGCCCGGGTGGTCACTCCGGAGATCGAGGCCCGGGTGATGGCCGAGATCATCGCGCCGACGCTCGCCGGCATGCGGGCGCGGGGCTGCCCGTTCACCGGCATCCTCTATGCCGGCCTGATGCTCACCGCCGACGGCCCCAAGCTGATCGAGTACAACACCCGTTTCGGCGACCCCGAGGCGCAGGTGCTGATGCCGCGCCTCGCCTCCGACCTCGTGCCGGCCCTGCTCTCGGCCTGCGAGGGCGACCTCTCCGGCGTAAGCCTGGAATTCGACGCCCAGCGGGCCGCCCTCACCGTGGTGATGGCGGCGGCGGGCTATCCGGGTGCCGTGGTCCGGGGATCGGTGATCCGCGGCGTCGATGGGGCCGAGGGCGACGGGGTTCACGTCTTTCAGGCCGGCACCCGGGCCGAGGGCGGGCAGCTCCTGGCCGATGGCGGCCGGGTCCTGGCGGTCACGGCCTTGGGCGACAGCGTCACGGACGCTCAAGGTCGCGCCTACGCGGCGGTGGCCCGGATCGACTGGCCGGAGGGTTTCTGCCGGCGCGACATCGGGTTCCGGGCGGTGGCACGGGAGGCCGGAGAGGGCTGAGCGGCAGGGTCCGCGGGCGCACGAGCCCGGGGCCCTCCCTCTTTTCCGGGCACACCGCAGGCGCGCCCCGCATCGGCCGGCAGATCCGCGCCTGCACCGTCGAGGGGGCTGGTGAGCGGGTTCCGCCACGACGGGGTTGTTCCGATACAGCCGACCGCGCCTTATTCGCCAACCGCCGCGCCGGCGGCCCTCCGGTTGTCGTTGGCGCCGTAGAGCAGTCCCGGCCGCATCCCCTGCGTGCGCGAAGCATCGTTGCCCGAGGACGTCGCCTCGGGGAGCGCGGGCGCCGCGGCGCGTACCGCGATCAGCTCCTGCGCCCCCCAGGGCTTCTGCTCGACGAGCGTGTGGCCCATGCTCCGCAGGATCGCTTGCGTGTCCGCCGAGAGCGCGAAGGGCTCGGCGTAGACCGTGTCGGGTAGCCACTGGTGGTGGATGCGCGGGGCGTCCACGGCCTCCTGCGGCGCCATGCCGAAATCCAGCATGTTGATCAGCGTCTGCGCGGTGATCGTGATGATCCGCGAGCCCCCCGGCGAGCCCGCCACCAGCGCGACCTTGCCGTCCCGCAGCACGATCGTGGGCGCCATGGAGGAGAGCGGGCGCTTGCCGGGCTCGATCGCGTTCTTCGTCCCCTGCACGAGGCCGAACAGGTTCGGCACCCCGGTCTTGACGGTGAAGTCGTCCATCTCGTCGTTGAGGAAGAACCCCGTATCGGCGGCGATCACCCCGGCGCCGAAATAGCCGTTGATCGTGTAGGTCAGCGCGGCCGCGTTGCCGGCCTTGTCCATCACCGAGATGTGGGTGGTCTCGGCCCGCTCCCGCGTCTCCAGGCCGGGATCCGGGCGGATCTCGGCGGACGGGGTCGCCCGGTCCGGGCGGATCGAGGCCCGGAGCGTCTCCGCATAGGCCGGCGACAGGAGCCGGTCGACCGGGTTCGCCACGAAGGCCGGATCGCCGAGCAGAAGGTTGCGGTCGGCATAGGCGCGCCGCATGGCCTCGACCATCAGGTGCACGCTTCGCGCGGAGTTGAACCCCGCCGCCCGCAGGTCGTAGCCGTCGAGGATGCCGAGGATCTCGCAGAGCGTGGTGCCGCCCGACGAGGGCGGCGGCGCCGACAGGACGGTGGCGCCCCGGTAGCGGCAGGTCAGCGGCTCGGATTGCGTTACCGTGTAGGCGGCGAAGTCGGCCGCCGTCAGCAGGCCGCCGCCCGCCCGTGAGGCCGCCTCGACGGCCTCGGGGATCGCACCCTTGTAGAACGCGTCCGAGCCGTGATCGGCGATGGCCTGGAGGGTCCGGGCGAGGTCGGCCTGGACAAGCCGGTCCCCGGGGCGCCAGGGGCTGCCGTCCGGGCGCAGGAAGATCCGGGCGACGTTGGCCTGGGCTGCGAACAGCGTGGTGCCGGATTCGAGGATGTCGGTGTCGCCCCGGGTCAGCACGAACCCGTCCCGGGCGAGCGCGATCGCCGGCGCCATCACCCGGGCCAGCGGCAGGGTGCCGTATTCGGCCAGCGCGGTATTGAGGCCGAGCACGGTCCCGGGCACGCCGGCCGCCTTCCAGCCGCGCAGGCTCGCGCCCTTCACGACGGTGCCGGTCGCGTCGAGGTACATATCCCGGGTCGCGGCGGCCGGGGCGGTCTCGCGGAAATTGACGAAGCGGCTGCGCCCGTCGGCGGCGTGCAGCACCAGGAAGCCGCCGCCGCCGAGATTGCCGCAGCAGGGGTTCACCACCGCCTCGGCATAGGCCACCGCCACCGCGGCATCCACGGCGTTGCCGCCGGCCCGGAGGATGTCGGCGCCCACCTGCGAGGCGAGGCGCTGCGAGGAGACCACCATCCCGTTCTCGGCCTCCACGGCCGGCCCCGAGGCGGCCCGCGCGGCGGGGCCGCCCAGGGCGAGCAGGGCGGCCAGGAGCAGCGCGCGTGCCGGTGCGATCATCCCTGCCCTCTCCGGTGCGGGTCCCGCGCCGCCATATAGGGGACTGCAGGCCAGAGTCGCGGCCTCCACCCTCCCCCTCATCGCGAGGCGCCGGAGCGCAGCGGAGGCCTCGAAGGAGCCTTCCAGAGGACGCTGCGATCCCTGGAGCCCTCCTTCGAGGCCCGCTGCGCGGTCACCTTCAGGATGAGGCGATGGATGGGAGGCGCGTTCGCCCCGGCTCAGCCGTTGCGGAACGTGTAGCTGTAGCCGTTCAGCGCCGGGGCGCCGCCGAGATGGGCGTAGAGCACCTTCGAGCCCTTCGGGAAGAATCCCTTCTTCACGAGGTCGATCATGCCCTGCATCGACTTCCCCTCGTAGACCGGGTCGGTGATCATCCCCTCGAGCCGGGCCGAGAGCCGGATCGCTTCCACGGTCTCCTGCGAGGGCACGCCGTAGACCGGGTAGGCGTAGTCCTCGTTGAGCACCACGTCGTCGGCGACGATGTCGCCCGCGCCGACCAGGGCGGCGGTGTTCTGCGCGATGTCGAGGACCTGGGCCTTGGTCTGGGCCGGGGTGCAGGAGGCGTCGATGCCGATGACGTTGCGGGCGCGCCCGTCGGCGGAGAAGCCCACCAGCATGCCGGCATGGGTCGAGCCCGTGACCGTGCAGACCACCACGTAGTCGAAGCGCAGGCCCATCTCGGCCTCCTGCTTGCGCACCTCCTCGGCGAAGCCGACATAGCCGAGCCCGCCGTATTTGTGCACCGAGGCGCCTGCCGGGATCGCGTAGGGCTTGCCGCCTTCGGCCTCGACCTCGGCGAGCGCCCGCTTCCAGCTGTCGCGGATGCCGATGTCGAATCCGTCATCCACGAGCTGCGTCTGCGCGCCCATGATCCGCGACAGGAGAATGTTGCCGACCCGGTCGTAGACGGCGTCCTCGTGGGGCACCCAGGCCTCCTGGATCAGCCGGCACTTCATGCCGATCTTGGCGGCGACCGCCGCGACCATGCGGGTGTGGTTCGACTGCACGCCGCCGATCGACACCAGCGTGTCGGCGCCGCTCTTGATCGCGTCCGGGACGATGTATTCGAGCTTGCGCAGCTTGTTGCCGCCATAGGCGAGGCCGGAATTGCAATCCTCGCGCTTGGCGAAGATCTCAACCTCGCCGCCGAGATGAGCCGTCAGGCGCTTGAGCGGCTCGATCGGCGTCGGGCCGAAGGTCAGGGGATAGCGCTCGAACTGTGCCAGCATCGGGTCTCTCCAGATCTCGGGACGCGCCCGGGGGCAGGAGCGGTCTCCGTCCGGCCCGGATGCATCGAGGCGAGGCCCCGAGAACGACCGGGCCGTGAGGTCCCGGCTCCTATCTTCGAGGCGCAGGGAAAACTACCCGATTTGCAATGAAAGGTGCTCTCGATCTTTGGGCGTGGAACGTCGTTCTCTTGCGTTGCCAGGCCAAACTCACGCAGGAAAGTCCGGTTCTCCAGTCGAACATGAAAGGATCGTCCATGTCCGAAGGGCTCGACCGGATCGACCAGAAGATCCTGCGCCTGCTCCAGGCGGACGGTCGGATGGCCAATGCCGAGATCGCCGAGCGGGTCGGCACCAGCGCGGCCACCTGCCACCGCCGGATCCAGCGCCTGTTCGCGGACGGGTTCGTGCGGGCGGTCCGGGCGCTGATCGATCCGATGCGGGTCGGACGCGGTACCCTGGTCTTCGTCGGCGTCGTGCTCGACCGCTCGACCCCCGAGAGCTTTTCCGAATTCGAGGCTGCCGTGCGGGCGATTCCCGTGCTCCTCGACTGCCATCTCGTGGCCGGCGACTTCGACTACATGCTGAAGATCCGGGTCTCCGACATGGCCGACTTCAACCGCCTCCACAGCGCCACGCTGATCGGCCTGCCGGGGGTGCGCCAGACCCGGACCTTCTTCGTGATGAAGGAGGTGATCGACAACGCGCCCCTCGACCTATGACGCTGTCTTCGCTGCGCTCGCGATGACGTCGGACGCCTCTACGCCTCCCCGCGCCGTTGCTTGCGCAGAGCCTCCCACCGGTCGAGGCGCTCGGCGAGGCGGGTCTCGTAGCCGCGCTCGGTGGGCTCGTAGAGGTGCTGGCGCCCCAGCGCGTCGGGCCAGTAATCCTGTCCCGAGAAGGCATCGGGCTCGTCGTGGTCGTAGCGGTAGCCCTCGCCGTAGCCGATCCGCTTCATCAGCTTGGTCGGCGCGTTGAGGATGGTCCGCGGCGGCGGCAGGGAGCCCGCCTCCTTGGCGAGCCGGGTCGCGGCCTTGTAGGCGGTGTAGACCGCGTTCGATTTCGGCGCGCAGGCGAGGTAGATCGCCGCCTGGGCGAGCGCCAGCTCCCCCTCCGGACTGCCGAGGAAGTCGAAGGCGTCCTTGGCGGCGTTGGCCACCACCAGGGCCTGCGGGTCGGCGAGCCCGATATCCTCCACCGCCATGCGCACCAGCCGGCGGGCGATGAACAGCCGGTCCTCCCCGGCATCGAGCATCCGGCAGAGGTAGTAGAGCGCCGCGTCCGGATCCGAGCCGCGCACGGTCTTATGCAGGGCCGAGATCAGGTTGTAGTGGCCCTCCTGCGCCTTGTCGTAGATCGGCGCCCGCCGCTGCACGATGGCCTGCAGGGCCTCCGCGTCGAGAGTCTCCCCCGGTTGCGCCGAGCGCCACACCTCCTCCGCCAGGGTCAGGGCCGCCCGCCCGTCGCCGTCGGCCATGCGGACCAGCACGCCGCGCGCCTCCTCGGTGAGCGGCAGGGCTCGGCCCGTCAGCGCCTCGGCCCGCACCAGCAGCCGCGCGATGGCGCCCGGATCGAGGGCCCGGAACAGCAGCACCCGGGCCCGGGACAGGAGCGCGGCGTTCAGCTCGAACGAGGGGTTCTCCGTCGTCGCCCCCACCAGCGTGACGGTGCCGTCCTCCATGACCGGCAGGAAGGCGTCGAGCTGCGCCCGGTTGAAGCGGTGGATCTCGTCGACGAACAGCAGGGTCGCCTGTCCGGTCGCCCGGCGCTTGCGCGCGGCCTCGAACACCTTGCGCAGGTCGGGCACGCCCGAGAAGATCGCCGAGATCTGCTCGAAATGCAGGTCCGTGCCCTGCGCCAGCAGCCGCGCCACGGTGGTCTTGCCGGTGCCGGGCGGTCCCCAGAAGATCAGCGAGCCGAGGCTGCGCCCGCGCAGCAGGCGCGTGAGCGCCCCGCCCTCCCCGGTCAGGTGCTCCTGGCCGACGACCTCGGCAAGGCTCTGCGGCCGCAGGCGGTCTGCGAGGGGGCGGCCCGCCTCGGTGCCGGAGGCGCGGCCGGAATCCGGCGCGGAGGGCGGCTCCGCGGAAGCGAACAGGTCGGACATCTGCGCATCAACACCGGGCGCGGCCGGCGGCGCAAGCGGCGCGCCCGACCTTGCCCACGCTTGCCCACGGTCGCGAGCCGGTGCCGGGCTCGCCCGGGATCAGCCGCCGAACACCGAAGTCAGGACCTCGCCGTTGCGGTTGATCGCCACTTCCCAGGAATTGAGGCTGTTGCGGGTGACCCGGTCGAGATCCTTGGTGGTCGCCATCGGCACGCCGTTGACCGCTACGATCACGTCCCCCTTCTGCAGCCCCACCCGGGCGGCGATGGAGTTCTCGTCCACGGCCTGCACGGCCACACCGTCGGCGGGGAAATCGACCTGCATCTCCTCGGCCACCGCGGGCGAGGTGTTCACGAGCGTCGCGCCCAGGAACGGCGAGCGGGTCTTCACCTTGAGCATGTCCCGCGGCCGCGTCTCCGGCGCCGGAGCGAGCTTGACCGCCACCGTCTGGCGGGTCGTGCCGCGCAGGATCCCGAACCGGGCGTTGCCCTGGATGCCCTTGAGGGCGAAGCGGTAGCCGAAGGCCTCCGGGTCGGCGACTTCCTGGCCGTCGACGGTGAGGATCAGGTCGCCGCGCTTCAGGCCCGCCTCCTCGGCGGGGCTCTTGGCCTGCAGGCTCGCCACCAGCACGCCGGTCGGGTGGTCGAGGCCCATGCTGTCGGCGATGTCGGGGGTCACGCTCTGGATGCGCGCGCCGAGCCAGGGCCGGCGCACGATGCCCGCGCCGTCGCGGGCGGCATCGACCACGGCCTTGACCATGCCCACGGGAATCGCGAAGCCGATGCCGTGGCTTCCGCCCGACTGCGAGTAGATCGCGGTGTTGATGCCCACGAGCTGGCCGCGCAGATCGACCAGCGCCCCGCCCGAATTGCCCGGGTTGATCGCCGCGTCGGTCTGAATGAAATACTGATAGTCCGCCGAGCCGACCTGCGTGCGTGCCAGCGCCGAGACGATGCCCTGCGTCACCGTCTGGCCGACGCCGAACGGGTTGCCGATCGCCATCACGAAGTCGCCGACCTCGAGGGCGTCGGCGTCGCCGAACGGCATCGGCACGAGGCCCTTCGGCGGTTCCTTGATCTTGAGCACCGCGAGATCGGTGCGGGTGTCGCGCATCACGATCGTGGCCTCGAACTCGCGCCGGTCCGCCAGGGCGATCCGAACCTCGTTCATGTTGTCGATGACGTGGTTGTTGGTGATCACGAGCCCGTCGGCATCGACCAGCACCCCCGAGCCCAGGGACCGCTGCGCCCGGTCGCCCCGGGGTCCGCGGCCGCCCTCCGGCTCGCCGAAGAAGCGGCGCATGAACTCCTCCATGGCGCTGGTGCGCGCGCTGGAGCGCTTGTCCACGTGGGACGCGTAGACGTTCACCACCGAGGGCGCGGCCCGCTTCACCACGGGGGCGAAGGAGAGCTGCACGTCGGCCTTGCTGAGGGGCACGACCTTCGCCGTGCCGTCTTTCGCAGGCTCCCGGGTCTCCGTACGCGCCATCTGCGCCGCGGCCGGGCTGGCGGCCAGCAGGGCTGCGACGAGGGCGGGCAGGGTGAGGCGGGTCAGCATGCAGGTCTCCGGCGTCGGGGCGGGCGCGCCGTCCAGACCGAGAGAAGGCAGGCGCACCTTGTGGCCCTACGCTATCGAGGCCGATTGCGGCAGGGCGACGACACCTTCACGGCAAGCGGTGCGTCGTCAGACGGCCTCCTTGCTACGGGTCCGCCGCTTCCCGATGGGTTGCGGCGCGGGCTCAGGCTCGGGGGCCGGCGCCGTCGTCGCCGCGCGCGGCTGCCCCAGTCCCAGGGAGCGGGCGAGCTGCGAGCGTTGCTCGGAATAGCTCTGCGCGGTCATCGGGTAGTCGGGGGCGAGGCCCCACTTGGCGCGGTAGGCCTCCGGAGTCAGGCCGCGCAGGGTGAGATGGCGGCGCAGCGTCTTGTAGGGCTTCCCATCCTCGAAGGAGATCAGGAAATCCGAGGTGATCGAGCGCCGGATTTCCTGCGGGGTCGCCTTGGTGGCCGGGGTGGGGGCGCCGGCATCGCAGATCCCTCGGATCGCCGCATGCACCTCGTTGAGGAGGCCGGGCAGATCCGCGCTCTGCACGTGATTGTGGCTCACATAGGCCGAGACGATCTCAGAGGCGAGAGTGACGAAGCGGAGGGAACCGTCGGTCGACTGAGCCATGTCTCGTGCGTTGCCTTCTCGTGATGACGAAGCTCGCCAGAACGCAAGCACTGCGTCGCGATTCGGGCGCCTGATACAATCGCATTCCGAAGATGGGTCAAGTCTTAAATTCAGGATCGGGGTATAAGGGTCCAAACAACGCAAGAAGAGTGATTTTGATCGCTCAACCTCAAGGAGTAATGCCTGCCAGGGCGTCGCTTGTGCGCAATCGATATTGCCACTTTGTCCTTCCGAGTCGGATATGGCCGTCTTCTACAGCCGGAGGGATGCGGCGGCGCGGGCTATAGAGCTTTCAAGCCCGCGGTTACCCGTCGATTGTGCGCTCAGGATGCATTTCCAGCCGCTATCGCGAGCAGGCGAAAGCAACTCCAGCGAGCCTTCTCGGGTGACGGGCGCTATGCGGCGCGAGAGGCCTTGTGGATTCTGGGCGTCGCGGCGGCCGACCTGAAGTCGGGGGAGCTCAGATGCCTCGGCGCAGAGGGGTCGGCCGAACGAAAAACCCGCCGCGCTTTTGGGCGCGGCAGGTTTGTATGTTTGGTTGCGGGGACAGGATTTGAACCTGTGACCTTCAGGTTATGAGCCTGACGAGCTACCGGGCTGCTCCACCCCGCGCCAAGAGTGTTTCGGCGTGTCCGGGGCGTCTGCCGCGATGGGCGGTGGCGCTGTCGTCCGGGGCCGGATCGGTGTCGTGTCGAGGGAATGGTGCTTGCGATGGGCGGGTCTGGCGGCGACCGACTCTCCCGTGTCTTGAGACACAGTACCATAGGCGCTGGCGTGTTTAACGGCCGAGTTCGAGATGGGATCGGGTTCTGGGCACGCCGCTCAGGCCACCAGACCGGCGCATCGCAATTCTT
>NZ_FPBW01000004.1:248181-352996 GCF_900116795.1 Methylobacterium sp. UNCCL125 | reverse complement strand
GGACTTGGCGTCAGCACCCAATCCCTAAGCCACATCAATGCTTTACGCTACGCTCGCCACCACAGATCCACTGCCCTCGTGAATAAGACGGGCTAAGATCCTGACTGCGTCCGTGCGCGGCGCTTGAGGTCGGCCATCGCGAAATAGGCCGACGCCTTCCGGAGAAGCTCATTGGCCTGCGCGCCGGGTGTCGAGGCGTGTGCGGCGGTGAATCGACCTGGAGCGGCCGGCGCGTCCGGGGCCGTCGCGTCGGACACCGGTCGCGGGCCGTACATTTCGAGCATCAGGGACGCCGATGCACCCAGGATCAGACCGAACACGACGCCGAGCCCGAGGAATTGAGCCCCGTTGGGAAACACGGCTCGGAGCGGAGTCGTCGCCGACTGAATCACACGGATGTTCGTCAGCTTTGCCGATCTGAGATCGGCATTGATTTGCTCCTCGGTGGTCCGCTTCGCGTAGAGTTCAGCATTCAAGGTCGCCTGGGCGACGTCGCGTTTCAGCCTCTCGAATTCGGTTTGTTTGCTCACAAGCGTCGTCAGGTCTCGGTTGACGGTGCTGATCTCCTGCTCCTGCTGCTTGACGAGATCGAGAAGGCCGGCGATCTCGGAATTGACCTTCAGCAGCGCGACCATTGAGTCCTGATAGACGCGCACCATCAACAAAGGCGGGTCGCCCGCGCCGGCCGTGTTCTCTGAAGGGCCGCGTGACGGCGACCGACCTTTCTCGTCACTGCCGAGATTTTCGACCAGATTCGACACGAACGGAGATTGTGTCACCGGCTTGAGAAGTCGCAGCTGTGCGACAAGCGCCCCCTTTTGACCCTGTTTATCGACCAGCGAGCTGCGCGTTGCCGTCAGAGCCGCCGCAATGTCGCTGGCCCGATGCAAAAGCAGGCTTCGCTCATCCTCCACGGAGTACATTCGTTCCCGGCGGGAGAAATGCTCCAACAGTCGCGAGCGCATCTCCACTTCTTCGTTGAATCGCTTTTTCTGCTCGCGAAAGAAATCGATTGCGCCCGGCGTATCGGCGAGACGGATCTGGCGCTCGATGAACGATTCGGCGACGGCGTTCACGAACGCCGCCGTCAGACGTGGATCCGTGTATTGAAACGAGATTTTCAGGACCTCGGAATTGGGTTCAGTCCGCACCGTGAGGCGTCGGCTCAAGACGGAAGCGACCAGATCGATATCGGAGATGCCGGAGTCCTTATCCCCAGCGTGCTCCGGGACTACCCCCTCTGTGTCACGCCGGCCATGGACGATCTGCCTCAGCCATCCTCCCAATCCGGGAAGGCGGGATTGGCCGACGCCTTTGAATTTATCGAGCCCGACGCGATTGATTGCGCCGCGCACGACATCCTCGCTTTCCGCGATTCGAGCTTGAGAGGTGATCAACTCAAGCTGCTTCCGGCTGCCATCGGAAATATTCTCCGAAGCTTGACTGACAAGAAGCGATGTAGACGCTTCATAGACCGGTGCGATCAACAAATAAGCAGATAAAAACAGGGCAATACCGGCGCCCACCGCCAGGATCATCAATGCCTTATGTTTCCACATGCATCGCAACACCGTGCCTATCGAAGGCTTCATGTCTTGATCGTGCAGCATAAACGACATCCTGCTGGCGTGCGCTCTATTTATATTCGAGCCGCGGATTTAACGGCGAAACTAAAAAACGCACAAATTACTGCGAGCGTTACTCCATTTTAAGGACTTGATATTTTCTGCGATTGGGCGTTCATTCAAAAGTCGGCGCTTAATCGCTAGTGCTAAAGGATATCGTGACCTTAGCAGGATTCGTGCCTGAATTGCAACAACGCTCTTTATTCGCCCTTCGAGGCGAGACGTTTATATTTGAATTGGTGCTGGAATGCTCGTTTGGAAACGAAATCTTTCCATGAAGATCGCCGTTGCACAGGCCGTGCAAATCATCGCGCCCTACATGCTTGCCGTGTCCGGCCCATTGGTGCTGTCAGCGACACAATTCGTTCTGTCAGTCGTTCTTGTCCATCTGATGAGCCCGAAGGACTTTGGCACTTTTTCGTTCCTTATGGTGACATCACAATTTCTGATGAGCTTTTCCGGCGCCTTTCTGTGTGCTCCCCTTCCCGTCGTGATGGCGAGAGCCAGTAACACACGCGATGCCGCTACTGTCGAGTGTTTGTTTGGTGTGAATATTATTATCGGACTATTAGTTTTTGTGGTGATTACCGCGCTCAGTGCTGCTTTCGGGATTGAAATACTACCTTCAGCCCTATTCGGAGGATTTGCAAGCCTGACAATGCTGCGCTGGTTCGGTCGCGCCTACGCGTATGCAATCGGCCTGCCGCAACGTGCCACCCTGTCCGATATTGTATCCGGCGTCGTCCTCGGCGTCGGCATCGGGTTGATCGCGTGGCAGGGCAGCGCTTCCCCCCTCTTCGCTTACGGATTTCTGATGCTCAGTGCCGCCGGCGGCCTGCTGGCGTTCGGGCCTCGCCATCTCGCGGAACACCTTCGATTGCCACGCCTCGAAGAATTGTCGCGCTATGGTGCCGTCTGGAAAGAGCATTCGAGCTGGTCGCTGCTCGGACTGGTCACGACGGAGGCCACCGGCAACGCACATGCTTATTTCGTGACCCTGATCTCGGGTGCCGTCGCCTTTGCGGCGCTCGCGGCGAGCGCACTCCTGATCCGGCCGGCCATCATCCTTATGAACGCCCTCGGAGAATTCGAGAGACCGCGTCTCGCAAGGCTCGTCGCCCAACAGCGATGGAGCGACGTCGATCGCACGCTGTCCCTGTTTCGATTCATTCTCATGAGCGGCTGGTTCGCAACCTTGGGTCTCGGCGTCATTGTCGCCTATTTCGCGCCCTCGCTTCTGTTTTCGAAAGACTACGATCTGCTTTATGTTCAGAAGGCATTTGTCCTCTGGTTGGCGATCATGGGCCTCCGCCTTGTCCGCACCCCGGAAAGCATCTTGCTGCAAGCCGCAGGGCAGTTCCGGGTGCTCGCTTTCTCAAGCGTCTACTCGTCGGTGATCTCAATCATCCTCGTCGTTGTCATGGTCTGGGCGGTGGGGCCGCTGTACTCGATGGTCGGCGTTCTCGCAGGCGAGGCGATCTTCACGCTGGCTGTATGGCGCGTCGCGCGCGCCTGGCGCTGGAAGGGCAGGCAGGCGTCTCCGCACGTGCAGTTGCCGTGAACGCGTGCAGTCTTCGCGATCACCGCCGCAGACGGCTCATCGTGGCCAGCCGGACGCGCCCGGGCGGCACGGGTCGCGCCGGTCTGCGCCGCTGACGGTCGCCGCGCCCGGCACGACGCCTGCCCCGACCCCGGTTCACCATTCCGAGGGCGGTCTGCAACTGAACTGTGGACTCACCTCGAAGACACGGAGAGCGCTTTCCGTGAACGCGGAGGCCGTCCACACTTGGGTCTGGTCCCGCGGCGGCCCGTCTTGCTCAGACGAGTAGGCGGTCTCGCCGCGCGGCGGCCGCCGATCTCGGCGTCAGGCTCCCGACCGTGCGCAACGGGATCGACGGCCGGCGTGATCGCGAGATGGACGCGGCACCCGCAGAGCGGCTGGACGGCATGGCTGCCGCGCTGAGGCGCCTGCACCGCGGGAACGCCGTGCAGCGTCAGGACGGCCCGAGACACATCATTTCATCCTGAGCCATAGCCCGTCCGAAGCCGACTCGATCTCGAACAGGCGAAGGGCACGAAACGACCAGCCCGGTGAGACGGAGCCATCTCGGAGATCGAAAGAGGCGAGATGCCTGGGGCAGAGCAGCCGTCCACCGACGCACTGGCCGAGAGACAAGTCTGCCCCCTCGTGCGGGCAGGCCCGCTCGGCGGCTACGATCCGCTCGCCATCGCGCACGAGAAGCAGATGGTATCCTCGGACGGTGATCGCCACCGAGTTCCGCCCGGCGAGAAGGTCGTGCGGGCCGAGGCAAATCCGCTCTGGCCCGTCCGTCTCAGCCACCGAGATAGGCGTCCCGCACGTGGGGATCGGCGATGAGGTCCTGCCCGCGCCCCGCGAGGACGATGCGGCCGGTTTCGAGCAGGTAGGCGTAATCGCAGAGTTCTAGGGCCGCGAACGCATTCTGCTCGACGAGCAGCACGGTCGTGCCGGCATCGCGGATCGCCCCGATCACCGAGAACATCCGCTCGACGATGTTGGGGGCGAGCCCCAGGGAAGGCTCGTCGAACAGCACGAGCTTCGGGCGCCCCATCAGCGCGCGGCCGATCGCCAGCATCTGCTGCTCGCCGCCCGACAGCGTGCCGGCCGCCTGGTCGCGGCGCTCCGCGAGGCGCGGAAACTCCCCGTAGATGCGCGTCAGATCCGCCGCGACCGCCGCCCGGTCGCGGCGGAGATAGGCGCCCATGGCGAGGTTCTCGGCGACCGTCATCTGCGGGAAGACGCGCCGGCCCTCCGGGCAATGGGCGATGCCTGCCGCCAGGATCCGGCGGGGCTCCGCCCCCGCGATGTCCCGGCCGGCGAACCGGATCGCGCCGGAGCGCGGCGCGACGAGGCCGGAGATCGCCCGGAGCGTCGTGGACTTGCCGGCCCCGTTCGCACCGACGAGGGCCACGAGTTGGCCCTCGCGCACGTCGATCGTCAGCCCTTTCAGCGCCGTGACGTGGCCGTAGCCGCAGACGAGGTCGCGGATCTCAAGCATGGACCGCCTCCTGCGCGGCAGCGGCGGCCTGCCGGGCCGCGCTGCCCTGGCCGAGATAGGCCTCGATCACCGCCGGATCGCTGCGGATCCGGTCCGGCGGCCCCTCGGCGATCAGGCGGCCGTAATTGAGGACGACGATGCGGTCGGAGACCTCCATCACCATCGGCATGTCGTGCTCGACGAGCAGGATGGTGACGCCGCGCTCCCGGATCTGCCGGATCAGGCGCACGAAGACCCGCGTCTCGGAGGCGTTCATCCCCGAGACCGGCTCGTCGAGGAGCAGCATGGCGGGCTCGGTGGCGAGCGCCAGCGCCACGCCGACGAGGCGCTGCTCGCCGTAGGCTAGGGCGCCGGCCTTCTCCTGCGCCCGGCCGGCGAGCCCGACCCAGTCGAGCAGCGCCGCGGCGCGGGCGCGCAGCTGCCTCTCGCCGGCCCCCGCGCGGCCGAGGAGCGCGTCGAGAACGGGCGCGCGGCCCGCGGCGGCGCCCATCTGGTGCAGGCCGATCATCACGTTGTCGAACACCGTGTCGTCCGGGAAGACGCTGGTGCGCTGGAAGGTGCGGGCGAGTCCGAGCCGCGTGATCGCGTGCGGCGGCAGGCCCTTCAGCGACGTGCCGCGGAAGCGGACATCGCCCTGGCTGGGCTTGAGGAAGCCCGTCATCACGTTGAAGGCCGTGGTCTTGCCAGCCCCGTTCGGGCCGATCAGGCTGACGATCTCGCCGGCCTGGACGTCGAAATGCAGGTCGGCGATGGCGACGAGGCCGCCGAAGCGGACGCCGACATGCTCGACCGAGAGGATCGCGCTCATCGCTGCACCGCCGGGTTGGCTTCGAGGACCGGGATCGACCGGACCTGCCGGCGGCCGAGCAGGGCCGAGAGACCCGGCACGATGCCTCGCGGCATCACGAACAGGATCACGATCAGCACGAGGCCGTAGACGATCCACTGCGCCTCCGGCGCCATGACCGGGCGGAGCGCCACCGGCAGCAGACCGAAGATCAGGCCGCCGACGACCGGGCCCATCAGGCTGCCCTTGCCGCCCGCCACCACCATGATGACCATGGTGACCGTGGTGGCGAACAGGAACACGTCGGGATCGATGATCCGCAGGTAATGCGCGTAGAGGCTGCCGGCCGCGCCGGCCATCGCCGCCGAAATCACGGCCGCGACGGTCAGCGTGCGGGTGGCGTTGATGCCCACCGAGAGCGCCAGGGACTCGTTCTCCTTCAGGCCCCGCATCGCCCGGCCGAAGCGCCCGCCGACCAGGCGGGCGATGATCAGCCAGCACAGCGTGCCGACGGCCAGCACGAGGTAGTAGTTCTGGAGCTTGGTCTTCAGGGTCCACATCCCGAGGCCCGGTAGACCGAGGGTGATGGCCGGGATGTTGGTCAGCGCCAGCGGTCCCTGCGTCAGCTCGACCCAGTTGAGAGCCACGAGCCGTACGACCTCGGCGAAGGAGATCGTCACGATGACGAAATAGGCGCCCCGCACCCGGAAGGAGAGCCGCCCGATCAGGTAGCCGCAGCCGCCCGCCGCGACCGTCGCCAGCAGGAACCCGACCGCTGCCGGCCACGGCTCGTGGACCGCGCGGATGCCGAACCCGAGATCGACGTCGAAGCCGAGGCTCGTCAGCGCGCTGACATAGGCGCCGATGCCGAAGAACGCGATGTGGCCGAGGCTGAGCTGCCCGGTAAAGCCGAGGAGCAGGTTCAGGCTCATGGCGCCGATCGTCAGGATGCCCGTCACGATCAGCGCGTTGAGGAGGTAGGGGTTGGCGCCGAGACCCAGGGGCAGGGCGACGAGGCCGGCGAGCAGGGCGAGGGGGAGAAGCCGGGTCATCCGATGCGCTCCGCCTTCGCGAACAGCCCGGTCGGCCTGTAGAGCAGGACTGCGATGATGATCAGGAAGCCCATCGCGTCCCGGTAGCCGGAGGAGACGTAGCCGGCCCCCAGTTCCTCGGCGAGCGCCAGGATGAAGCCGCCGATCGCCGCGCCGGTGACGTTACCGAGCCCGCCCAGGATGACGATGGCGAAGGCCTTCAGCTCGGCGAGGCCGCCCATCTGCGGGAACACCACGTAGACGGGACCGAGGAGCGCGCCGGCGGCCGCCGCCAGCGACGAGCCCAGCGCGAAGGTCGCGGTGTAGATCCGGCGGACGTCGACGCCCATCAGCGCCGCCGTGTCGGAATCCTGGAAGGCGGCGCGCATGGCGAGCCCGAGCTTGGTCCGGTTGATCAGCGCATAGGTCAGGGCGATCAGGGTCAACGCCGCGCCGAGCACGAACAGCCGCAGCCACGACACCGAGACCGGGCCGATCTCCAGCGGCGCCTCCGGGAAGGGCGCGGGGATCGCCTTGGCGACGCCGCCGAAGATCCAGAGCGTGCCCGATTGCAGGATGATCCCGGCGCCGATCATCACCAGCATGGTGGTGTCGATGTCCGAGCCCCGGAACGGCCGCAGCAGCACCAGCTCGATCGCGGCCCCGAGCAGGAGGCCGCCGAGAATCGCCACCGGCAGCGCCAGGAAGAAGTTCAGCCCCAGCGCCGCGACCGCGAGGTACATAACGTAGGCGCCGACGGTGTAGAGCGCGCCGTGGGTGAAGTTCACGACGTTCATGATCCCGAAGATCAGCGTCAGGCCGATCCCCAACAGCGCGTATGTACCGCCGAGGATGAGCGCGTTGACGAGGTGCTGGACCAGTTCGTTCATGGGCTTCTCCTGGCAGGTTGCGTGCCGGACGACCGGCGCCTCGCTGCGTGCGGGGACACGCGGGTTGCCAATTCGGGAGCCGGCACCGCGCGTCTCCCTCTCCCGCAGCGACGATGGTCACACATCTTCGTTTTGCACCGCCGCGGGCCGCAGAGCGCGACAGGCCCCCTCTCCCGTGCGGGAGAGGGTTGGGGTTGAGGGATGAGAACTCTTCGGATCGAGAGCGCGATCGATGCGCGACAGGACGCGCCTCGTTCTGAAAGCTCTCGTCCCTCACCCTATCCCTCTCCCGCTCGGGAGAGGGGACCCGCGCTCGGTCCTGAAACCGCGTGGCCGAACCCGATGTGTGATTCTGTAAGCCCCCGCCGAGGGGGGAGGGACGGCGCGCGGCGGCAGCCCTACAGTGCCGGCACGATTACCTTCCCGTCCTTGATCTCGATGAGGTAGACGTCGGGCTTGCTCTGCCCGCTCTCCTTCCCGGCGGGGCCGGCCTTGGCGAAGCGGATCGGACCGTTGAGCCCGACGAAGTCGACCGACCAGAAGGCCTTGGTGATCGCGGCCGGATCGGCCGAGCCCGCCTTCTCGATGGCGTGGGCGATCGCGCGGATGCCGTCGTAGCCGCGGAAGCTCTCGGTCACGCCGGCGAAGTCGAAGCCGCGCTTCTTCCACGCGGCGATGAAGGCCTCCGTGGCCTTCGGGTCCGGCGTCCTGTCGGGCGACCAGGGCAGGAACGTCGTGAGGTGCATCGTGCCGTCGGCGGCCGCGCCGGCCTGGGCGATGATCTGGTCCGGGTTCTGCGATCCGCCGGTGGTGATAACCCGCTTCTTCAGGCCGAGCGCCGCCATCTGCTTGAACAGCAGCACGAGCTGATCGACGGAGCTCGTGATCATGATCGTGTCAGAATCCGAGGCCTTCAGCTTGGCGAGCTGCGCGCTCATGTCCTGCGCGCCCTGGTCAATGGTCTCGACGAGGCCGACCGCGACGCCCTTGTCCTTGAGCATCTTACCGAAATCGGTCGCTGCGCCGCGGCCGAAATCGTTGTTGAGGACGAGGAAATCGACCTTCTTCAGCCCGAGGCGGCCGACCATCGGCGCGAAGGTCTCGGCCTCCAGCGACGAGGGCGGCGAGATCCGGAACACGTAAGGGTTGCCGGAGGTCGTGATCTTGCCGGACGAGGAGGTCTCGACCAGCATCGGCGTCTCGTAATCCGCGAGCTTGGGCATCACGGCGAGCGTCAGGCTGGAGCCCCAGGCGCCCATCATCACCGGGGTCTTGTCGCTGGTGATCAGCTTCTCGGCGACCGCGGCGGCCTCGGTCGGGTTGCTCTTGTTGTCTTCGATCACGAGTTCCAGCGTCTTGCCGAGGACGCCGCCCTTGGCGTTGATCTCGTCGGCGGCGATCTTGGCGCCGTTCACCACGTAGGTGCCCGAGGCCGCGAACGGCCCGGTCAGGGGCTCGTTGACGCCGATGCGGATCGCGTCCGCCCGGGCGCCCGTCGCCGTCAGCGCCAGCAGGATCGCGGTCGTGAGGGTGAACCTGCTGGGCATTCGCGTGTCTCCGGTGCGTTCAGGCGGGGTGGGATCAGGCGCGGCCGAACCACGCCGCGAGGCGCGCGCGGGCGAGGCCGAGGAGCAGGCGGAGCGGGTTGAGGCCGGCGGGGGCCGGGGCCGCGACGCCCGAGAGCCGGGCATCGAGGTTGCGGGCGAACTCCGCCGCGATGCGGCCGGCGAGGTCGCGCACGAGGCCGGGGCGGCCGAACTGGGCGAGTGGCCCGGTCAGGGTGTAGCCGACGTCGAGTGCGACCCGGGCGGTGCCCGGCGCCGGTCCAGCCTCGACCCGGTAGCGGATCCGGCCCTCGGTGGCCGAGCGGCCGCCGGAGTCGGTTCCGGCGCCGTGGACCGAGCCGGTCCGCGCCGCCTCCTGCCGCGTGAGGCGGGCGCGACCGCGGAACGTCACGGCGATCGGTCCGATCCGCGCCTGCAGGCCGCCCTCCACGGCGTCAGGCGCGGGCCGCGCCGTCAGGACCGCGCCGGGCAGGCAGGCGGCGACCGCGTCGATATCGCCCAGCAGCGCGAAGACGGCCTCCGGCGGATGCGCGAGGTCGACCGCCTGCGTGAAGCTGTGAGCCGGCTCAAAGGTGTCGGACAGATCCGCCACCGCGGCGGGCGCGACCGGGGCGAGGGGCTTGGCCGGCGGAGTCAGGGGCGCGACCATCGCCTCGCCGACCCGCGCGCCGACCGGGCCGAGGGCGCGCGCCGCGCCGGTCTCCGGGAGGATTCCGCGCCCGCGCCGGTCCGCGATCACCGCCATCACGGCCCGGACGATGCCGGCATAGCCGGTGCAGCGGCAGAGATTGCCCGACAGGCCGACGCGGATCCGCCGCTCGTCGGCCTCGGGCAGCCGCAGGACCAGATCGCGGGCGGCCACAAGCATCCCGGGCGTGCAGTAGCCACACTGGAGCGCATGCTCGCGGTTGAAGGCGGCCCGCAGCTCGCCCGCGATCGCGTCCGTGTCGAGGCCCTCGATCGTGGTGACGGCGGCGCCCGCGCAGGCGCCCGCGAAGGTCAGGCAGGCGCGGGCGGGCTCGCCGTCGAGCAGCACCGTGCAGGCGCCGCAGATGCCGTGCTCGCAGCCCAGATGCGTGCCGGTGAGGTCGAGCCCGTCGCGCAGCACGTCGCCGAGATGGCTGCGTGGCTCGGCCGCGACCCGGACGGCGCGGCCGTTCACCGTCAGCGCGAGGGCCATGCGGGACGCCCCGGGTTCGGCCAGCGCGGCGCTCATGCGGCCTCCGGAAGGGGCTTGGCGTGGGGAACGGGCCCGGCCGCCGCCACCGCGCGGGCGAGGACGGTGACGTGGATGTGCCGCTCGACCGCGTCGGCCATGCCGGCCTCCCGCAGGGCCTGATCCGCGACCCGGGGATCGAAGCGCGCGGCGAAGTCGGCGCCGATGCGGCCGCCGAAGAGCGGGCGCGCATCGGCCAGGAGCACGGGCGGCCCCTCGACCGCGCCGATCACGGCCCGGCCCAGGCCCGCGCCCGGTTCGAGGCGCACGGCTCCGATGGCATGGGCGAACTCGCCGATCTTCGCACAGTGCTTGACGTAGCCCCAGGCGGCGCCCGCCGGCAGCGCCGGCACGCGCACGGCGACGAGGATCTCGCCCGCGCCGAGCGCCACTTCGAGGGCGCCGGTGACGAAGCGCTCCACCGGCAGGGTGCGGCGGCCGTTCCGGCCCGCGATCTCGACCTCGGCACCGAGGGCCGTCAGGGCGCTGACCCAGTCGGCGGCCGGATCGGCGTGGACGAGGCTGCCGCCGACCGTGCCGCGGTTGCGCACCGGCCGGTAGGCGATCGCTGACGCCACCCGCTGCAGGGCGCCGCCGGTGACGTCGGCAACGCGCCCGTCCTCGATGTCGGCATGGGTCACGCAGGCCCCGAGGACGAGCGTGTCGCCCTCGACCCGGGCTTCGCGGAGCTCGGGGATGCCGGTGATGTCGAGGATGAGATCCGGCTCGACGAGGCGCAGGTTCAGCATCGGCCCGAGGGACTGCCCTCCCGCGATCAGCTTCACGTTGCAGGTGGCCTGTGCGAGGCGGTCCAAGAGCGCGGCGAGGCTGCCCGGCCGCTCCCAGGCGAAGGGTGCGGGCTTCATGCGGCCTCCCGCGCGGTCTCGGCGGGCGCGCGGGCGGCGAGCACGGCCTCCACGATGCGTCGGGGGGTGACGGGGGAATGCAGCATCTCGACGCCCAGCGGCGCCAGCGCGTCGTTGACGGCGTTGGCCAGCGCCGCAGGGGGTGCGATGGCGCCGCCCTCGCCGATGCCCTTCTGGCCGAAGCGCGTGTAGGGCGAGGGCGTCTCCATGTGGTCGATGCGCGCCATCGGTACGTCGGCGGCGCCGGGCATGAGATAGTCGGCGAAGGTCGAGGCGAGCGGCTGGCCGCGGCCGTCGAAGCGCATCTCCTCAAGAAGCGCCGTGCCGATCCCTTGCGCGAGGCCGCCGTAGATCTGGCCGTCCACGACCAGCGGGTTCACCAGCGTGCCGCCGTCCTCGACGATGACGTAGTCGAGGATCTCCACCGCCCCGAGTTCGGGATCCACCGCCACCACGGCCGCGTGCGCCGCGTACGAGAAGGTGCCGGAATCGCGCACCGGCTTGTAGCCGGCGGTGACTTCGAGCCCGCCCGGATCGGTGTCGGGCGCGAGATCCTGCGGGCGCCGGTACCAGGTGCGGGCGATCGCCTCGAGTGGGACGTCGCCGGTGGGACCGACGACGTGGCCGCCCTCGAATCGGCACTCCTCGGGCCGCGCCTGGAGCAGGTGGGCGCCGATCCGCACGGCGCGGGCGCGCAGTTCCTCGCAGGCCGCCGCGACCGCGCCGCCGGCCATCACCATCACGCGCGAGCCCCAGGAGCCGGTGGAGTAGGGTGTCATCGCCGTGTCGCCGTGGACGAGGCGGGTGCGCGCCACCGGCACGCCCAGGATCTCGTGGGCGACCTGGGCGAGGGTCGTCTCCAGACCCTGGCCGTGGGAATGGGCGCCGATCCGCAGCTCCAGGCCGCCGTCCGGGGTCAGGCGGGCGCTGGCCTGCTCGTGGCCGGGCACCATCGGGATCCCCCAGCCGGAATAGACCGAGGTGCCGTGCGCCGCCTGCTCGCAGTAGATCGCGAGGCCGAGGCCGATCCGGCGCCCGTCCGGCTCGCCCTGACGTTGGCGGGCGCGGACCGCCTCCACGTCGACGGCCATCAGCGCCCGGGCCAGGGCCTCCGGGTAGTCGCCGCTGTCGAAGTGCTTCTTCGTGATGTTGTCGAACGGCATCTGCTCGGGCCGCACGAGGTTCTTCTCGCGCACCGCCTCGGGCGGGATCCCGGCCGCGCGGGCGACGGCGTCGAGGACGAGCTCCAGGGCGAAGCAGACGCCGGTGCGCGCCACCCCCCGGTACGGCAGGATCGGGCACTTGTTGGTCGCCACCGACCACGTGCGGCAGCGATAGGCCGGAAAGTCGTAGGGCCCTGGCAGGATGCTGGCGACCTGCGCGGCCTCCAGGCATGCCGAGAACGGGTAGGCCGAGTAGGCGCCGGAATCGACGGTGGCCTCGCAGTCGATGCCGCGCAGGGTCCCGTCCCGCTCCGCGTAGGCGGTGATGCGGTAATGGTGCTCACGGCAATTGGCGTTGGCGGTCAGGTGCTCGCGGCGGTCCTCCAGCCAGCGGACCGGGTGGCCGCAGCGGAGCGCGAGCCACGCCAGCGCCACGTCCTCGGCAAGCAGGATGGCCTTGTAGCCGAAACCGCCGCCGACATCCGGCGAGACGATGCGAATGCGGCCCTGCTCGATCCCGAGGCACTCCGAGAGGCCGTTGCGCACGATGTGCGGCATCTGGCTCGCGGTGTGGACGACGAGCTGGTCGAGGCGGTGATCGAGCTGCACGACGGTGCCGCGGCCCTCGATCGGCGCCATGCATTGCCGCCCCGTCGAGATGGTGCGGCTGACCCGGATCGGCGCGTCGAGGGCACTCTCGATGCCGACGTCGACCAGGGTCTCCAGGAAGACGTTGTCGCCCCAGTGCTCGTGGACGAGGGCGGAGCCCGGCTCGCGCGCGGCCAGCATGTCGTGGATTGCAGGCAATTCCTCCAGGTCGAGCACCACGGAGGCGGCGATGTCCTCGGCCTCCGCGCGGGTCGGGGCGACGCACATCGCCACCAACTCGCCCACCTGCCGGACCTTGCCGGTGGCGAGCACCGGCTGCTCAGAGACCTTGAAGCCGGGCAGCCCTGAGACGGCCCGGATCGGCAGCACCCCGTCGAGGTCCGCGGCGGTGAAGACGCGGTCGCGGCAGGCTTCCGGCACGTGGATGGCGCGGATCCGGGCATGCGCCATCGGACTGCGCACGAAGGCGACGTCCTGCAGGCCCGGCAACCGGAGGTCGCCGACATACTGGCCGCGCCCGCGCATCAGGCGGTCGTCCTCCTTGCGGGGCAGGGAGGCCCCGACGCCCTCGCGGCTCATCGGGCGCCTCCGAGAAGGTCCTGCGCGGCCCGGACCAGGAGGCCGTCGGGCCGGCGGAATCCGTCGAGGATCGAGAAGTGGTCGGCGCCCGGCACAGGCAGCAGGGCGCCCGGCGCGTGGGCGGCGCTGCGCAGGGCGTGGAGGTTGCGTGCGTCGTGGACGAGGGCGGGCAACTCCCGGCTGCCGTAGGCGATCGTCATGGGCTTCGGCGTGACCGCCAGCCGCAGGGGCGACAGCGTCTCGATCTCGACCTCGGTCAGCCCGAGCTTCTCGTTCAGGTAGGTCTCGCGGATCGGCGCGAGGTCGTAGACGCCGGAGATCGCCAGGACCGCGGACACGGCGGGATGTCCGAGGTGGAGAGCGGCGAGGTGCGCCCCCGCGGACCAGCCGGCAAGGATCGTCGGGCCGCCGATCCCGCGCGCCGGTCCGTGCACGGCGAGCCAGTCGAGGGCGGCACCGATCTCGGCGACGATGCCGGTGAGGCTCGCCTCGGGTGCCAGCGTGTAGCCCGGCATCGCCACGGACCAGCCGGCCGCGTTCAGGCCCTCAGCGAAGCAGGCGAAATCGGCCCGGGCGTTGCGCTGCCAGTAGCCGCCGTGGACGAAGACGAGGCAGGGCGCCCCCGTCTCCGTCGCCGGGTAGAGGTCGAAGCCCCTGCGCGCTCCGGCGGCGTAGGGGATGTCGAGCCCGTCCGGATGCGCGGCCCGGTAGGTCGCGGAGGCCGCGTTGCGGGCGGCGACCTGCGCGGCGCTGTCGGGCACGCCCGCGTTGTTGTCGTAGCAGGCGCCCCGGGCCGCCGCGTCCAGGCTGTCCCAGCGGTGGCGCGGATCCGGCGGTGTCGGGTCGTCGAGGACGATGGCGGGCATCGGCGCCACCTCAGGCCGCGATCGCCTGGGGCAGGATCGGCGAGTCGGCCTCGAATCGCTTCCCCGCGCGCAGGCAGAAGGCCGGGCGCAGCAGGCGGTCGGCGATCACCCGCGTGTCCTCGTTGTCGCGCAGCAGGAAGCGGCCGCGGTCGTCGTGCAGCACCGAGACGTCGGCCGCGTATCCGATCTTGAGGGCGCCGATCCGGTCGCCCATGCGCAGCATCTCGGCCGGATGCGACGTCACCATCGGCACCACGTTCTCCAGCGGGATGCCGAGCGCCATCATCGAGCTCATCGCCTGGGTCAGGCTGAAGCGGGCCTGGCCGAGGAAGGGATGGTTCTCGTCGTCGTGGTGCTCGTCCGGGGTGCCGGCGGGCTTCTTCACCTCGGGGACCTCGGTGTTGTAGCCGTGCATGTCGGCGCCCAGCGTGTAGGGGATCACGCCCGCCGGCAGCGAGGCGCGGGCCACGCGGTAGGAGAAGTGGCTCCCGTGGCCGACATCGACCTTCAGCCCGGCCTCCATGGCCCGGCGGATGATGTGGTGCACCTCGCCCTGCTCGTTGATGAAGCCGCCCGGGTGGCGGGTGAAGGGATGGGCCAGCACGTCGCCCGGCCGCAGCAGGGGGATCACCCGCTCGACGATGGTGTCGGCATCCTCGCCGTTGGCCCCCGATTCCGGGAGGCCCCAGAGCTGGCCGAAATGCACGTAGAGCGGCAGGTCGGCGCGCCGGCTGATCTCGGCGGCCATCTCCATCACCTTGATGCCCCAGCGGGCGAAGCCGCCGATCTCGGCATGGCCCTTGATGCCGCGCACGAGGTCGCGGTTCTCGGTGGCCGACTTCACCGTCGCGTCGATATCGACGCCGTCCGGGCTGTAGAGGTTCGGGTAGAAATGCCCCTCCAGGCCACCGACGAGGTAGGCCGACAGGAAGGCGAGCACCTGCGTCTGCGACCGCTCGGCGATGAAGTGGCGGAAGCCCGGCAGGGTCATGCAGGACGGGCCGCCCTGGTCCACCACCGTCGTGACGCCCGAGCGCACGCCGACCATGTCGGGGTTCAGGCCGAACCGGCCGGTGACGTACTGGTAGACGTGGGCGTGGGTGTCGATCATGCCGGGCAGGACGAGCTTGCCCGTGACGTCGATGACCTCGGCGGCGGCCGAGGGCAGGATCGCCTCCGCCACGGCGGCGATGCGCCCGTCCCGCACCGCGACGTCGCGGATGCCGTCGATGCCGGAGGCCGGGCAGATGACCCGCCCGCCCCGCAGAACCAGATCGTAGCGGCGATTGTCCATGTCGACCTCGTGGTCCCGGCCGGCGCGCGCCGGCCTCGCCCTTGCCAAAAGCGAAGCATGCTTCGTATTCCGGCGTTGCACGCGGCGTGCCAAGACTGGAACCGTTCTGCGGAGTCGGACGATGGATGAGGGCCTGGACGCCGGATTCGCGGCGGGGTCGGCAAAGGCGAACGGGGCGGCGGACACGCGGCACTGGCCCCTGGGCGAGCGCCCGGGCTTCCTCGCCCGCCGCATGCACCAGATCCACGTCAGCCTTTTCGCGGAAAGCTGTGCCGCGTTTCGCGTCACTCCGCTGCAGTACAGCCTGCTGTCGCTGCTGCGGGACCTGGCGGAGGCCGATCAGACGACCCTCGCGAGCGCGGTCGCCCTCGACCGGACGACGACGACCGGCGCCCTGAAACGCCTCGCGGCGCGCGGCCTGGTGAGCCGCTCGACCTCGCCCCTCGACCGCCGCGCGCAGGTCTGTCGGCTGACCGAAGCGGGGGCCGCGCTCCACAGCGCGATGGAGCCGGCGGCGCGGGCCGCGCACGCCCTGACCGTCGAGGCCCTCACCCCGGCGGAGCAGGACACCCTGACCCGGCTCCTGCGCCGCGTCATCGCGGGGCACGAGCACCGGCGCGGCCAGCCCGACATCGTGTAGGGCGCGGCGCCTGCCTAAAGAAGACACAGATTGTTCTGCGTCGAAGAGTTTCGAAAGGTTCCTTATCCCAATACCTTCGGGAAAATTGGACGGGTATTCCATTTACAGAGCGCGCGCCGGTTGCGCATAAATACGGCATGACATGCCCACAGGGCGTGCTGAGCTGATCACCCGGCGCATCTGAGCTTCCCAGCCCGGGGCGAATGCCGGTGATCCGCCCGGATCGGCCAGGGCGATGTTCTCGCGGATGGTGCGGGCGAACAGCACGTTCTCCTGCAGCACCACCCCGATCTGCCGGCGTAGCCCGGACGGGTCGAGCAGCCCGACATCGATGCCGTCGACCAGAAGCCGCCCGCGCTCGGGCAGGTACGGGCGCTGCAGCAGCTTGGTCAGCGTCGACTTGCCGGAGCCCGAGCGGCCGACGATGCCCACCACCTCGCCGGGTCGGATCTCGATGTCGAGCCCGCGCAGGATCTCCGGTCCGCCCGGCCGGTAGCGGAAGCCCACGCCCTCGAAGCGGATGTGGCCCCGCAGCGGAGGCGGGCACTGCTTGACGCCGTCAAAGCCGGGTTCGACCGGCGTGTTGAGGATGTCGCCGAGCCGGTCGACGGACAGCCGGAACTGCTGGAAGTCCTGCCAAAGCTGGGCGAGGCGCAGCACCGGCCCGCTGATCTACCCGGCCCGCATGTTGAAGGCCACGAACTCGCTGATGGTCAGCGTCCCGCCGATCACCGCCTGTGCGCCGAACCACAGCAGTGCCGCGCTCGTCACCTTGCCGGTCAGCCCGACGAGCTGGCAGCCCGCGGCGCCCAGGGTCACGCAGCGCAGGGCCGCACCGATATAGCCGGCGAGTTGCTCCTCGTAGCGGGCACGGACCTGCGGCTCGACCGCCATGGCCTTGAGGGTCTGGATGCCGCCCAGGCTCTCCACCAGCATGGACTGGTTGGCCGCCCCGCGCTGGAACTTCTCCTGCACCCGCGCCTTCAGGACGGGCGTCAGGGCGAGGGAGATCGTCGCGTAGATCGGGATCGAGGCTGCGACCACGAGGGTGAGCGTGGCCGAGTACCACGCCATCACCGCCAGGAAGGCCAGCCCGAACACCACGTCGATGACCAGGGTGAGCGCCGACGAGGTGACGAAGTTGCGCACGTTCTCCAGCTCGCGTACGCGCGCCACCGTCTGCCCGGTCGGGCGGCTCTCGAAGTAGCTGATGGGCAGCGCCACGAGGTGCCGAAACAGCTGCGCGCCGAGGATCGCGTCCATGCGGCTGGTGGTGTGGGCGAAGACGTAGGTGCGCAGCCAACTGAGCGCGGCCTCGGCAAGGTTCACCGCGAGCAGACCGACTACGAGGACCTGCAACGTCGTCAGGCCACGATGAACCAGGACCTTGTCGATCACCACCTGGGTGAACAGGGGGGCGACCAGCGCCAGCAGCTGGATGAACACCGAGACGACGAGCACCTCGGCCAGAACGTTCCTGAAGCGGCGCACGGCCGGCAGGAACCACGCCAGCCCGAACGGGGTGGGGCCTGCACTCGCGGGCGCACGGCGGACCGCAAACAGGACCTCACCGGTCCAGTTGGACGCCAGCTGTGCGAGCGTCCATGGGGTGGGGCCGCCGCCAGCCTCGCCAACGAACACGCCGGTGTCAGTGCGGCGTCCGATGACGAAGAACCGCCCGTCAGGTCCGCGTGCGATGACCGGCAGGGCGAGGGCCGAGAGGCGTTTGATGGACGATCGCCCCCGGCGTGCCTTGTACCCGCTCGCGCGGGCGATGCGGATGAGATCGTCGAAACCGCTCAGCTAGTCTGGCGAAAGATACTCGCGTGCCGCCCGATCGACGTCGAGCGCGTCTCCGGCCAATCCGAAGATGAGCGCGAGGCTGAAGAGACCGGTATCTTTGGCATATGTGGCAAAAGAGTCTGTTGTCACCTGCCAAGACCCCGAAAAACAGTCCTCATATCATCCTAAAACGGCAGATATGCTGAGATTATCATTTACGGAAGGGGCAGATGCCTTGAAGTTTTATGGAATATTCAAGGAATAATATCTTACTTTTCGCAGCACAAGGTAATTTCCACGAGAAATATGTTGAGTTTTATGTGGCATCGACTAGCTGTATTATAGTGAGTATTGGGCAATGATGTTAACAAAGTCAGACATAAACTGCCTGCGGATGGTATAAGGTTGGCCGATATCTGATGTATGCGGTATCGGATGGCCGGATAGGCAGCCAGAACGTCCGGCGGCACGCACCGTGACACTGGCACGGCCTATAGGCTGTTACGGACCTGCGGCTGCGCCAGTTTCTGGGGGATGCAGTCCCGCCGCGCCTACCCGTCCGATGTCAGCGATGAAGAATGGGCCTTGGTCGCTCCTTATCTGCCGCTGCTCCCCGAGACCGCCACCCAGCGCGAGCACAGCCTGCGGGAAGTGTTCAACGGGCTGCGCTACGTCGTGCGCTATGGCGTGCACGGCACGCCCGCCAATGCCGATGACCGCGCTGATGTAGCGGCGCTGGCCGACGCCGTGCAGGAGGCGACCGGTGACAGCGTGGATCTCGCCTACGTCGATCAGGGCTATATCGGCGAGCGTGCGGCGAGGGCGGCAGCCGATCACGACATCGCCCTGGAGGTCGTGAAGCTATCCGAGTCCAAGCGCGGCTTCGTCCTGCTGCCACGCAGATGGGTCGTCGAGCGCGCCTTCGCCTGGATGGCCCGCTTCCGCCGCTTGGCCAGCGACTACGAGCGTCTACCTGCCACCTTGGCCGGATTGCACCTCGTCGCCTTCAGCGTCCTGCTTCTATCCAGGGCCGCCGACTTCGCAACAGTCCGTAACAGCTCTAACCCCGCTTACCAGCGGTACGAGAAGCTGCCCTTGACGGCGTGATCGCACGTCCGCGCCCCGATCTGACCGTCATAGCTCAATCCCATCACTGTTCCCGGCGCCACCGCCCAGTCGAGGCCTGCGGTCACCATGGCTGCGTCCGGGGCCAGCGGCGCGCCGGCCGTCCGGAAGGCCGAGCTGCCCCGGAACGCCAGGAGAGCGGCCGGCGCCACGTCCCCGAACGCACGCCGGTAGCCGATCAGACCCTGCGCCAGCAGCGGGCCGGCGCCCCCGAACAGGTCCGCCACAACCGCCCGCGCCTGGAGGCCCGCTGTGGCCGTCTCGATGAGGTCGGTCCGCCCGAACGCCGCCAGTGCCGCCGAGCCCCCGGTCTCGGTGAAGCCGTCCCGGCGCAGGCGCAGCGCGGCCACCCCCACGAATGGCTCGACAGAGCGCTCCACCCCGCCGATCCGGTAGCCGACCTCGCCGAAGCCCTGCAGTGTGCTGCCGCCCGCCCGGCCGCTGACCGCCTGCGAGAAGCCCGGGAACAGCACGGTCCGGCGGGTGTCGAGGGCGTCCCGGCCATACAGCGCGCCGAGGCGAACCTGCACGGGTCCGAGCACTCCGCTGGCATAGGCGCCGCCAAAGCTGCCCTCGATCCGACCCGACGACTGGCGCGCGCTTATGTCGAACTGCGTGACGCCCGAGCCGCCCGCCACGCCGACGCGCCAGCCGTCGAGGTCGGCGCCCAGCCCGTCGCCGAGCACGCCCGGGCCGGCCTCGGCGCCGAGTAGGAAGCCGCCAGTCTCCCGGGTGAGGCGAGCGGTGTTGCGGGTGGCGTCGCTCGAACCGAACACCCCGAAGGCTTGCCCCCAGACGCCGTAGCGCGGCGCGAGCGGCCGCACCGGCACGAGGCCGGTGGCAGGCTCGTCCGGGGTAAGGGCGGCGTAGCCGGCCGGCAGGGTGGTGCCGGGGGCGAAGCGCTGGCCGGCGGCGCCAGTCAGGCCGGAACTGCCGGCCGGACCAGCGCCGAAGCGCAGGTGCTCGAGCAGGGTGCCCTGCGCGGCGAGGGCGGTCTGCGCCTGCACGGAGACGGCGGAGCCCTGGATTTCGCCCGACAGGCTGTTGAGCGCCTGCACGGCGCCGCAGGCTGTCTGGTTCAGGAGCGCGGTGGTCACCTGCGCGGCTGGGGTCGAGACCACCGTGGTCGTGCCGGCGCCGGCGCTCACCGCGGTGGTGACCGTACCCGTGGCTGAGACGCTCGTCGTCACGGCGGGGGGTGCGCTGCCGCCCGTGACCGGCGTGCTGGTGACGGTCGGCCCGGTGCCGTTGAGGGCACCCGCGATTGTGGCCTGGTTCGGAGTGGTTGCCGCGCTGGTGAGTGGCGCCGTCTGAGCGAAGCCGAGGGTGATGCCGTGGGCCTCGTAGGTCAGCGACGGCGTCAGGAAGGCGAGGTTGCTCGTGGTCCGCAGGCTGGTGAACGTGCCAGTGATGCCGCCGCTCGCGGTGAGCAGCGTGTAGCGCAGGACCGGTGTGTAGGTGCCCGAACCCGCCAGCACCTGCACATTGCCGCCCTGGATCGTCACCGGCCCGGTCACGTCGGTGCGGTCGTTGGACGTGGGCGTGATCCGAACCGTGTAGAACGCGCCCGGCGCGAAGGTCAGCGGGCCGTGGATCGTCAGGGTGCCGATCGCCGCGGCACTGCCCGGGGCGAGCCGGCCGCCGGCCTCGATCAGAGGGTCGCCGATCTTACCCGTGCCCGACAGCGTGCCCCCGCGCCGGACCGTCACCTCGGAGGCGCTGAGCACGCCGTCAATCTCCAGCGTGGCGTCCGCCACTGTGGTGGTACCCGTGTAGGTGCTGTGCCCAGTCAGGATCTGCCGGCCGCCGGTCAGGCTCAGGCCGCCGGTGCCGGTGATCGTACCGCTGAAGCTGCCACCGGCATCTGCCACGGTCAGCGTCTTGGTGCCGAGCGTGACGGTGCCGGCCTGGCCGACAGCCGTGTCGGCCAGGCCGGCGATCATGGTGCCCGTCCCGGTCAGGCCAGAGATGTCGAAGCTGGCGCCGGTGGCCAGCGCCACGCCGCTGGAGGCGGCGATCGAGCCAGCCCCGGCCAGCGACAGCATACCGCCGGTGATCGTGGTACGGCCGGTGTAGATGCTGGTCCCGGTCAGCGTCTGGGTGCCTGCCGTAAGGGTCAGGCCGCCGATGCCGGTGATGCTACCGCCGAAGCTGGTGCTGGCGTTGGCGATCGTGAGCGTGCTGGCGCCGAGGGTCACGGTGCCGGCTTGGCCGGGGGCTGTGTCGAGGAGGCCGGCGATGGTGGCGCTGGTCCCGGTCAGGCCGGCGATGTCGAAGGTGCCGCCCGTGGCGAGCGCCACGCCGCTGGAGGCGCTGATCGAACCGGCCCCGGCCAGGGCTAGCCTGCCGCCAGAAATCGTGGTGGTGCCCGTATAGGTGTTGGCGGCCGTGAGGATCGCGGTGCCGGTGCCGACCTTCGACAAACCGTAGCCGTTGCCGCCGTTGTCGATGGTGCCGGAGAGAGTCAGGGTGCCGCGGCCACCGAGCGTGGCATTGCCGGCTAGCGTGATCGCCCCCGAGACGCCGGCCGTGCCGGTGCCGGTGAGTGCGCCGACGCCGCCCACACCGGTGCCCGTCAGCGTCAGGGTGTTGGCGAGGGTGACGTCGTTCACGTCGAGGGTCCCGGCCGCCGCGACCGTCGCCGCTCCGGTGCCCAGCGCCGCGGCGTTAATCGCGCTGAGGGTGCCGGCCGCGATGGTGGTGCCGCCGGTGTAGGTGCTGGCGCCGGTCAGCGTGAGGGTTCCGGCGCCGGCCTTGGTCAGGCCGCCGGTTCCGTGGAGGGTGCCGGCGAAGGTGGTGGAGGTGCCGTCCCCGCCGGCGGTGAGGCGGGCGGTGCCGAGCGCGACGCGCCCCTGTCCGGCGAGGGATCCAACGGTCTCGCTGTCGGCGAGCGCCAGGGTCGCGCCGGGCGCGATGGTGACGCGGCTGAGGTCGCCGATGGCCTGCCCGCCGCGGGCGAGCAGGGTGCCGGCCGCGATGCTGGTGGCGCCCGTGTAGGTGTTGGTGCCCGCCAGGGTGAGGGTTCCGGGGCCGGCCTTGGTGAGGCCGCCGGGTCCGGAGAGGGCCTGTGCGAGGGTGACGGTGTTGGCGGGATCGGCGATGTCGAGGCCGCCGCCGTTCCGGCCCCAGGTGATCGGGCGGGTGGTGGAGGTGAAGGCGGTTCCGGTGATCTGGAGGGTTCCGCCGTCGAAGGCGAGGGCACCGGTGGCGGCGCCGAGGTTGACGTCGCGCGAGACCGAGAGGGTGCCGCCCGCCAGGACGACGCCGCCCGAGAAGGTGTTCGTGCCGCTCAGCGTCAGCGTCCCATCCCCGAGCTTGATCAGGCTGCCCTGGGTGGGGATTTCGGCGAAAGAGGCGATCCGTATGGGCTCGAACCGAGACTCGTTCTGCCAATCGCGGACGATCTGAGCGATGGTGCTGTCGTAATCGGCGCTCGTCAGCCCCGAGAGATAGCCGCTCAGGAGGTTGCCCATGTCGTTGCGGGCAGAGGCGTAGGCCGGGTTCGTGAGGGGCCAGACGTTGTCATACCCGTTGGACCGGACGAACGTCGCCAGGACCTGGTTAGCGACGGGATCGTTGTTGGCGGCCTTGATAGCGTTCAGGATCCCGGATTCGCTGCCGTTGCGCAGTGCGCTGACGACGCCGTCCAGCGCAGTCAGGCTTGCCGGCAGGCCGGCCGTCAGGACCGGGGGCTGAAGGCGGGAAGCGAGGGTGGCCTTGCGGGTCGCCCATGTGGCCGCCTCGGCGTCGTTCTCCCGTTTGCGCTGGATCAGCGCGTCCTCGGAGATGTCGTTGGACCATGTGTCCTTCACGCCCGCGGGGAGGTTCGCGGCGACGGGCCCCAGGAACTGGCCGGGCCCCCGCATGGCCTTGTCGAGGTCGATCAGGCCCCAGCCCCAGACTGCGTTGGGCGCATTGGGGTTGGCGTCGGGAACGCCATCGACGGCATTGCGGTGATAGGCGGTGGTGAGCAGGACGTCGCGGGTCTGCGTGTTGGACATGTACGGATAGCGCTGCATGATGACCGCCAGCGCACCGGTGGCGTGTGGCGCCGCCATCGAGGTCCCGCCGATCGTGGTGTAGCCGGTCTGATTGTTTGGATCGATACTCCAGTCTTGAGCACTCCAGACGGCGCTCCGCGTGTATATCGGTGCCGTACTGTTGATTTCGTCGCCAGGAGCGACGACGAACCAATATTTGGCGGCGCCGGCGCGGTTCGAGTATGACACGAGGATGACATCCTCGGAGGCCGTGCTTCCGTTGGCGCCTCGTCCGGCCGCGCCGATTGCGAGCCAGTTCTTCTCGATATCCGGCCGGAAGGACGGCAGGGACGAGCGCACGTTCGGATTGTCCCAGCCGGTGTTTCCCGCAGCGAAGACTTGGATGATGCCGTACTGCTTGGCGACATCCGACAAGGCATCGAGATAGCCGAGCTGGCCGTCGAATTTCGTGTAGGCTTGGCGTAAGCCAGGGAGCGTGTTGTAGTTGTCCGTTGGCGGGGGGCTGCCCCAGGACGAGTTGATCGCCCGGGCGCCGGCGGCCGCGAGACTGCCATAGGCGTTCTTGAAGTACGCGTAGTCGGCGTTCGCCCCGTAGATGCCTTCATCCGTCGTGTGCGTGTTCGCAACGTAGAGTTTGGCGTCGAACGCCACGCCGTGCATGCCGACGCCGTTGCGGGAGGCCGCGATCGACCCGCTCACGTGGGTGCCGTGCGGATCGTTGACGGCCGGATCGTAGGTGCCGGGAACGGTGTAGGGCTCGCCCTTGTCGAAGAAACTCGGCTGCGGAGACCGGTCGTCCGGCACCCCGGACCCATTCGTGAAGTAATAGCCGTCCGATCCGAAGGTGCCGGTGATCGTGAGCGGCTTCACGCGGCCGTCGGCGAATTCCGGGTGGGCGGTGTAGATGCCCGAATCGACCACGCCGACCGTGACGCCCAAACCCGTGTAGCCGGCCGCATAGGCATCGGCGGCGCGCATCGCCCCCAGGCCCCAGTCGGCCTGATATTCCGGCGTGCGCCACGACGCCGGATCGGTGCTGACGGCGCTCTGCGCGAGGGAAAGGTTCGGCCCGGACCATCCCAGAGCCACGAGGCCCAGGCTCGCGCCCCATGAGACCGATAAAACCGAATCCCGAAGACGCCTCTTTTCGATGAAGAACGCTGGAAATTCGATTTTCTTGTACATTTAATCCGCCCGCGATTCAAAATATCGCATCAACGGAAGATTTTCGATCAGACGTCAGGTGTCATCTGATCTCAATCTCGTTATCATGCGCGGGTAAAATCTAAGTCTACCTTCGTTTGGGTCGCAACTGGCGGTAATGGATTTCGAAAAAGCCATAGTGACGAGATAAAAAGCAACCGAAGAATGTTGATTTCCTCGCGAATTCTGTGCTAATCGAGTGCCGGCTAATCGATTACATCGACCATTCTTCATATTGGCACAGAAATTGCGTCGAGGGCGAAATCGAAGTGTCACATCAACAGGTCGGTACGCTGTATTTCTGCCACACCTTCGACGCCTGGCGATCCTATGTCGGAGCGACTCTGGCCGAGCGGTTTGACCGGACGTGCCGTGGGAAGGTGGGTATTCTCGGCCCGCCGTTGGAGGCCGCGCTCGTCGCGCTCGACGACCGGCCGAGCTCTAGCCTGCGGCGCCTGCTGCCAAGATGGGCGGCAGTTCGACGCGACGGCAGCGTTCCCGGAAGGGTCTCCGGTCAGTTTGCGCGGATGGGGCCGACGCCTCGTCCGACCCCATCCTGGGTTGGCCGCCGCTGAAGCCGGCCGCCGTCCGCGGAGGCCTCGCGGCGTGTGCCCCCTCTTTGCCGGCAGAAGCGGACGCTCACGCACGCGGGATGTGCCGGCCGAATTGTGGCAATTCGGTTACATGCCCGGCCAAACGATCGTGATCGACGCGATTTGCGCCCCCGTCCACACGATGGATCGACAATGGTGGCAAGCAATTATCATGCCAAAATCAGGAAATGCTGGGATCTGCCGCAATCGACCGGCGGCAGAACCCCGGGATGACGAATTACACATCCTTCAATAGAGGAAAAATGTACAGATAATACGGTCTATAATGACGGCACTTGAAAGATCGGAAAGTTATTTTCTATCTCATCGGCATGAGCGCCGCAGATTTTATCGCCGACTCGCCGTGTCGCGACTTCGATGATCCACGGACCTGTTTCGCCTGCGTGAGAAGAACGTCGACGACCGCCCTTCAAATCTCTGGGGCGGCCGGTTCGAACGGAGAAGCCAAGTGACCGGCCATAGGCCGATCCGTCGTACGGCGCTCGCGCACCGGACGCCCGGTCGCGGGTCCCGCTGTGCCCATAGGCAAAGCTCGGTCGCGGTCCGGCCGTCCGCCTCGTCCCAGTCCGTCCGGCCGATCGACACCGTGCCGGCGCCGGTCTCGCGATCCCGCTTGCCGAATGGCCATTCTCGCCCGTCGAAGGCGGCAGGGTCGATAAAATCGCGGCCCTGCGTGTCCGGGGCTTTCCGGCGACTCCATCGCGGCACGCCCGCCGGCGCGCCGTGCCGGTCGGCGCGCGGGTGCCGTCACCGAGGGCAGAGGCCCGGGTGAGTCCGTCCGCGGCCCGGATGCCGCGCCCCGGCCCGTCGAAGTCCCTTGTCCAGATCACAGCTCCGGAGATCGACCATGTTCCTTGGCCTGCCCGCGTCACGGGGGCGACTGCGCGTTTCCGGAACCCTCCTGGGCGCCCTGTGGCTGACCGTGCCGGCCTCCGCACAGGCGAGCGATCCCCAGAATCAGCTCGCCCTGCGTGACGTCGTCCGCGCTGCCTATATCCGCGCCGGCCAGCCCAAGACCGACGCAGAGATCGCCACCTTGTCGGTCTCCGCCCGGCCGCTGGTGACCTTCGACCCGCGCGCCGCGACGGAAGCCGACATCGTCGGTCTCGTGGGGCGGCTCGGGCTCACGGACGCCTCGCTGCCGAAGCCGCCGGACCCCGTCTCCCTGACGCGAACCCTCTCGAGCAATCCGCTGCCCGATTACGGCGGCGTCGACCTCACCGGGCGAACAGCCTTGGACCTCGGCGGCATGCTGCAACGGGGCGAGACGACGTCGCGCGAGATCGTGTTGCAGTACCTGTACAAGATCCAGCAACTCGACCATGCAGGCCCGGCCCTGCGCTCCGTCGAGCAGATCAATCCGGATATCCTGACGCTCGCCGACCAAGCGGATGCGCAGCGGATGGAGGCGCAGCGCCAGGGCCGGACGCTGCCGCCGCTCTTCGGCGTACCGGTTCTGCTCAAGATGAATATCGGCACCGCCGACGATCTGCGCACCACTGCGGGCTCGGCCGCCCTGATCGGATCCCGTCCGGCCGCCGAGGCGACGCTGGTGACCGGGATGCGGGAGCAGGGCCTGCTTATCCTGGGCAAGGCCAATATGGGCCAGTGGGCCGGGCTGACGAGCAACAATCAAAGCAGCACGGGCGGTCAGACGATCAGCCCGGTCGATCCGTCGATCGCGGTGGCCGGATCCAGCAGCGGGCCGAGCATCGCGGCTGCCATGCGCTTCGCGCCGCTTACCGTCGGATCGCAAACCTCCGACTCGATCATCTATCCAGCGCAGCAGCAAGGTCTCTACGCACTCAAGCCGACGGCGGGCCTGATCAGCACGACCGGCATCACGCCCTATTCCCGGCAAATCGACACCGCCGGCCCGATGGGCAACAGCGTCCACGACCTCGCCGCCGCCCTCAACGGGATGGTCAAGCTCGACACGACCGACACGCGCAGCAAGGACTTCGTCCGGCCTGCCGACTACAATGCCGGCCTGACCGGTGACCTGACCGGCCTGAAGGTCGGCGTCTACAGCGCGACGCCCACCGAGGATCCTCAGCGGCCCGCGCAGTTCAATTCCCTCGTCGGCGGGATGCTGACGGCCGCGCACGCCGCCGTCGTGTCGCTCGATCGCGCCAGCGTCGACGCGGCGGTGAAGACGGCGGTCCTGGCGATGTCGGACGACGATCTCGTCCAGTTCGTGAAGCTTGCCGATTCATCCGTGCAGATTCCGACCGATCCGGCCGCCAGGGCCGCAGTTCTGAGCGATTTTCGGCAATCCTTCGACAACGGGGCCAGGTGGGTCGAAGCCGCGACCACCGGGGCCTCACCATTCTACTTCTACGATGCCTACGTTTCGATTTCGAGCTACCTTGCCTCTCGTGTCTCATCGCCCGACGATTACAAGAGCGCTCTCGTCCGGCTGCTCGGAGACAAGTTCTCGCGGCTGAACGTGGATCCGAAGGTATTCGCCCGCACGATCGACGACCTCGTGGCCTTCGCCAAGAAGAACCCGGACCTCGATAGCGGCGAGATGGCCCTGGCTGGTCTGGCCGTAGATAAGGTCGGCCCCTACGCCTCCATCGACGAATTCAAACGCGCCTATGCGAATTGGATCCGGATCTCGACGACGCTGATGTCGAATGTCCGCAATGCACTCGGTGTCGATGCGGTGGTCGGCTTTCTCGGCACTGACGACGACACCAACGACGGCCTCGGCATATTTACCTTCTCGACGGAACAGACTTCCTCATCGCCCCAACTCAACGTGCCCTTTCAGGTGGGTGGGGCGCCGGCGAACATCCTCATCGACGCCAATCCCTATCAGGAGCAGACGCTGCTGAGGATCGGCCAAGCCCTCCAGCAGCAACTGAGCTCCGATGCGTTCCGGCAGTATCGGGCCGTGGCGCCCAATCCTCCCGCGACAAGCTATGGCGACGATCAGCCGGACGATAACGGGCCGCTCCTGCCGTTCGTCCTCAAGAACCTCGACGACCATGGCCGCGCCACCAAGGCCCATCTGCTGACGACCGAGATGGCGCCGCTGGTGCTCGACGTCACTGACGCGAGCATGGCGCCGCACTTCGACGGTCGCATCTCCGGCAATGGCGGCTTGATCAAGGACGGGACCGGCATTCAGCTCCTGACCGGGACGAGCGACTTCACCGGCGGGGTCGCCGTCTGGCAGGGCGGGCTTGCCGTCGACAAGACCGAGGCGCTCGGCGACCCCAGCAACAGCGTGACGCTGGAGAAGAAGAGCGCGCTGATCGCCACCCGGAGCTTCGCGCTCGGGCGGCCCGTCATCCTGCGCGACGGCGGTACCCTCGGGGTGCTCGCCGGTGCGACGCTCACGGAAGATGCGGTCGTGTCCGGCAATGGCGGCCTGTCCAAGACGGGCCTGGGCCGATTGAGCCTTCGGGCCGACAACACCTATACGGGCGGCACGCAGATCCTGGCGGGCACCGTTTCAGTATCGCGGGAGGCGAATCTCGGCCAGGCCTACGGGGCTGTCACGATCGGCGACGGGGCCGCCCTGGAGGCGATGGCGAGCTTCACGACCACGCGTCCCTTCACCCTGGAGGGTGTCTCGGGTCTGGTCGTCGATCCGGCGCAGACCCTGACGGTGTCGAACGTCGTGTCCGGTCCGGGGACCTTGTCCAAGCTCGGGCTGGGCACGCTGACGCTCTCCGGCACGAACACCTTCTCGGGCGGTGTCGTGCTCGCGGGCGGCACCCTCTCGGTGGCGCGCGACGCCAACCTCGGCGCCGCCACCGGTTCGCTCGCCTTCGACGGCGGAACCCTCCAGATCACCGGAACCGCCTTCTCCTCCACGACCCGCCCGATCACCTGGAGCCGGAACGGCGGCGGCCTCGACATCGCCGATCCCGCCAACACCGTCACCCTCGCCCAGTCCCTCTCCGGATCCGGCGGACTGACCAAGCTCGGCTCCGGGACCCTCGCCCTGGCGGGCACCAACATCTACACGGGCGCCACCACCCTCGCGGAAGGCACCTTGCTCGCCCGCGGCGGGCAGGCCATCGGCGACCGCAGCGCCGTCACCATCGCGGCCGGCGCAACCCTGGCGCTCGCCGACAGCGAGACCATCGGATCCCTCGCCGGACAGGGCCGCGTCGCGCTCGGCAACGCCCGCCTCACCGCCGGAGCGGACGGCACCTCCACCACCTTCGCCGGCACCCTCGACGGAACCGGCGGACTGACCAAGGCCGGCACCGGAACCCTGACGCTGATTGGCGCCAGCACCTACACCGGCGGCACCACTATCGCGGCCGGCACCCTCAACCTCTCCGCGACCGCCCGTCTCCTCGCCCCACTCGTCAGCTGGCCCGACACCGTCCTGGTCAACGCCGGAACCCTGGCGGGCGGGCTCATCAATGCCGGCACGGCGTTCAATAGCGGCGCCATCACAGGCGGCGTCGCCAATATCGGCAGCCTGACCACCTCCGGCACGGTGGCGGGCGGGCTGACCAACACCGGCACGGTGCTGGCCAGCGCCGGCCGGATCGACGGCGCCATCCGCAACGACGCCGGGACCCTCGCCGTCACCGGAACTGTGGCCAGCGACGGAACCTTCGCCAACGCTGCCGGTGCGACGCTGGCGGTCACCGGCGCCTACAGCCTCGCCGGGCCGCTCACCAACGCCGGCACGGTCGCGGTCGCGCGGGCCGCCAGCCTCACGGCGTCCGCCGGCCTCGGCAATGCCGGCCGCCTCACGAATGGCGGGACGATCACCGGAGGGGTCGCAAACACCGGCTGGCTCACGACCAGCGGAACCATCGCCGGCAGCCTCATCAATGCCGGCTGGACCCAGAACAGCGGCGCCGTCACGGGCGGCGTGTCGAACAGCGCTACGCTCGCCACCTCCGGTACGATCGCGGGCGGGCTGACCAACACCGGCACCGTCACGGCCAGCGCCGGCCGGATCGACGGCGCCATCCGCAACGAGGCCGGCACCCTCGCCGTCACCGGCGCGGTGGCCGGCGACAACACCTTCACCAACGCCGCAGGCGCAACGCTCGCGGTCACCGGCGCCTACAGCCTCAGCGGGCCGCTCACCAACGCCGGTACGGTCGCGGTCGCGCGGACCGCGAGCCTCACGGCGGCCGCCGGCCTCGGCAATGCCGGCAGCCTCACGAATGGGGGGACGATCACCGGCGCGGTCGCGAACACCGGCACGCTCACGAATGACGGAATCATCTCCGGCGGCCTCGCCAATGCCGGTCAGGCAGCCAACAGCGGCACCATCACGGGCGGTGTGTCGAACAGCGGCAACCTCGCGACGAACGGGGTGATCTCCGGCGGCCTCGCCAATGCCGGCTGGACCCAGAACAGCGGCGCCATCGCGGGCGGCGTGTCGAACAGCGGCATGCTCGCCACTGCCGGCACGATCGCGGGCGGGCTGATCAACACGGGTACCGTCACGGCCTCCGCCGGCCGGATCGACGGCGCCATCCGCAACGGGGCCGGCACCCTCGCCGTCACCGGGGCGGTGGCCAGCGACAGCACGTTCGCCAACGCCGCGGGCGCGACCCTGGCGGTCACCGGCGCCTACGGCCTCAGCGGGCTGCTCACCAACGTCGGCACCGTCACGGTCGCCGACGGCGGCCGATTCCTGGCCGGCGGCATCGCCAATGCCGGCCTGCTCACCGTGGCGCAGAATGCCAGCGTCGTCGACGACCTGCTCAACACCGGCCGCCTCGTCAACGCCGGCAGCTTCACCGCCGACGCCGTCAACGCCGCCGGCGCCACGCTCGTCAACACCGGCACCTTCACCACGGTCTCCGCGCCCTTCGCCAATGCCGGCACCCTGATCAGTTCCGGCACCCTCACGGGTGGGCTGGCCAATACCGGCATCGTCCAGGCCTCGGGCGTGCTCGCGGGCGCTGTGAGCAACGCCCCCGGCGCCACGTTCGCGCTCACCGGACCGACCACCGGCATCACCCGGCTCACCAACGACGGCAGCCTCGACCTCGGCCGCACCGACCTCGCGGTCGGCTCGCTGGCCGGCTCAACGCCCGAGGCCGTGCTCGGCAACGGTCAGCTCACCGTCGGCGGCGACGGCGCCTCCACCCTCTATGCCGGCCGGATCGTCGACGGCGCCACGCAGACCAGCCTGATCAAGGTCGGGCCCGGCACCCTGACGCTGTCGGGGCTCAGCACCCTGTCCGGGCCGGTCCGCGTGCTCGGCGGCGAACTCGCCGTCGCCGGAGCCCTGCCCAACGCCACCCTCGCGATCGGGCCAGGCAGTCTGCTGACCGGCGAGGCCCGGTTTGGCAGCCTGAGCCTCAGCACCGGTGCGACGCTCGCCCCGGGCATCGGCGCGGGAGCGCTGGGCCGGATCAGCGTAGCCGGCAGCCTCGTCCTGGCGCCGGGGGCGCTCTACCGGGTCGATGCCACCGCGGACGGCCGCGCCGACCGGGTCGACGTCGGCGGCAGCGCCACGGTGACGGGCGCCACCGTCCAGGCGGTTGCCGGCACCGGCCAATATGCGCCGCGTACGCGCTACACCATCCTGACCGCGGCGGCCGGCGTGCAGGATCGGTTTGCCGGGGTGAGCAGCAACTTCGCCTTCCTGACCCCGTTCCTGGGATACGCCTCCGACGCGGTGACGCTGACGCTGGCGCGCAACGACCTCGACTTCGCCGCGGTGGCGCAGACGCGCAACCAGCGCGCGGCGGCTGCGGCCGCACAGGCGGGCGCGGTCGGTTCGCCGCTCTACGACGCCGTGGCGATGCTCTCGGCGCCTCGAGCGCAGTCAGCGTTCGGCGCGCTTTCGGGGGACGGGCATGCCACCCTCGCCACGACCGTGTTCGCCAATGCCGGCCTTCTGCGCGAGGCGGTGCTCGACCGTCTGCGCTGGGACGCGGCTCCGGGGGCGCGGCCGGGCGATGGGTTGGAGTCGGCCGTGAGCCTGTGGGGACAGGGGCTCGGCAGCGTCGGGCGCGTGCGCGCGGATGGCAACGCCGCCGGGCTGTCTCGCCACAGCGCCGGCTTCCTGCTGGGCCTGGACGCGCGGGTCGGCACGTCGCTTGGCGCCCTGCGCATGGGCGCGGTCGGCGGCAGCCTGGAGTCTGGCTTTGCCAGCCCGGCCCAGGTCCAGGCCGGCGCGCTCACGAGCACGTTCGGTGGCGTCTACGGCAGCCTGGAGGCGGGATCGGCCATACTGCGGTTCGGGGCGCTGGCGGCGGACGATCCGGCCCAGCTCCGGCGCGTGGTCGCGTTCCCGGGGCTGTCGGACAGCGCCACGGCGCGGCTGGGCGGGCATAGCGTGCAGGGCTTCGGCGAGGCGGGCTATCGGATCGGCCTGAGCGCGGCGGTTGAGCTGGAGCCGTTTGCGGGCGGGACGGTGGTGTCGGTCACGCGCGAGCGGTTCGCAGAGCGGGGCGGAGCGGCCACGCTGACCGGCTTCGGGCAGGAACACACGGTGCCGAGCGCCATCATGGGCTTGCGGATGCAAGCGCCGCTGGACCGCGACGTTCCTGCTCTGGCGTTCGTGCATGGGATGATCGCCTACCGGCGGTCGTTCGGCGACTTGGCGCCGAGTGTGCCGCTGGCATTCCGGGGGACCGGGGCGCGGTTCGCGAGCCGGGGTCTGCCGCTCGACCGGGACGTGCTGGTGAGCGAGGTCGGGCTCGGGCTGATGCTCGCGCCGGGCCTGAGCGCCGGCCTGTCCTACACCGGGCAGATTGGGGCACGCGCCCAGGACCACGCTGCCAAGGGAAGCTTGGTGTATAAATTTTAAAAATTATTCCCCAATCAGACTGCAATTTGGTGGGCGTCCCGGAGTGATTACTGAGCGCCCGTTCGGAACACTGAAGATCTGGATGGGTGCAGTACACTTCCTGGCCCGGATCCCAGCGAAGGTCGGGGCCGGAATGAGCTTGCAGGTTCTGGCCTACACCATGAAGCGGATGATCCAGATCTTTGGGGTCCGTCCGCTGATGGCGGCGATCCGAACCTGAGGCCCGCCACCGCGCTCCGGGAGGCTACTCCGAGCATCTCCCAAACCTTGGGGATCCGCGTTCTCACACCGCCTCGGTCGATAGAGGCCGTCCGCCTTCTGGCGGACCGAACATCTAGCCGCTCTCAGCCGCAACCATGCGCCAGAGCTCATCGCGACCATCGGCCGGCAGGGCAGCACGCCCTTTCAATTGGCGGTGGAGATACACGACCAGGTGGGGAGCAGGGCAGGGGAGGGGGCCGAGCGACTCACTCGATGGACAGCAGACTCAGTATCGGATTGAAAAAAATTAACAGATAAGAAAGGGCGTATACGAATTAAATCTAGGATAAAAGCTATTAATTCTGTATATTTGCATAAAAAAATTATGAAATTCGCTTTATGTTTGTCGATATAGCGCCGAGCAATTGATTATATAATTCAAATCATGATTACACCCAGAGGACAATTTTGATGCGGTCACCCATCGAAGCAGCAGGGCCGGGCGCTTTCGTCGAGAGAAAGCGTGGTGCCCTCCCCTGAACATCTGAGAGCGAATCTGCCCATCCGGCGGTGACTCGATTTGGTGGCCCGCACGCAGGTGGGTTGGACGCTACGGCTACCCCGCCGCGTCACGGCGCTACTGCAAGCAAATGGCTGGCAGGCCGGCAAGGATCGGATCCAGCGTTACCCTCGCGTCGCGAGGCGCTTAAGGTCCCCAAAAAGCACAGGCCGCACAGCCGACTGTGGCTCAACGACGGCTCGTGTACGCGCCTGCGGCCGCTCTATAGCGACCATGTCTGGAACTTCGAATTGGTCGCTGGCGCGCCCATCTCCGGCTCGTGCAGACGCACGACGGGCAGAGCCGACGAGCCTGACGCTGATCAACGAACACTGCTGGGCCGCCCTGGCTGAAGGCGGCACAGCGGATCAACAGTCAGGAGGTCTGCCGCGGCTAGCGTCATCGGATGGAGCACGCGACGTTTCGAAGCCGCCGAGCTTCCGTCGCCAACTTGCTCGCACGACATGGCGAGTGGGTGCCTCGCGATGAACTTACGACAAGGCGACACCGAGGCCGGTTCAGAGCTTCGTGAGAGGGCGATGTTGTGCACGGCGGCCGGCTGGGGCTACCCTAGGTCGTTGCCTTAGGGTGTGAACCGAACCAAGCCATTGCACGGTTTGGCGGTTTGTGATTCCAGGCGGCCGTTTGCGGCCTGGAGGTGCCGATGGCGAACCTGTTCTGGTTCTCGGATGAGCAGTGGGCGGTGATCGAGCCGTTCATGCCCAGGGACCAGCCCGGACCTGAGCGGAAAGACGACCGGCAGATCATCTCGGGCATCCTGCATGTCCTGACGTGAGGCTGCCGCTGGCGCGACGGCCCGACCGCGTATGGCCCGCGCACGACGGTCTACAACCGCTTTAACCGCTGGTCGCGGCGCGGCTTCTGGAAGGCGATGCTGACCGCGCTGGCCAAGGCCGGGTGGGCTGGCGATGCGGCCGCTCTCGACAGCAGCTACGTCCGGGCTCACCGGTCTGCCCATGGCGGGAACGGGGGGCGAGGGCGCAGGCCATCGGCCCGTCGCGCGGTGGTCAAACGACCGAGATCCACGCCCTCACCGATGTCCTCGGCCGGCCCGGCGTCCTCCTGCTGACGCCGGGCAACGCCAGCGACGTGACGACTGCCCCAGCGATGCTGGCCGAGGCGCCGGGCCGGATCCGCCGTTTGAGCGCTGACAAGGGCTACGATGCCGACTGGCTGCGCACCGACCTCCGCAACAGCGGGGTCGCCCCAGTTATCCCGGGCAAACGCGGTCGCAAGCGTCGGATCCACCATGACAAGCCCCGCTGTCGGGAGCCTTGGCGCATCGAGGCGATGTTCAACCGCCTCAAAAACCTCCCTCGCATCGCCACGCGCTACGACAAGCTCGCCCGCAACTACGCCTCAGCCCTCGCTCTGGCCGCCGTCGTCGCGTTCTGGTGCTGATCGCGTCCGGACCCTAGCGGCACCCCGACTTGACGCTTCGCATGACGGCACTCGGCAGACGCCCCTCATCCCGATCTGCTCATGCAATCTCTGCATATCGGGCTTGGGGTATGTGGCATACCAAGCAAGGCGTGCAGTGCGATATCGCTTCTTGCGCACCGCACAACAGGACGCCGCCGATGACCCTGCTCGCCGCTCTCGCTCTCCTCCCCGTTGCCGCCATCGCCAACTTCGCAGTCGTGGTCGCGCTCGCCAATCACTTCGACGGCGACAAGCCGGCCGCGGGCTTCACCGGCCCGGTCCCGACCCTGGCCTAAACCATGACGGGCCGCGTCACGCGGCCTCGCTTGAGGATGTCCCGGAATTCGGTTCGGCCGGCAGGTGAGGCTCCGGGATTCATTCGCCCGCCTGCGTGACCACCTCAGCGAATGCCCGGGGCGTCAACGGACGAGAGGCTGCCCGTGCACGGAAGCCGCCTCGATCCTGGCAGTTCGCGTTTGTCCCCGACGAAGCACCGTTGGTCTCCACAGGAGGCGCGGAGACGCCGTCCGCTTCAGGGCATGTCTGTCCCGGAAGCGGTGTGACGGACATCTCCCTCCGCAGACGCCGGAAGGCCCTTCAGACGCATCGAGAGCGGACCGATCGACTGTCGGTGGCACTGGGCTGGTTCGCTGCCGCACGTGAAGAGGCCGATCCTGCTTGCGCTGTGTCTGTCATTCGGCGAGCACGAAGGCGAGGCCGAGGATCGCCACAAGCACCGCTCCGCCCGCGAGTTCCTCACGCGGCTCTTCTGCAAAACGCGGCGACCGGCTTGCGCTGGCAACGCCCGCTCCGACGAGGCCGATGATCAGGAAGCCGAGGCCGAGCAGGTCGGTGGTCTGAACGGACGGTAGCATGGGTCGATCCTCCGTCAGAGATGTCCCTTATTCCTCTGGCCACGCCCAATGTGCTTCGACGTGGGCGATCAAACCAAGTGCATGATCGCGAACGAGGACCGCAGCCTGATCGGCGTCGCGTTCCTGCAGCGCGGTGATGATGGCGGCATGCTCGCGCATCGAGACTTCATACCGCCCCGACCGATGGAGGAAGGCCGATCGAACCGCCCGCATGTGGATGAACAGGTTGGTCGTCATCTCGACCATCAATCCACAGCCGCCGAGACGGATGATCATCTGGTGAAAATCGAGGTTGGCTTCCTCATAAGCGGTCAAATGAACAGGCAATGCCGAGGGATCGAAATCCTGGAAGACTTTGCTCAGGTCGCGGAGATCGGCGTCCGTGGCGTGCGTGGCGGCGGCATGAGCTGCCGAGCCCTCCAGCGCGGCCCAGACCCTGATCATCTCGATGACTTCGCGCTTGGTCTTGCGCGTCACGAAGAGTCCGCGGCGTGGCACCGTGCACACGAAGCCCTCCCGTTCCAGAAGCGTCAGGGCTTCTCGCACTGGCGTCCGGCTGATGCCGAGATCTTGCGCAATCTGGTGTTCGTTCAGCCGGATCTGTGCCGATCCGTCGTAGAGATCCATCGCGAGGATCGATCGCTTGATGCGGTCATAGGCCTGCTCACGCAGGCTCACAGTCTGTCCGATCGAGATTAGACCCAAAGAGGTCCCAGGTGGCTGCAGCACAGTCGAGCTCCGAGAGCGCCGAAAAATCGATCTTGGCATCAAATCCGAGGAACGCGCCGGAGCGCACCTGGGAGGCCGCTTGAAAATGGGGGACCTGGAGAGCGGTGCCTGAAGCGATGGTGGCTGGAGGCCCGAGTGTTCCGGGCTGTCTGCGACGCGCATGCGTCCCGGAGATGCGATAGCATGCGGATGCCGCAACTTGGCCGGTCAGCACGACCCCGGCTCCGGAATTCCGGAGCCGGGGCCTTGAGGCTTTCGCCGGGCCTCGGCGTGGCCGAGCCCGACGTTCAGGCGTGAGCCAGCGCCAGCTTGGGAGCCGCCGCGTCGTTGTTTGCCTTGTGGTGCTGCTTGAGCATCGGCCGCAGCACCGCGATCGCCAGCAAGGCGGCGATCAGGTCCATGCTCGCCACCGTGTACAGGACCGTGGCCCAGGTGCCGGTCGCCTGCATGATCAGGTTGCCCACCGGCACGAACAGCGCCGCGAAGCCTTTGGCGCAGTAGAGCACGCCGTAAATTTTGCCGATGTGCTTGGAGCCGAACGTGTCGGCAGCGGTGGCGCTGAACAGCGAGTAGACCTCGCCCCAGGCCAGGAACACCACCCCGGACAGGATGACGAAGGCCCAAGGATTGGAACCGAAATAGCCCAGTGCCACGATGCCGATACCCTCCATCGCGAACGCGATGAACATGGTCTTCTCCCGTCCGATCCGGTCCGAGATGAAGCCGAAGAGCGGGCGCGAGATGCCGTTCATGATCCGGTCGAGCATCAGCGCAAAGGGCAGCGCCGCCATGGCAAAGAAGTACAGGTTGACCTGGAAGTTCTTCACCCCGAGATCCTGCGCGATCACGCCGAGCTGGGCCACCGCCATCAGGCCGCCCGTCACCGTGCAGGTGAACATCAGCAGCATCACATAGAAGACGGGGGTGCGCAGCGCCTCGGCCAGCGTGTAGTCGCGCCGCGACTGAAGGACCTTGGTGGAGAATGGCACCTGGTTCTTGAGTGGCGCGCGCATGGCGATGGCGGCGGCCATGATGATCGCGCCCTGGATCAGACCGAAGATGAAAAAGGCCTGGGCGTAATTGCCGCCGTCGATCATCTTGGCGATCGGCAGGATGGTGAGTGCGGAGCCGGCGCCGTAGCCGCCCGCCGTGAGGCCGACCGCCAGGCCGCGCTTGTCGGGGAACCACTTGAGCGCGTTGTTGACGCAGGTGGCGTAGACGCAGCCGACGCCGATACCGCCGGCCACGGAGCCGAGATAGAAGCCGCTCAAGCTCGTGGCGTAGGAGTTGATGACCCAGGCCAGGCCCGTCATCAGACCGCCGAACATGACGACGCGGCTGGGACCGTACTTGTCGATGAAGTACCCCTCGATCGGGGTCAGCCAGGTCTGGACGACGACGAAGATCGTGAAGGCGACCTGGATCGCGGCGCGGTCCCAGTTGAAGGTCTTCTGAATCTCGGGGACGAACAGCGTCCACGCATACTGGATGTTGGCCGCTGCAACCATGCAGATCACGCCAAGCACAATTTGTAGCCATCGATTGGTATTGGGCGTTGCCGTACCCGGCACGGCATCTGGCATGGCCATGAGCTTCCTCCCTCGTCCCTGCGCTGACATTCGGCGACGTGCTGTAGTATTGGCGTGCACGTCGGCGGGTTGCTTGCCCGTGCCGGAACCATCTCGCGGGTTCCGAGATTGACTTGGCGGCATGCATTATTCTGTGTGCCAGGATCATATGGCAAGCGAAATAATTCATTTTTTGTTGTCGACAGCGCGGGATGAAAAGTCGGTTCTGCGCGTGCATCCCGATCGGAGATCGCGACCCGTCAGCGTGATCCGCGAAGGTCGACGCCGCGTCCTCGTGGCTCTCCGGCAGAGCGAACCTAGTCTGGATCCCGAACAGGCTGTTCGGCCCGCCGCGCGCCGTCGCCATAATGTGCTCCGAATGGGCGACTCGGCGGCCCGCGACCATCCAGTCCAATGCGCCCGGACGGATGACTCGATCGGCCCCGGGGCGGGTCCGGCGATGGACGTCGCCGCGGCAAAGGCCGGTCACGGTGGCGAGACCGATCTGCGGATGCGGCCAGACATCGATACCCTGGCCCGTCAGACGTGCGGCGGGGCCGGCTTGGTGGAAGACCCTGCATTGCGGGACCGTCCGGCGATCCGGTGCCGGCACGGCGCGTCGAATTTCGAAGCCGCCGAGATCCTTTGCACGGAGACTGATGAGCGTCTCGGTCGCGTCGACGCCCACCTCATTGCGGCAACGCGGCTCCAGAACTTGATCCCGCTCATGGCGTCATACTCTCGGTCTGGTTCGGCCGCCCACGATCGTTGCCAAAGGCCTGTGAACAAGCGCCATTCCCCCTTCGGGCCACTCAGACCCGACAGGCCCCGGTCAAGGGGCCACATAGCGCGGCTTCCCGCCATGCGGTCTTGTCGAACACCACGGTGGTGAGGAACCAAGCATGGCACATGTTCTCGTCATAGGCGCCAGCAAGGGCATCGGGCTGGAGACCACAAAGGCGGCTCTGGCGGCCGGGCACCGTGTGCGCGCCTTCGCGCGGTCCGCAGCCGGCATCGGTCTGTCGGATCCGAGCTTGGAACGGTTTACGGGCGACGCAGTGAATGCGGCCGATGTCGCCGCCGCCCTCGATGGCGTGGATGTCGTGGTGCAGGCGCTGGGCGTACCGATCAGGGATCTCATCAGGCCCGTCCGCTTGTTCTCGGAAGCGACCAACCTTCTCGTGCCCGCAATGGAGACCGCCGGGGTGAAACGGCTGATCGCCGTCACCGGTTTCGGTGCGGGCGACAGCCGGGATGCGATCGGACTTCTCCAGCAACTGCCATTCCGTTTGGTGTTCGGACGCGCCTACGACGACAAGGACGCGCAGGAGATGCGCATCCGCAGGAGCAGCCTCGATTGGACGCTCGTCAGGCCCGGCGTCCTGACGCCCGGCGCCGCGACAGGCCGCTACAAGGTCCTGACCGAGCCCGCGTCCTGGCGAAACGGCCTGATCTCTCGAGCCGACGTGGCAGGGTACATCGTCGCCCAGATCGACCATCCGTCCCACGAGCGGAAAGCCGTCGTCCTGGTCCGGTAGGCCGGAGGTCGCAGACTTGCCCGCTCCGCATCGTCGGAGCCGGGTCGCCCTCGACATGAGGGCATCTCTGCCCATGACGCACCCAAGGGATAGCTCCCGATGCCAAATCCCATTCGATCCGCCGTCCGCGCTGTCCTCGAAGGCGGCGTCGAACTGGTGGCTGCCTACAACCGGGCGCGGCTGCCAAAGACCCCGAACCCCTTCGTGATCGGCATCCACGAGCCGATGCGGGAGGAGCTGACGCTGCAGGACCTCGCCGTGATCGGCTCGATACCGACCCAGCTCGACGGTCGGTACCTCAAGATGGGCGCGAACCCCGTGCGGCCCGCGTCGGGCGGTCACAACTGGTTTCTCGGCGACGGCATGGTGCACGGTCTCGCCATCAAGGATGGCAAAGCCTTGTGGTACCGCAATCGGTGGATCGGCTCGCGCACGGCCGCCGCCGCCCTCGGTCGGCCCGCCGCACCCGGCCCGCGTCGGGGCGCAAACGACACCGTCAACACCAACGTCGTCGATATCGGGGGCCGCGCCTTCGCGGTCGTCGAAGCAGGCAGCTTCCCTGTCGAACTCTCCGACACCCTGGAGACGCAACGCTACAATCCGTTCGAGGGCACGCTCGCCGGATCCTTCACCGGTCATCCGCACCGCGATCCGATCACCGGCGAGACCCACGCGATCGCCTATGAAGGGCGTGTCTGGGACGCCATCCGCCACGTCGTCGTCTCGGCGACCGGCAAGGTGGTCCGCGACGTACCGATCGCGGTCCAGCACGGTCCCTGCGTCCACGACTGCGCGATCACGGCACGCTTCGTGATCGTGCTCGACCTTCCCGTCACCTTCTCGATGCGGGCGGTGCTCGCCGGCCACCGCTTCCCGTTTCGCTGGAACAGCGCTCACCGCGCCCGGGTCGGGCTGCTTCCACGGCACGGGCGCGCCACCGACATCGTGTGGTGCGACGTCGAGCCGTGCTTCGTCTTCCATGCCGTCAACGCCTTCGACGGTGAGGATGGGCGCGTGATCCTCGACGTGATCGCCTATCCGACGATGTTCGCCTCGGAGGGCGGCGAACTCGACACGCTGGGTCGGCTTGAGCGCTGGACCCTGGACCCCACGACGCAACGCGTCGAGCGTCGCGTGCTCGACCAAGCCGCGCAGGAGTTTCCCCGCATCGACGAGCGCCGCTTCGGACAGAGATATCGGTATGCCTACACGGTGTCCGTACCCGCAGACGGCAATCCGCAGCTTGCCGGCGCGACGACGCTCTACAAGCATGATCTTGAGACGGGTGAGCGCCGCGTGCACCCGTTCGGCGAGCATCACGTCCCGGGCGAGTTCGTGTTCGTGCCTGCAAGCGAAGGTGCTGGTGAGGACGAAGGCTGGCTGATGGGCTTCGTGATCGACACGGCGCATGAAACGACGGACTTTGCGATCCTCGATGCTCGCTCGTTCGAGGCGCCCCCCATGGCGATTGTCCGGCTCGGGCACCGGATCCCGCCAGGTTTCCACGGAAACTGGTTTCCGATGCCCTGAGCCGGACAGGCCGCACACAGGCAAGGCTTGCAGGTCCGACCGACCGCGCGAGCCGGCGTCCATGTCCCCCGACGAGACAGTGCCGACGACAACCGAGGGACCCCGGCCGCTTCAGGGTCCGAAGGACTTTGCCTCACAAAACCGAAAGGGGCGCATTCTGGATGCGAATATGCTGGCCACGCGAAGACCAGACGTTGGCCTCTGCTGATCCCCCCGGCATAAACCGTATGACGCGCGCCAGCGGGTGCCGCGCCTAGGCTGGGATACGCGTGCCGTCCCAGGCGAAGACGCCTCCGGTATCCTTCACTTCGAGGTCGCCGAGCACGCGCAGGAGATGAGCCGCACTCTCATCGGGCTGAAAGACACCCTCGGCACTCGGGTCGGGCCGGAAGGGCCGCGACAGGTTGGAGGCGACTGTGCCCGGATGCAGGCCGACGACGATTGCGTCCGGTCGGCTGCGGGCCACCTCGATCGAGAGGGTCCGTAGGATCTGGTTCAAAGCCGCCTTCGAGGCGCGATAGGCGTACCAGCCCCCGAGCCGATTATCTTCGATGGATCCGACCCGCGCCGACAACGCCGCGAACACGCACCGTCCCTCCCGCGCCAGCGACGGCACGAAATGCTTGGCGACGAGCGCAGGGCCGATCGTGTTGATTGAAAGGACGGCGGCCATGGCGGCGGGATCGAGCGCCTTGAGCGCCTTCTCGGGCAAGACGCCCTCCTGATGGAGGATGCCGGTCGCGACGATGATCAGACCGGCTGATCCGGCCGCACCGACCTTGGCCGCGGCCGTCGCGATCGATGCCTCGTCGCCCAGATCGATCGGGTGGGTGCGGACGCCACGCGGGACTGACGGCTGCGAGCGGGAGAGCGCGAAGATCGGCGCATAGGCCTCACTCGCGGCGAGTCGGGAGACCAGGGCTTGGCCGATGCCGCCGGAAGCGCCGATCACGACTGCGCTTGTCGAGGTCGATGAGGTCAAAGCGATGCCTCCCGGACAGGCGCAGGGGATTGGCCTGTCTTCCGGAAGATCAGGCTCAGATTGTTGGCCGGCATCGCGACGCGCTCGATAAGGTGTAGCCCCTGCGCCCCGGCGGCGGCCGCGACGGCCTCGATGTCACGCACACCCCAGGACGCGTTCCTCGCTCGCAGGCTGTCATCGAACGCTGTGTTGCTCGGCGCGGTGTGGGCACCATTCTCTCGGAACGGACCGTAGAGATAGAGAACGCCCCCCGCCGGAAGCGTTGCGCCCGCGCCCGCCATCAACCCGGTGGTGGCGTCCCAGGGCGCGATATGGATCATGTTGATCGCGACGAGCGCATCGGCCCGCGCCACCGGCCATGGCGGACGGGCCGCATCGATCGCGAGCGGCGAACGAATGTTGGACAGGCCCGAGGCCCGCGCATGGGCGCCGATGCTGCGGCGCGCCGCTTCGTCTGGATCGCTGGGCTGCCAATCGAGCGCGGGCATCGCATTGGCGAAGTGAACGGCGTGCTCACCAGACCCGCTTGCGATCTCGAGAACGAGGCCGTCGGGCGGCATGATGCGCTTCAGGACTTCGACGATGGGTCCGGCGTTGCGAGCCACGGCCGGCGAAAACAGAGCGTCTGACATGGAGCGCCTTTAGCGCCTTTCCGTAAGGGCCGCACGGCTTACCCGCACGGCGTGCCCGTTCTCCGCCGATCACGCGCGGCACCCGAAACTGCTATCGTAACACGAGGCAGCCCGCCGGATTGGGCCGAGATCCGAACGGCGGCTTTTGGGCGTCCCAGCGGGCTAGACAGACGTCTCATATCGGCCTGTGCCGCCCCTGAACGGGCCGTCGAAAGGGGCTCTTTCGATCGGGGCTGAAGCGAAGAGTATCCGGAGAACCGGTATCTCGGCCTACGGGTGCGGACCGTGGCACGCAGGCTCAGGGAAACTTCCATCAGATCTAGCCGGATGGGACAGTGCGCTTCCGAGCCGAAACCGATCCCCTGTCCCATTCGGTCAAGCTGCCGTGCGCAGACTTGATACGTTGCTGCACGCCTTCAGCAGGCATTCTCGTTGGTCCGCGTTGAGGCGCGCGCGATGCCGAGAGCTCCCATCCTCCACCGGTTCGCCATGTCGTCAGATCCCTCGCCGGACATGGTCTTTGTGCCTGGAGGGACGTTCCGGATGGGTTCGGACCGGCACTATCCGGAAGAGGCCCCGGTCCATCGAGTCTGCATAGACGGCTTCTGGATCGACCGCACGCCGGTCACCAATGCCGATTTCCGGACCTTCGTGCGCGCCACCGGCTACGTGACGATGGCCGAGCGCCGGCCCGACCCGAAGGATTACCCCGGCGCGTTGCCGCACATGCTGAAGCCCGGCTCGCTCGTGTTCAAGCCGCCCAGGGGCGCGGTCGAACTGCACGATTGGAGCGCGTGGTGGCGCTTTAGATTCGGCGTGCATTGGCGGCGGCCCTACGGGCCGGGCTCCTCGATCGCCGGCCTTGACGATCACCCGGTGGTGCACGTCGCCTACGCCGACGCTGATGCCTACGCAGCCTGGGCCGGCAAGGTCCTTCCGACCGAGGCTGAGTGGGAATACGCCGCGCGCGGCGGTCTCGACGGGGCCGAGTTCGCCTGGGGCGACAAGCTCACGCCGGGCGGCCGGCACATGGCCAATACCTGGCAAGGCGCCTTCCCGCACGAGAATCTCGCCCTGGACGGCTACGAGCGCACCTCGCCGGTGACCGCGTTCCCGCCCAACGGCTACGGCCTGCACGACATGATCGGCAATGTCTGGGAGTGGACGACCGACTGGTACACGCCAAGGCATGAGGGCGATGCGCCCAAGGCTTGCTGTATCCCGATGAATCCGCGCGGCGGATGCGTGGAAGGCAGCTACGACCCTGGTCAGCCGGAGATCAAAATTCCCCGGAAGGTGATCAAGGGCGGTTCACACTTGTGCTCGCCAAACTACTGCCAACGCTACCGTCCGGCGGCGCGACATGCCGAGGCAGTCGACACTTCGACGAGCCATCTTGGCTTTCGTTGCGTCGTCAGATCCGGGCATCGAACGCGATCGGCCTCAGCGGGAGGACTGCGATGATCAAGAAAAGCGAGCCCTCTGAGACAGCGCCGAATATTGATTTGCCGGCGCCCCCCGAAGGCGCAACGTTCCGTCCAACCCGCCGTGCCCTGCTCTCCGGAACGGCCGCTCTGGCTGTGACAGGAACCGCTGTGCACGCGCAGCTCCGCGGAAGCCCAGGCGCGCCGAATGCCGTCGAGTTCCCGAACAGCCGTGTGTTGCCGACGCCAACGCCGCAATTCAGCGGCACGATCATGCCGACGGCAAAGGATAGCGTTGCCGCTTGGCCGCCCGCGGTTGCTGCCCCGGAGGGCGCGCCGAATGTACTTCTGATCCTGACCGACGACGTCGGTTTCGGCGCGCCGTCGACCTTCGGCGGCCTCATCCCGACCCCCGCGCTCGACAAGATCGCTGCGGCCGGTCTTCGATACACGGCTTTCCACACCACGGCCCTTTGCTCGCCCACGCGTGCAGCCATGCTCACGGGCCGCAACCATCACTCGGCAGGGACCGGAAATATCTCGGAAATGTCTTCGGGCTTTCCCGGATACAACTCGATTATTCCGCCGGAGAAAGCCACGGTGGCGCAGACGTTGCGTCTGAACGGTTATTCCACCGCCTGGTTCGGAAAAAATCACAATATCCCTGCGTGGGAAGCCAATCCCGTCGGCCCGTTCGGCAATTGGCCTGTCGGCATGGGCTTCGACTATTTCTTCGGGTTCGTCGGCGGCGATACGAGCCAATGGCAGCCGGGCAACCTTTTCCGCAACACAACACCGATCCATCCTTACGTCGGACGGAAGGATTGGAATCTCGGGACCGCGATGGCCGACGATGCCATCAGCCACATCAGGACGCTTGCGGCGGTCACGCCCAACCGTCCCTGGTTCATCCACTACGCGCCAGGCGGCACGCACGCGCCGCACCAGCCGCCGAAAGACTGGATCGAGACGTTCAAGGGCAAGTTCGACGCCGGTTGGGAAACGCTTGCCCGTCAGATCTTCGACAATCAGAAGACGCTGGGCGTGATTCCGGCGAACGCGCAATTGCCGCCGTGGCCGGATTTTCTGAAGCGGTGGGATAGCCTGTCGATCGACGAGAAGAGGCTCTTCACGCGGCAGGTGGAGGTCTATGCGGCCTATCTCGCCTACACCGACCACGAGATCGGTCGCGTCATCCAGGCGGTCGAAGATCTCGGACAGTTCGACAATACGCTGATCATCTACATCAGCGGCGATAACGGCAGCAGTGCCGAAGGCTCCATGAACGGCACGCCGAATGAGGTCGCCTATTTCAATCTTCAGTCATTCACGGTCGAGCAGCAGTTGCCGCTGATCGAGGCCTGGGGCAGCGACCGCACCTATAATCACATGGCCGTGCCATGGACGTTCGCATTCAATACGCCTTATCGCTGGACCAAACAGGTGGCGTCGCACTTCGGCGGCACACGCAATGGTATGGCAATCTCCTGGCCAAAGCGTATCGCCGACAAGGGCGGAATACGAATGCAGTTTCATCACGTGATCGATATCGTGCCAACGCTGCTCGAAGCGATCGGCATTCCACATCCCACCATGGTGAACGGGATTGCACAAGCGCCGGTGGAAGGCACCAGTGTTGTGTACACCTGGGATAAGCCCGGCGCGGATGCGCCGTCCCATCGCAAGACCCAGTATTTCGAAATCTTCGGCAACCGCGCGATCTACCACGACGGATGGGTCGCGTGCACGACACCCATAGCCACGCCGTGGAATCCAAGCGCCCCGGTTCCCGATGATGCGATCAACGGCTACAATTGGGAGCTGTACAATCTCGCGCAGGATCCCACAGAGTTGAACGATCTTGCGAGACAGGAGCCTGAGCGACTGCGTGTCATGCAGGAGCTCTGGCTTGTGGAAGCGACCCGCTATCAAGTGCTTCCTGTAAACAATTCGGTGATCACGGGTATGATCACGCCACGACCGGGCCCGGCCGCCGGCCGCAAGCAGTTCATCTATACGGCGCCGGTCTTCGGCATTCAGGCGAATTCGGCGCCCAATATCCTCAATCGCTCATATCGAATTTCGGCCGACATCGAGGTGCCGCAGGGCGGGGCCAACGGGATGCTGATTACCCAAGGCGGCCGCTTTGCCGGCTGGGGCCTGTACCTGCGCGAGGGCAAGCCTGTGTTTACAATGAACCTGCTGGGCATGGAGCGACCGAAATGGGAAGCCGCGGTCGCGCTGTTGCCCGGTCGGCACACCATTATCTTCGACTGGCAGATGGACGCGAAAGGCGGCCCGTTCTCGCGAGGCGGGTCGGGTACGCTTTCCGTCGACGGTCAGGAAGTGGCACGGCGTTCCCTGCCGCGTACGCTGCCCTTCACCTTTGCCTGGGATGAAACCCTGGATGTCGGTCTCGATACCGGTACGCCTGTCGATGACTCTGACTATCAGGTTCCATTCAACTTCACCGGCAAGCTGAATCGGATCATTGTGGACCTCGGGGAGTCGAGCGTGACGCCTGAAGCGCTCCGCGATTTTCAATCGCAGGCGCAAAAGCGCGGATGAACGATCTGCAGGCTCTGCCTGCGGCGTCATCAAACGCGCTGCAGGCCTTCTCCCAATCTGCCCGCCATTGAGAAAGTTTGTGATGTGGCCTTGCAGGGCATGAGTCACTCCTCTCCGGAGGCGATTGGCGCAGGTGGAGGCCGGGCTTGGATCGGCGTTCGGGGACGTTGTCCTTCAGCGCAGTGGCCAGCGATGCACGCTCCTCCCGCGCGGCAGGTCCGTCGGCTGCAGGCGTCCACGCAGCTTTGGCTTGTCGCCGGTCGTGTTCTGGCGCTGTCCGGGAACGCGCCGAGCAGGCTGCATGCTTGAAGAACAAGCCGGTCTGCATCGCACATCCGGGTTCACCCCACCGGCCGATGACGACGCCCGATGTCTGACCCCTCACCGTCCCACCTGGCCAAATCGACCTCGGATGTGAGGCTAGCCCGCGCGGCCGCGTTCTTGGGCAGAGATACTCCGTATCTGACGTCAAAGCTTCGTCACGAGCGGCTTATTGTCCGCCGGCTGCTGTGCCGGAGCGACCCAGAGTGGCGCAGAGATCGTCAGGTACGTTGCCGTGCCGGCGAAGCGGTTCTTGACATCGAACTCGCGGAAGAAGCGCACATTCGTCGAAACCGGGATTTCGCCCAGCTTGAAGGTGTAGCCAATCTGGGCACCGAGTGACGTGACTCGACCTTTGAACGAGCCGATCCTGTCGCCCGAACCGCTGTCGCCGGTGAGCTGGTTGTAATAGTAGCCAACGAGACCGACCGACAGTTCCTTGCTCAGGTCCTTCGAAGCCGACCATTCCAGATGGAACTCCGTGCCAGTGAGGTATTGCGTCGCTGGATTGATCCAATTGAATGTGATGCCCGGCACGACCGAGAGCTCGTAGCCGAGAAGCGGATCGAGGTAAGTGAGCGCGGCGCTGAGATCGATCGCCGGGCGATTGAGCGCGATATTGGAGAGCTGGCCGTTCTCGAAACTGCCGGACGGGACGACGCCGAGGAGCGTGCCGCTCCAGTGGAAGTTGCCGGAATGCCAGCCTACGAACGAGGCGAGATAGATGTCGCCGACGGTAAAGTTGGCGTCCCGCTCGCGGCCGGCAATGATACGGTCGATGCGCGGCGAGGCGAGGACGGCCCCGGCACTGACATTGGGTGTGCCGAACGGAATAGTGATGGAAAAGCCGAGATTGCCGCCCAGGATCTCGAACGGCGTGACCCAGATCGGCGTCACGAAGTTCGCGCTCGTGTCGTTCTTGATGTTGGCGGCGACGACGCCGCCGCCCTGGAAGAGGCGGTTTCCGCCGAAGTTGCCGGAATAGTAGTAAGTCTCGCTCTCGAAGTAGAAGCCCGGCGGCGGTGTCACCCCCGCGAGGGGGCCGCGGTTGCCGAGAACGTAGATGCCTTGCGCATATTCCGCCGCCTGCGCATCCGGCGCAGCAACAAGCCCCGTGGCGCAGGCGATGGCCAAATAAAATATTCGCCAAGCCCTGCGCATCGCAACGCCCTCAGTATATTCGACGTTGCTGAAGGGTCTCACAAATCGAATGCAGTGGCAATGGCCAAGCTAGGATTCTGGCGGCGCGCTCGTCGCGACATTATTTATTTTCCTGGGGCGAGACGGATGCAAAATCTATCATCCCGCAGGTCGATATAAAATGATCGCCCGATGTGCGCGATTCGGATCCGGGTGGCCGATTGGGCCAGGATGCTTCGTTTGCAGGAACACAGGCATCGACCGACGTGAAACGTCTTTCCTTCGAGCCGCCTACGCGAAACCCGGCCAGGCGAATACAATATAAATCTTGGGAAGTGGCGCGACTAAGACTTACAACCCGGGATGCAGCAATGTCCGCGCGTCATCGCACCGACTGTCGGAAAGCGGATGGGGTGGATGGCTTCACGGCGAATTTCAGAGCGAACCGCTCGGTACCGAGGCGCTTCTGGATGGCTTGCGCGACGAACTCGGCATCGCGGCCGACCGCGCCGAAGCGGCCCGAGCCCCAGGTGTGCAGCCAGGGCAGGCCGATGAAGTAGACACCGTCCTCCTTCGTCACCCCGCGCTTGTGCTTGGGGCTTCCTGCACCGTTGAAGACGGACGCATCGAGCCACCGGAAATCCGGCGTGAAGCCGATGCACCAGATGATCGACGTGATGCCGGAGCCCGCAAGGATAAGGCCGGTGACGGGCTCGCCCGGCTCCCAAACGGAAGTGTAGGGCTCCTGAACCGGAGCCTGGATGTCGTTCTCGGCGATGTACTTGTCGATGGCCGCGTTGATGCCGTTGTACGTCCGGTCTGCCCCGTCGAGTGAGCGCTTGAGGTTGTCGCGGAAGCGCAGCGTACCGTCGTGGTAGTCGTCCAACGCGCCGTAGAGCTTCATGCCCTCGCGGGCGAAGCGGCGCAGGTCGATGTCGCGCCCGCCGTCGCGGCCGGTCACGTAGTGGTTGGTGTTGTCGCGGACGCCGTCGCGCAGCGGGTGGTTGTCGACCGTCATCTCGTAGTAGCCCATGTCGGCGAGCCACGTGACGACGTCGCGGCCCCGGTAGAACCGGGCGCAGCGCGGCGCGTCGCCGACCGCGAGATGGACCATGCGGCCGGCGAGCTGAAGGTCTTCGGCGATCTGGGCGCCGGACTGGCCCGATCCCACCACCAGAACCGCGCCCGCGGGCAGTTGCGCCGGGTTGCGGTACTGGTTCGAGTGGATCTGCGTGACCGAACCCGGCAGCTTCTCGGCCATACGCGGGATGATCGGCGTATGATATCCGCCCGACGCGACCACGACCTCGCTCGCCGTGTAGTCGCCGTCCGAGGTCCGGACCGAGAAAAGACCATCTTCGCGGCGTTCGACCCGTGTGACTGCGACACCTTCGCGGATCGGCGGGTTCACCTTGGCGACGAAGCCCTTCAGGTAGGCGACGATCTCGTCCTTCTTCATGAACCCGTGAGGATCTGGCCCATCGTAGGGGTGCCCCGGCAGGTCACACTGCCAGTTCGGCGTGACCAGGCAGAACGTGTCCCAGCGCTGCGTGGACCATGTATGCGCCGCGGATTCCTTCTCGAACACGAGGTGCTCGATGCCGCGCTGCTTCAGGTGGTAGCTGACCGAGAGTCCGGCTTGGCCGCCACCGACGATGGCGACAGGGACGTGACGGGACGTGGATGTCATGGCTCTGACTCCGGGATGTTCCCAAGGACGCTCTGGTTCAAGGCTCGAAGGTCTCGACCGTGACGAGGCCGCCCGGGGCCTGCCGCTTCGCCGCAGCCTCGATCCGGGCGAGTTGGGCCATCGCCGACGAGCAGGCGAAGCCGTACCTCTCGCGCACCCGTTCGCTCGCGATGTTGAGGGCCGTGCGGGTCTTCTCGACGAAGTCGTCGAGGGCATAGCTCTCGCCTGGGGCGAGGAAGTCCTTCACGACGAGGGAGGGCGAGTAGCAAGCCTCGCGCCGGCCATCGGGCCAGCGGATGTGGAAATGCATCTCAGGCATGGATCGGCTCCCGTTCGACGCGGGCGCAGGCCGCGTAGGTCGTGAGGTGTCGCTCGGCGCAGGCGCGCCAGGAGTGGGTGGCGGCCCGGGCCGACCCGGCAGCGTGCAGGCCGGCGCGGGTCATCGGGGCCAGGGCGGCCGTCATGGCGCCGGCGATGTCCAGGGGATGGCCAGGATCGACGAAGAGGGCGTCGTCGCTCCGGAGATACTCGGTGAAGGGCGGCCGGCGGGAGACGATCGCCGGCAGGCCGCAGGCCATCGCCTCCAGCACGCAGAGGCCGAAGCCCTCCGTCCAAGAGGGAAAGGCGAGAACGTCCGCCGTCCGATAGAAGGCCGGCATCTCCTCCTGAGAGGCCGGCCCGGTCTCGATGACTGCCTCGCCGCGCCCGACCACAAGTCCGTGGGCGCTGAGTGCGGCGCGGCATCGGGCGCCGTAGGACGCATGATCGAGGAGCGATGCGCCGCCCACGACCACGAGCTGCGCCTGCGGGTGGCGTCTGCGCAGGAGCGCGAAGGCCTCGATGATGCCGGCGGTGTTCTTGCGCTCTTCGAATCCGCCGACGCTCAGGACGATCGGCCCGCCACCGAGGCCCCAGCGCGCCCGCACGATCGCGTCGGCTTCGGTCGGCATCGCTCGGTAGATCGACAGGTCCACCCCGTTCCCGACGACGGGGATCTCCGTACCGAGATCGCCCGCGATCCGGTCCGCCCAGGCGCGGCTGACGCAGAGCAGGCGCGTGGCCTCACGAATCGAGCGATCCTGCCAATCCGCCAGCACCGGGTCGGAGAAGCTGTCGAGGTGATGGACCGTGCGGACGAAGCCGGGGATCAAGCGGCGGTGCTTGAGCGTCGCGAGGGCATTGCCGCCGATGCCGCAATGGGCGTGAAAGACGTCGAAGTCACAGGCGGCGGGGGACGCGAAGTGGCGCAGGTAATCGTCGATCCGAGCCCGGACGAGGTCGACCGTCGTGCCGGCGACCGGCTTTGCCGCCACTGAGACCATCGGGCAGGCGGCAGGGCGAAAGAAGCCGCGCCCGGACGGATCGGGCGCGTGGACCACGGCCTCGTGCCCGAGCGCGCACAGGGCCTCGGCCAGGGCGAGGCAATGCGCGACCCCGCCCCGCGGATTGGTGGAATGCGTCAGGACGGCGATGCGCAGGGCCGTCATCGGACGGCATCCTTGTCGTCCTGGCCGCAGCCGATCAGCGGGCCGACCGCGAAGTCCCAGACCACGGCTTCCTCGCCGGAGGCATCGCGCACCCGGGCGACCCGGCTTGCATCGAGCTGACCGACCGTGGCGACCGCGATGCCCCGTTCGGCGAACCGCGCGCACAAGGCGGCCGTGCGCTCACGGCGAACGCTCAGGAGGTAGCCGAAGCTCGGAAAGGCGTTGAGCCAGCGGGCGAGCGGTACATCCGCAGGCCGTGGGATCGCGTCGAGGTCGATGACACCGCCGACCTTCGAGCATTCCAGCAGCATCAGGGCGGTGCCGACGACGCCCGCCATGCTGATGTCCTTGGCCGCCCGGCAGAACCCGTCCTCCGCGAGGCCCGGCAGCAACGCGAGATCACCGCGCAGGCGCTCGCCCGCCGTGCCGGTCGAGGCGTCCCAGTACGGGTAGGGTTCGCGGAAGCGTCCGCGCAGGCCGATCGCCGCGACGAGGTCGTCGCCGGGCGCCGCGTCGAAGCTCGTGAGCAGACGCGGCCCGGCCCGGCCGAGCACGGCGACCGCCAGGTTGCTCGCCTGGGCGCGCGTGTTGGTGTGACCGCCGACGATCGGGACCCCGTAGAGCGTTGCAGCGTCGGACAGGCCTGCCAGGATCGGGTCCGCCGCCGCGGCATCCCGGCTCCACAGCGCGTCGACCACGGCGAGCGGCCGCCCACCCATGGCGGCGATGTCGCTGAGGTTGACCATGACGCCGCAATAGCCGGCGAAATACGGATCGGCCGCGACGAAGCTGTCGAGGAAGCCTTCGATGGCGAACAGCAGGTGGCCGTCGCCGTCCGGTATGGCGGCACAATCGTCACCGACCGGCACCGCGGCGCGCCGGCTGGTCAGGCCGAGCCGCGCGACCACGGCATCGATGTCGCGCTTATGGGCGACGCCGCGCGCGTCACGGATCTGGCCGGCCAGGGCCTGGAGGTCGAAGCCCGCCGTCATCACGCGGCCTTGCGGAACGTGACGAGCCCGTGCTCCGGATCGTGCATCGGCGGGTAGGCCGCGAGGTCCGCCTGCATCAGGTGATGGGCTCGCCCGTGCAAGGCGACTTCCTCGAGGCTCGTCCAGTTCAGGGCCCGGAACAACGGGACGTTCCGGTCCTGCACATGGGCCAGGAACCGCGTGCAGCCCCGCGCATGGGCCGAGGCGACCGCGACCTGGATGAGCCCGGCGCCCAGCGCGGCGGTGCCGCGGAACGGTCCGGCGACGGCCAGGCGCGAGCCCCACCACTCGCCGGGACGCTCCGATCCGTGGTGGATGCGAACGGTGCCGACGACGGCATCGGCGTCGCCGCCGAGCGTCGAGAGGGCACAGATCGGGATGGCGTGCGCGTCGACGGCGTCCCGGTCGTCTTCGGTGAAGATGCGCTGCTCCGCGCAGAAGACCTGGCGGCGCAGCGCCTCGCAGGCGCGCCGCTCCCACGCACTCGTGGCGAACTTGATGCGGAAGTGGCTTGGCCAGTACGGCGGTACGGGTTCGAGGATCATGAGGTCGCCCTCGCGCGCTCGTAGGTGGAAAGCGCCGAGCAGGCGCCGCAGCGACCGCAGCCGGCCTTGATGTCGGTTGCGCGGAGATTCGCGCCGACCAGCATGTCCGCGAGGGGTTTGAGGATGCCGTGCATGAATTCGGGGCCGGGCGCCGGGTGGCTCTCCAGCGGCGTGCCGGAGATCGGCACGAACGGCACCACGAACGGGTAGACGCCCATCCCGATGAGGCGCTCGGCCATCTCCAGGATCGCCTCCGGCGCGTCGCCGAGGCCGGCCAGGATGTAGGTCGAGACCTGGCCCCGCCCGAAGACCGGAACGGCCGCCTCGAAGGCCGTATAGTACCGCTCCAGTGGCACGCTCGCCTTGCCGGGCATGATCCGGGCCCGGACCTCGGGCGTGACCGCCTCCAGGTGCATGCCGAGGGCGTCGATGCCCGAGGCCTTCATGCGCTCGAACCAGCGGTCGTCATCCGGCGGCTCGCATTGCGCCTGGATCGGCAGGTCGACCGCAGCTTTGACGGCGAAGGCGCTCGCGCAGAGGACGGCGGCGCCCCGGTCGGTCGCGTTCGGGGTGCCTGTGGTCATGACCATGTGCTTGACGCCGTCGAGGAGCACGGCCGCGCGGGCGACCTCGGCGAGCTGTTCGGGTGTCTTGTGCGCGACGGTGCGACCGGCGGCGAGGGACTGGCCGATGGAGCAGAACTGGCAGGTCTTCGTGCGGCTGGCGTAGCGGATACAGGTCTGGAGCACGGTGGTGGCGAGCACGTCCCGCCCGTGCAGAACGGCGATCTTCGCGTAAGGCACGCCGTCGAGGGTCGAGAGCGCGTAGAAGCGCGGCTTGCCCGGGAAGGTCGCCTGCCCGATCACCACCCCGTCATGCTCGATCGCCGAGACCCCGTTGGCGTCCGGGTGACGGACCAGGAAGGGCGAGCCGAAGGCGGCCTCGGTGTGGACCGGCACCATCACGGTGCGGCCCGCGATGGTCATGGCCTTGTGGTCCGACGGTCCGGCCCCGCCGCGGCGGCTCGGCGCCCCGGCGCGGGTGTCGGCGAGCCTAACGCCGTAGGACTGCAACGCGTTGATCAGGCGCTCCGTCGGCATCCCGACCAGTCCCGCTACCACCGGCGGACACGCGGGACGGCTCGTCGGAAGCGGAGAACGGCTCATGGTCGAGGCTCCGGAAATCGGTCTGGGAATGGATCGGCTGGTGCACGAACGAGGCCGGACGGTCGTCGTGGAGGAGGCTGAGGAGTTCGGGCCTTGCGTAGTGGCCGACCGCGTCCATCATCCGCTTGCGCTTGGTCACCAGCGCGAGGTCCATGTCGGCGACGAGGATGCCTTCGCCGGGCCCGAGGGGATCCGCGAGGTGCTTGCCCTCCGGCGAGACGATGGCGGTGCAATTGCCCCCCCGGCAGGCGCCGCGCAGGCGCTCGTCCGGGCACACCTGCGCCACCTGCGCGTCGGTGAGCCAGCCGGTGGCGTTGACCACGAAGCAGGCCGCCTCTAGCGCGTGGTGGCGGATCGTCACCTCCATCTGATCGGCGAAGATCTGGCCCACGAGCGAGCCGGGGAACTGCGCCGCGTGGATTTCCTCGTGGCGCGCCATGAGGGCGTAGCGGGCGAGGGGGTTGTAGTGCTCCCAGCACGCCAGCGCGCCGACGCGGCCGACCGCCGTCTCGACCACGGTGAGCCCGGCGCCGTCGCCCTGACCCCAGATCATGCGCTCGTGGTAGGTCGGGGTGATCTTTCGGCGCTTGAGCTTCAGGGAGCCGTCCGCATCGAAAATCAGCTGCGCGTTGTAGAGCGAGCCGTGGTCGCGCTCGTTGACCCCCAGCACGATCACGGCGCCGTGGCGGCGCGCGGCGGCCGAGACGGCCTGCGTCACGGGTCCCGGCACGGCCACCGCGCGCTCATAGAGGCGGAGGTGCTCGGCGCCCTGCAGCGCGGGCGGCAGCACGAAGGAGAAGTAGGGGTAGTAGGGGACGAAGGTCTCGGGGAAGACCATGAAGCGCGCGCCCTTCGCGGCGGCCTCGTCGATGGCGTTCAGCACCCGCTCCAGGGTCCCCTCCGGCCGGTCGAGATCCGGCGCGATCTGGACGGCGGCGGCCCGCACGATCCGGTTCTCTGACATGGTTGAACCTCCGGCTGTGACGGCGGCCACGTCCCGCATGGCCGCCGGATGCGACGTCCCGGATTGGGGGCCGAGGGCCCGGTCAGACGGTCCAGGTGTCGATGATCACGGCGTTGTCGCGCTTGTGCAGGAGGATGCAGTCGAGGACGTCGAGGGGATTGATCATGCGGATGCCTTCGATGAAGGCGGCCTCGCAGTGTCCGTAGAGCGCCTGGGTCGAGAACCGGCAGGCATAGACCTTGCCGCCCTCGGCCATGAACTTCTCAAGCTGGTTGTTGAAGTTGAGGTGACCTGGAAAGGCCTCGTCGCCGAGCCTCGGGAAGCCGCGCTGGACGCCCAGCGTAATGCCCGGGCCGTAGAGAAGGATGGACGTCTCGAAGCCCTTGCGCTGCAGGCGCGTCGCCTGAAGCAGGTTGACGAGGCCGATGGAGCCCTCGAACGCGACGGTGTGGAAGGTGACAAGCGCCTTCTGGCCCGGCTCGGCTTTAACGTCCTCGAAGACCTTCTCCTCGTAATCGACCAGGACATCGCCCTTCTTGTGAGGCTCGCGGTTCACAGCAGGCATTGATCGTTCTCCTCGATGGATTGAACCGCGGCAGACTGATCTTCGAGCGGTCGCAGTCCATTCATGGCAAGCGGTGTGCCAGAGGGCTTCGATCAATGGGCCATACAAAGCGCGGGTGTTATATTCATACAATAATGCGATCAATAATCACGGCTTAGGTTCGCTGGATCTGTATCCGGGGCCTACCAGATGGGCGGGACGTGGACAAAAAATCGCCAACGCGTGCGCATTCGCGGATCTGCGATTATATGGATTGTATGGAAATCACCCAGGGAATGTTCGAGGTATGGCCGCGGTATGGCTATTGCTAGCCATACAATCACGCATTGATCGCATCATGATCTGGGCCGCCACGCATGACTTCGCCGGAGCGAGACGCACGACCCAACCCGCAGACGGGTGGGGTCGGACTCTGGGTGCCGGATCTGAAGCGGTGGGGTAAGCCTCGTTACCTCGCCATTGCAGAGGCGTTGGCCGATGACATCCGGACCGGGCGTCTGACGGCGGGGACGCGCCTCCCGACCCAGCGCGCACTCGCCGAGGCGCTCGACCTGAACTTCACGACGATTTCGCGCGGCTACGTCGAGGCCCACAAGCGCGGTCTGATCGAGGGGCGCGTCGGCCAGGGGACCTTCGTGATCGATCCGGCGCGTCCGCCCCGTTCGACCGGTGCGGCGGCAGCGCGTCGGATCGGGCCGGTCGACTTCACCATGAACCTGCCACCAGAGCCCGACGCGCCGGCCCTGCAAGCCCGCATGCAAGCCGCGTTCGTGGACCTGTCCGGCGATCTCACCAGCCTGCTGCGCTACCAGGGCTTCGGCGGCACCGAGGAGGATAAGGAAGCGGCTCTGCGCTGGCTGAAAGGCCGCGGAATCGTCCCGCCCCGGGAGCGTCTGCTGATCTGCCCCGGTGCGCACAGCGCCCTGTTCAGCATACTGGGTCAGGTCGCCAAGGCGGGCGATACGATCTGCGCGGAGCGGATTACCTATCCGGGCATCCGCGCGCTCGCCGCGCATTTGCGGCTGCGCCTCGTCGATCTGCCCATGGACCGATTCGGGGTCGACCCGGATGCTTTTGCCGCCGCCTGCACCAAAGTCGCACCGAAGGCCATCTACCTGAATCCGTTGCTGCAGAACCCCACCACCGCGACCCTGCCCAGGGCGCGGCGCGAGGCCATTATCGCGGTTGCGCGGCGATACGCCGTCACCATCATCGAGGACGACGCCTACGCGCGCATCTGCCCGACTCCGCCACCGAGTTTTGCGGAGCTTGCTCCGGAGATCACCTACTACGTGGCGGGTCTCGCCAAGTGCCTGGGTGCCGGACTTCGCCTCGCCTTCCTGGTCGCCCCGAGCGCCCGTTCCGCCCTGCCGCTCGGCGGCGCACTCCGAGCCGCGACCGTGATGGCCTCGCCGATCGCGACGGCCTTGGCGACACGCTGGATCATGGATGGCACGGCGGAGTCCATCGTCCAGTTCGTTCGCGAGGAATCGGCCGCGCGCCAGCGCATCGCGGCCGCGATGCTTCCAGCCGGGACCTATACTGCCGACCCGCATGCCTTCCACGTTTGGATCACGCTTCCGGAGGGCTGGACGCGTTCGGCCTTCGCCAGCCAAGGTCGGTCGGCCGGGCTCGGCGTCATCGGCAGCGACCCGTTTTGCATCGCGGGGACGCCGCCGGAGGCGGTGCGTCTCTGTCTCGGCGGCCCCTCGACCCGGCAGCAGATCACGCACGGATTGGAAGTGCTCGCCCACGCGCTCGAAGGCTCGCCGGCCCTGGCCTCCGCCTATATCTGACCCGTCCGAGCCGCGCACAGGTCGAAGTGACCTGACCGGCCGGCTTTGGGCCGGGCTGATTGAGGGGATCGGCCAGGACCGGAGGAGTCGGACATGCGGCGAGGCCGGAAGACGGGTGCGCAACAGGTGGTGCTGAAGCTGCGCCAGATCGAGGTTCGGACAGTCCCAGGCAAGAGCTTGGTGCCGGCGAGCAAGGAGATGGAGATCTCCGCGTAGAGTGATAACCGCTGGCGCAAGGAGTGAGGCGTCTCAAGAAACCGGCTGCGGCCCTCGTCGAGCGCCGATGGGTGTGCGCCATCGGCTTTCCGGGATCCGGCTTGCTTCGACGTCGCGCTCAGCAAGCATCGCTGGCGCGATCACCCGGACGATGATTGGCTTGCCGAACTTGTTCCGCCCGACGCTGACAGTCCAGCGCACCTGGTCAGGAAATACGGAGTTGATGGTCGATCGAAACTGACCATCATCTTTCGGATAGGCGGCAGGTGATCCAAAAGATCCCCTATTGCCGACATCGGCCCACGAGCGCGATAAAAATCTGGTCGCTGTACTTCGTTCGTATCGATAAACAATCGGCGTCGCGAATAAGATCTAAGAACTGACTTGGTCGTCTAGACTTTCAACCAAGCCTTCGTTCCGGCAGGAAGGCCTGCCGTCCCATTCTCCGGCGTGCGGAACCTTCCGGGCTAGCTTTCCTACTTCCGGCTCGAAACAATGGCGCCAGCCTTCCCGCGGAACGAACGAAGGTACGAAGTCAGGATGACCGAATGCTTTGAAGGAACGGGCTGGCAGTTGAGGGGAGGGGATTGCTGCAGCCTCGCGTCCGGTCAGACGATCAGCCACGGCCCTCGCGCGGCTCCTTTGAGCCCGGTGGTCCCTCAGGCCCATCGGACGATGGTTATTTGTTCGCGGGATGTGCTTTGCAGCCGCCGAACATTAGCAGCTACGCCTGAAGAAAAGCCGCACAGGAGAGGCTAAATCTATTGTACAATCGTCGTACGGGACCAGTCGCCGGCTGATGAGCAACGAGCGACGATGCTGCCTGACACCTTGGGCAGGTGAAAAAAACTTTGGAGCGGGCGATCGGGATCGAACCGACGACATTCAGCTTGGGAAGCTGACACGAATCGCCCCGGGCAGCGCGGCCGCCCTTAACCATCGCCGCACAAACCCCTCTCACGCCTACGAATTCCGGTGCCCTGCGTAGCCAAGCGGGTTGACCCGGCATGCCCGGCCGGCGTGGTATCGCGGTGGTACAACATCCACGGACGGCGGCGGAATGGCATACGCGCGGGAGCGGTCGAGGCTGACGGGCGAGCACGTGAAGAAGGCGGCCGCCCTCGTCGCCGCCGGCAAGGTGCCCGGGCGGGGGATCGACCATGCGGACGTCGGCTGCCCGGGGCTGATCCTGCGGACGACGCCGCTCGCCGTGACCTGGCTCTACAAGTCGCGGGTCTCGACGGTACGCCTCGGAGCCGGGGACGAGCTGACGCCGGCGGCCGCCCGGGAGGCCGCGACCCGCGCCCGCCTGGCGCTCCGGGACGGGGCCGACCCCCGCCAGGACCTCCAGGTGCTCGGGCATGCCCTGCGGTCGGGCGCGAGCGTCGCCGACGCGATGGACGCGGCCTTCCCGGAGGAGATCGCGGTCCCGACCGACGAGGAGCGCCGGCGCCGGGGGCCGTGGCAGTGGCGCGACCTCGTGGAGGAGCACCTGGCGGCGAAGCTGCCCAGGCTCCGGCCCCGGTGGGCGGCGCAGTACGAGCGGCACCTGCGGCGGTCCGCCGACGGCGCGCTGGCAAACAGGCTCGTCTCCCTCGTGACCCTCGACGACCTGGTGGGGGTCCGGGACCGCATCGCCAAGGCGGGGGCGCCCAGCGCGGCCGCCGACACGGTCGAGGCGATCAAGGGGGCGCTCGACTGGGCCTGGCAGCACCACGCCCCGCGGGCCGGGCTCGGCCGCGTCGAGTTCCCGTGGTGGCGGGACCGGCTCTCGATGGACTGGACGTCGACGCCGCGGACGCACACGCCCCGGCTCGACGAGCTCGCCCGGACCCTGGTCATCGCGGAGCGGCACAAGGCCCTGGGCGGCACGGCGAAGGAGGTCAGCCCCGGGATGCTGGCGGCGCTGTGGGCCCTGGTGCTCACGGGCCAGCGCGCCGGCGCGCTGACGGGCACGCTGCGGGCGAACGTCGTCGCCTGGGAGGGGCGGCCGGGCTGGCAGATCTGGACCTGGCCGGGCAGCGCCATGAAGGGGAGCCGCCCCCATGGGATCCCGGTCCCGCCAGACGCCGTCGCCGCCATCGCCCGGCAGGGGGCGGACCCGACGAGCCGGTGGCTGTTCCCGAGCCGGGTGCCCGGCAAGTCGGTGACGCCGGTAGGGCTCACGCAGTGGTTCGACCGGCTCCGCGGCAAGCCCAAGGCGGGACGGGACGGGGTGGCGATCCTGCGCCCCGAGGACGACCTGCTGGGGGCCGCCGGGATCCGGCCTTGGACGCCCCACGACGTGCGCCGGACGCTCGGCACCTATCTCGACCTCGAACGCCTCGGCGGGGCTGGATCCGCCATCCTGGCCCACAAGCCGGCGGCGGCCAGGGGCGAGCAGGCCGAGCGCGAGCTCGCGGAAGCGATCACCCTCCGGCACTACGTCCACAGCCAGCGCCTCGACCTCAAGGCCGAGGGGATGGAGGTCTGGTGCAAGGCCGTCCTTGATGCCTACGAGGCCGCGCTGCAAAAGACGTGAAAAATCCGCCGGCGATTTGAGAACGCCACCATGCCGGCCAGGGGTTCGGTAACACCCTTGTGCTAGCCTCAAGATTCGTCCCGGAGAGATCCATGCCCAAACGCGCGCCCGCCGCCCTTCCCGACACTCGGAGGACCTGAGCGCGCGCGCCGGCCTCCTCACGACAGGAGGCCTCGATGGCCACGTTTTTCGTCGCGGACACGCACCTTTTTCACACCGGGATCCTGCACGCCTGCAAGCGTCCCTTCGCCTCCATCGAGGAGCACGACGCGCTGATCACGGAGGCGTGGAACGCCACCGTCGCGCCGGGCGACACGGTCTATCACCTCGGCGATTTCGCCTTGTCCCGGGACGCGGCCGCCGTCGAGCGGGCGTTCCAGAGATTGCACGGGCGCAAGATCCTCATCGTCGGCAACCACGACCGACGCAGCCGTCGCCTGCCCTGGGTGGAGCAGCACGAGGGCATCCACGAGACGTCGGTGGAGGGCCGGCATCTGGTTTTGTGCCACTACCCCATGCGTAGCTGGCCCCGCGCGTTCCGGGGCTCGCTGCACCTCTACGGCCACACGCATGGGCGCCTGCCGGGGACGACGCAGTCCTGCGATGTCGGGGTCGACGTCTGGGGCTACAGGCCCATCAGCCTCGGCCAGATCGTCGACGCGATGGCGCTGAGCGACACGCAGCCGGAGGAGCTTGTCCGGACATGAGAAGGCCCGCCGAACCGAGGGGCGCGGCGGGCCTTCATCACTCGACCTCGTCGAGCGCCAGCGTGAACTGCCGCTCGGCCTCCTCAGCCAGGATCCGCGCCATGTCCCGCTGCAGGGCGTAGAGCTCCCTGCGGCGGGCGTTGCGGGCATCCCGGCGGCGGTTGACGGCGGCGATGGCCCAGTTGGCCCTCTCCACCTCGCCCGCCCCGAACAGGTCCCTCTCCTCGGGCCCGTTCCCGTTGTCGTTGTCTCCTTCCATCGTCGCCTCCTTGTTGACGGAGTGCGACGGGGGAGACGCTACCAAAGACGGGTTAGGATGATTCATTCCGGGACACGTCGAATCCCGGGGGTGTCCTCAACCCGGCGGTAACCCTGGGCGCCGGGTTCAGGCCGCGCCCAGGGTCAGCCGGCGATGCGGGCCGCGACGGCGCGGGCGGCGGCCGCCTCGGCTTCGAGGGCGCTGGCGTGGGCTTCGAGGAGCCGCGCCAGGGCCGGGCCCACCCACGCCGGCACCTCGCGCGCGCCGGAATGCCAGCGGTCGACGCCGCGGGGGTCGAGGCTCTCGCGCGGGCCGTCGGGGTGCAGCGGCCCGAGCAGGCGGGCCAGGGGGCGCTTCCAGCCCTCGGGGTCGTCGCTGAGGAGGCGGCCGGCGGCCTCTAGGTCGGCGGGATCCATCGGGTGCTCCGGAACACGGGGAAGGCCGGGGCTCTCGCCCCGGCCCGGTCCTCAGATCTCGGTGACGTCCAGGCCGAGCTCGTAGCCGGCGGCCCGGCGGCACTCCTCGTCCGAGGCGCCCGCGATCATGTGGAGGGCGGTGACCGCCTCGTGCTCGGCCCGGTCGATGAGGTCGCGCTGGGCTTCGAGGAAGCTGGCGATCCGGCCGAGGGTGAGGCGGGCCTCGGCCTCGGCGTCGAGGCGGGCCTCGGTGGTGTCGGCGCCGGCGGCGGCGAGGTCGAGGACCTTCCGGGCGGCGGCCTTGACGGCGGCGATCCGGGCGGAGAGCTCGATGTGGGCGGGGGCGGTGAAGGTCGTCATCGTGGTGGTTTCCCTTCCTGTTACCGGGTGACGGCGCCGTCCCGGTAAAGAGAATATGCCACCTGCCGCCGCAGAATACAAGTATAATCGAAGACTTTATCGAAGTTTTTTCGGCGTCCGGAAGTAATGATGGAAGTGCATCCCGGGGGACTCTCGCACCCCAGGCCTTGGGTCACCTTAGCGACTGCCGCGTCAGCCGCGTCCGGGGCGCGGCCGCCCACGCCTGCATCGCCTCGACGAGCTCGGGCGTGAACTCGACGGTGGCGGCGTCGCAGTACCAGCCCCGGTAGTGCAGCCGGGGCTCGACTCCCGCGCCGCGCGCGATCTTGAACGCCGTCGACCGCGAGCACCCGAGGACAGCCTGGATGGCGTAGACCTCGCGGGCCGCGCCGACCGGCGGCGGCTCGATCTCGAACGGGGCCCGGGCGAGCGTGTTGACCGCCTGGAGAAGGCGTGTCTCGCGCCGCCTGGCCTGCTCGCGGGCGAAGGCCTGCGCCCGCTCCCGAGACGGCCGGTCCTCCCGGATTACGCGGGACCGCTCGCCTTCCTCCCACCGCCAGAACGCGGCATCCACGACGTGCCGGATGTAGCGGCCGTGAAAGGCTTCCGCCGCCGGGCCGACTAGCAGGGCCCGGGCGGACCAGGCCTCGCCGTCGCCGCCGTGCGCCACGTACGCCCGGAGCGCGACGCCGGCATCGAGCTGTCCGGCAATCTCGGCCGCGACCCGCCGGGGTAGGTGCCCCAGGCGGATCCCGTTCCGCCACCACACCTCGACGGCGTCCGCGTCGTGAGGGTTCTCGGGCTCGCGCACGAGGGAGAGGCGGTCGCCGGCTGCCGGGATCAGGGGCTCGCCCGTCAGCTCGTCGACGAGGCCGTAGTCGTAAAACTGCAGGCCGGCGATGCTCGCGTCGACCCAGGGCTCGCCCTGCCGCAGGACCTCGATCTCGACGCCGGCATCCGTTCCGTCGAGACCTGTGAGGTCGGGCAGGAGGTCGGGGGAGACGACCTGGATCTCAGCGTCCATCGCCATCCTCCCCGCCCATGCCGTCGATGGCGCGGGCGAGCTCGCGCAGGTGGCTGCCCACGGGCTCAACCGGCCGCGCGAGCTCGGACGTCGACACGGCCCGGCAGGCGCCCCGGACGATGGCGCGGGCCTCCGTCTCGGACAGCTCCGGCTCGTGCCGGGTGACGCCATCGACGACCACGGACCCTGCCGGGAGCGGGGCGGCCGCCTCGACGCCGGCGCCGGGCGCGCAGGCCGTGCACAGGTTGTCCGAAGCCCAGCCGCAGCCGTCGGGGCACGGATCGAGATGGCTGCACCCGCAGGCATGGCAGACCATGCCGACCACCGAGGGGATCCGGAACGTGCCGGCATCGGCGGTGCCCTCCCACCAGGACCCCTCGGGCACGCCGTCGTACCCGACGACCGCCTCGCGCAGGAGCTCGCCCGCGCGCTCGACGGCCTCGTCGCCGGCGCGGCACGCCGGCATCCTGGCGTGCTCCGAGAGGGCCATCGCGACGCCGAGCTCGACGGCAGCCGCCCCGATGCGGGCTTGCACGTGCGCCGGGAGCCCGGCCCACGCGACCGCACCGTCGAACGCATCGGAGGCGATGTTACGGCGCTCACACATCGAGGGGATCCTCCCCGCCCGTGTTCATGGGTTCCAGCACGCCGCCGGCGTGGGCGACGTAGGCGATGGTCAGGAAGACGAACCCGAACACGAGTGCCCACTCGGCCACGACGAACGCGGCTAGGGCGAGCGCGCCGGCGTGGCCGGCGAACGCGAACATGAGCGTGGTGAGGAAGGCGGCGGTGACGAGCGTGGCGCCGACGGTGCCGCACGTGATTGCGAGGAAGGCGCGCATCAAGCGGCCTCCCCAGGGGTGGAAGCGCGGTCCGACGCGGTGGCGGCGATGAAGGCGGCCGCCCCCTTGCGCGCCTGCGAAAGCGCGAGTGAGACCGCATCCCGGGTGGCTTCTTCGATACCTCCCTCGTTGCAGAACCAGGCCGTCTGCACCTTGATCTCCCGCTTCTCAGAGAAGTCACCGCGGGTGAGCAGCGCGGTGGCAGTGGCCTCGATGACGTGATCGCGCACGGTAGAGCTGGGGCGGATATCGACCACTCCGGGCATCACGCTGGCGAGGACCCAGGGCGCCGGTGTCCGCGTCTCGACCCGGCCTGCGTCGCTCTTGGGGACGCGGATGACGTCGGGCCGGGCGTCCGCCTTCGGGACGATCTCGACGCCTTGATAGTCGAGCTCGACAAGCAGGGAGTTCAGGGCCGAGGTGGGCTCGAAATGCTGGCCCGTAACGCCGCACTGGTGAGCCTGGACGAGCTCGGTCCTGATGGCACTGAGGGCCTCGGCGGGGATACGCATGTCGTGTGGTCCCTTCGATTGGGCTGCTGCTGGATCGCGGCGCCACTCCCCCGGCGCCGGGGGGTGTCTCAGGGCCTCGGGCCGTGGATGCCGGCGACCAGCGCGGCCGCTGCGCGGACGCCGGCGTCGCCCTCCGCGTGGACGGCGAGAACGGAGATGCGGGCGGGCTCGACGGTGTGGATGTCACCGCACTCGTCCCGGCGCAGCCCGATGGCGTCCAGGATGGGCGGCGAAATCCGTTGCGTGCCCCGCAGGGACTTCGAGAGGGCGCTGTTGTTGCTGCGGGCCGCGACAGGCAACCCGACCGCGCGGGCGAATGCGACCTGCCCTCCGGCGGCGGCGACGGCATGGCCGAGGCGAATGCGAGCCTGGCGTTCGGTCATTCTCAATGGGGCTCTCCTGTCACCACGGGATGTCGGCGTCTGCGGGGTCGATGGGCGGCGGCGGCGGGGGCGGTCGGTACCCGGGCAGGGGCTGCACGCGAGGGAGCGGCGCTCGCGTCTGGACGGGCCGCACCGGCGGCTCCGGCGCCTCGGGTGGACCGTCCTCGGCCGGCGCCGCCTTCCTCAGTCCGGCCAGCCCGCCCGGCGTCGGGGGGCGCGGCGCAGGGACCGGCGCTGGGACCGCGGCCGCCGTGGGCGCCGGAACACGGCGCATCGGGGGGCGCGGCGCGGGCGCAGGGACGGGCTCCTCGGCCGTGGGCGGCTGCATGCCTTGCACGAGCGCGGTGACGCCCTCGCGCATGGCGCGGACGACGTCGTCCTCGACTGTGCGGACGAGGCCGACGAGGGGATGGCTCTCGTCGCCGCCGGCGGCCGCCAGGGCGGCCGCCCGGGCTTCGACGAGGCGCTGGCGCAAGGCGACGCCCGTGAGGCCATCCAGGCCTTCGAGGAGGGGATGGCTCACGGGCGGGACTCCTCGATGACGATCCAGCGGGGGCCCATGCACCGGACGAGGCCGGCCTTGCGCAGGCGCTGCAGGGACGCGGACACTTGGCGGATCTCCAAACCGAGCGCGGGCGCGAGATGCATGGGAAGCGAGCTCGGCGGCTTGGCCTGCAGAGCGGCGAGGACGGCGGCATCGCGGGCTTGAGAAGCAGCGCTCACCGGCACCCCCGCACGTATGCCCGACCGATGCCCAGGGCCCGGAGGATGCCGGCGCCCGGGGGGCGGCGACCGGAAAGGACGTCGGCCAGATAGCCCGGGCCCACGCCATGGCGGCGGCCCCACGCGGCCGCGGACCCCTGGCGCTGGATCGCGGCGCGGAGCTCGTCGAGGACGGCCTGCGGCGCCACGACCTGCGTCGCCTCCTCGCGGCTCAGGGCGGCCGCGTCGTACGAATCGTCGGGGTGCCAGCTCACGCGCACGCCCCCCGGAGGGCGGCGCGGCCGGCGGGATCGGTCGGCAGGCCGAGATACCTGGCCCGGCTCTGCAGCGCCGGCGGCGTGACGCCCAGCGCCGCGGCCGCCGCGCGAAGGGACAGCGGGCTGCGGATCGCCGCGGCGACGTCGGTGTCGCTGACGCGCTGGCGCTCCGGCATCCGTGCCGTCGGCGGCACTGCCTGGATCGCGACGCCGGCGAGGCGAGCCCAACGGTGAGCGGTGTACTGCGAAACGCCGAGCCGGCGCGCGACGGCGCCGACACCAACCGTGGCCGCGACGACGCGCCGGACGTCGGGCACGGTCACGCCCGAGCCGACTTCTCTCCAGACCCGCATTGCCGTCCTCCGAATCCCCACGTGACGCTTGTGCGAGGGTATTTGAGCACGTTCGTCTTTTGACGAAAGGGGTCTCGGGCCACAAAGTTAACGGAGGCCCGTTTGAACATTGTTCAAAGACCTCGGACGGACCAAGCATAAGGGAAATATGCTTCAGGCTTCTGTCCAAAGTTGACGCCAGGACTGCAAAAAATCTTGCAGGCACCCGCGTCGGTGCTAGCATTCGTCATGTGCCGAACGCCGGCACGGCAAATTCGGAGGGATGCGATGCCGTACGAGAACCGTGTGACCCGAGCCTGGCAGGGGCCGCCGCAGGGGCTGGGGCTGACCTGGCGGCCGGCGCCGCGGGAGCTCCGCGTGAGCGGCGTGCTCAAGGCCCTCTGGACCGCAGAGGCGACGACGCAGGACTATGACGACGCGCTCGCCGGGCCGGAGGGGCGGCACCTGCGGACGGTCGGCTACTCGCGCGACCGCAACAACGACCTGCCTGTGTTCTGGGAGGGCGCGCACCTCGACCGCCCGGCCGCGCAGGTCCTCGTCAACACCGCCTCCAACGGGCTCAAGGCCTTCCGGGAAAAACTCGCCCGGCAGCACGCCGAGGCGGCCGCGCGCGAGGCTCAGGAGGCGGCCGACCGGGAGCGCCAGGCGGCGGAGGACCTCGACCTCGCGACGCGCGCCATCGCCGCGGCACGGGAGTCGCTGGCGAAGCACGAGTGGGCGTGGGCCCTTGCGGATGACGTCACGCGGGCGAAGCGACTGGTCCTGATCCCGCCCGCGCAGCTGGAGCGGCGCCTGGCCTGGGCGCTGGAGATGTACGTCGAGCGGGCCGAGGCCAACATCTCCCGTGCGATGGCCTCGATGACGGCGGTCTACGAGCCTGAAGCCGAGCGGGCCGCCATCGAGGACGTCCGGATCGCAGCGCTGGAGGGCTGCCGGCTCCTGACCGCGCGCGACAGCGACCGGGCCAGCGTCGTCAACAGGGCGGGCTGGGGAAGGACGACGTCCGTGAAGGGGCACGTCCTCGCGGGCCACGAGGCTTTCGACACGATCCTCGCGAGCCACGCACTGCGGGCGCTCCGCACGCACCGTCGCCAGCTCCCGGCGGACCTGGACAGGCGCCTGTTCGGGCTCGACGGCGAGGCGTGGATCGCGGCCAGCGCCGCCTGATTGTGGCTTGCCGGGGCGAGGCGATCATCGAGGCTCCACACACCAAGGAACCCCCGATGCGTTTCCTCGCCCGCCTCGCCGCCGTCCTCGCCGCCGTCGCCCTCGCCCCGATCGCTCTGGTCTGGGACGGGGCGCGGTGGATCCGCAAGCTCGTCGCCCGGCCTGACCCCGTCCTGCCCACCGCGGTCGCGGCTGAGGACTACCTCGATGCCGCCGCGGCGGCCGCCCCGTCCGCGCCGGTGCCCGAGGGCATCCCGGCGAGGCACCCGGTCGGCATGGCCCTCGTCCTCCACGCCCGGCACGTGACCGCCAACGGGGACCCCGTCGACCTGTCCGGCCTGCCGGCGGACGTCGCGACCTGGCTGCACTCGCTCTCGCCCGAGGAGCTCGCCGTCCTCGCCCGCACGATGCCCCACGAGGCCCAGGCCCTCGCCGCTGGAACGGGACACGTCCCCGGCATGCAGGGCCCGCACGCCGCGGACACGTCCGCGGCGCCCGGGACGCATCCGCAGGATGCGGACATGTCCGAGGCGCCGGCATTCTCCTGGCCGTATAGGGGCGCCCTGGGCGACAGCGCGATGGCAGACCTGCTCGCACACGTTGAAGCCCTCAGGCACCGCCAGGTCCGGGTCGCCTGAGCCGCCCCAGCCCCCGAAACAACGAAGCCCGCCGGATCACCGGCGGGCTCTTTCATGTGGGCACGACGTCGGCCTTCGTGCGGCTCCTGTGCGTCTCTCTGCGTCCCCGCGCGGGCGCACCCGGCAAGCCGCAAGCGGAATCTATAGGCGGCGCGACGATTGCTCAGGTGCGCCGGGCAGGGATCCGGGCCTCGGCCTTGGAGGCCCGGATCCGCAGGCCGGCAACTTCGGCGCGAGCGGCGGCAAGCTGCCGGGCGAGCTCTGCCTCCCGGGCGCGGGACGCCAGCAGGGCTTGGCCGAGCCGGTGGACAGCGGCCTCGGAGCGGGCCTCGGCCCGGTCCCATGCGTCCTGCTCCCGGGCGGCCCGGGCGGCACCGTCGGCGGCGAGTAGGGCGCCGTACAGGCCTCCGCTGATGCCGTCATGAAGGTTGTCTACGTGCCGGGACATGCTCGCCTCCGTCAAACTAAGGAGGCCATAGATTCAGCTCGCCGACCCGGCGTCCAGCTGATCCTCGCGGCAGTGTTACCTATTCCCTGGGCGGGGGATTACAGAGTGATGCGTCCGGTGGCCTGCGCGGGCCCGGACGATCAGCCCTCCCGTTACTTCCTCAATGGGGAACAATAATCCAAGGGGACGCGGCGCATGGATCTAAGAGGGTGCAGAAACGGACGTTCGGCTTTGCGCCCATACCAGTCACGAGACGCCGCTTGTGCGCATCTTAAAAGCGGACATCGGTCAAGCCGAAAGCCCCGACATCCTAGCGTTGTGATGCATCAATCGTGCTGATTGCGCCCGCCAGATTCTGCGGGGGCCGCGAGCAACCGGCTCAGGCGACCAAGCTTGCCAGCATTCACGCAGCCTTCGTGATCATGCGTCGAGACGGCCTGCGCGTGTGCACGCGCCATGACGGACGGCGTCACAAGCATGGCGAACGTCGTACGGATCATGATCATCCAATCCCAATGGTTTCGTCGCGGTGAATACTTTTCGGCCAGCCGAGATTGAGGGAGCACGCGACAGTCATCAACTGATTAAGGTAGGCTGACTCGACCAAGGGAGACGTGGCGCTCTTGGGTCACGGACGACCGGGCTGATAGTGATTGGCAACGCATAAGGCGAGATCGTGCACTTCGGGGACGCCGCTTCAGAGTTTCGATACTTGGCGAGCCTCAAAACGCCAGGGCTGAGCGAGGCGGAAATGACGGTGCCCGCAGAGAAGCAAAGCTCCTGCTGACCTGCAATATGCAAATTCTCGGGCTTTAGGCCCTTCCCCGGATTCGAGACTGGACTACGGTAGGAAGTCGACCAAACAACTCACCCTACGATCTTAAGCTTGGCTTAAGTCTCAACGTTAATTGGGCTGTCCGAGCGCGGCGTTCCAAGGGAGATAACTCTAATGCCTCGAATGAGATGGCTCAGCCTTGCATTGGGATTTTGCATTTTGGGGGCCCAGACTTACTCAAGCCACGCGACCGACTTGCCCGTGGACCGCTTTCCCCCCTGGCAGAATGGCGGCAACAACCCTTCCGCTGATAAGGGGCTGGAATTCACGGTTAAGGAAGCCGACAACCTCGCCGACTTCCACGGCGATCTGACCAACGCGCGCCTCGTACTCTATGTGGGCGGCAACTACTTCTTCGCCATGGCGCCGCTGGTGGCGGCCTTTGAGGCGAGGCACCCTGAACTCAAGGGCCAGATCTACTACGAGACGATTCCGCCCGGTCTGCTCGTCCGACAGATGAAGGCCGGCGGGCGCATCACCGTCGGCAACATGACTTGGACGGCAAAGCCCGATGCGTATTTCTCGGGCCTCATGGCGGTCAACCGGCTCATCGAGGCGGGCGATCTCCTCGGCCCACCGACGATCTACGCGACCAACCAGCTTGCGATCATGGTGCCCAAGGGCAACCCGGCGGGCATCAGAAGCTTGGCTGATCTTGCGCGGCCGGGACTGACCCTCGCCATGCCCAATCCGGAATTCGAAGGCGTCGCCCGCCAGATCAAGTCCTCCCTGGCCAAGGCGGGGGGCGATGACTTGGTCAAGGCTGTCTACGAGACGAAAGTCGCCGACGGGACGACGCTTCTGACGCGGATGCACCATCGCCAGACGCCGGTCTGGCTGATGCAGGGACGCGCACAAGCCGGCGTCACGTGGCGTTCGGAAACCTTGTTCCAAGAGCAGGTTGGACTGCCGACCGAGCGCATCGACATTCCGGACGAGCAGAACGCCACCGGCATCTATGCCGGAGCGGTCGTGAAGGACGCCGCGCATCCGGCCGAGGCGAAACTCTGGCTGGACTTCCTCATGGGCGACGACGCGCGAGCGGTCTTCGCCCGCTATGGTTTCGGCCAATATCGGCCCTGAAGTCCGCGGACCGTCGTCGTGATGCCCCGCCGGTTTGCGTCATCGCCGGACCGGCGAGGCCTTCGGGCTACGGGACAGGGCGCGGTTGAGCGTGCGCAAGGCGCGGTCGTCACGGGTGCAAAGATCGTGGGCGAAGGCCTCTTCCAGAGTGGCTGCCTCCGCCGATCGTTTCGTCCGGTCGGCGGCCTCGACCGCCGTCACCGCGCCGAGGACGAGGATTCCGGCGAGACATCCGACACTCAGACCCTGCACTGTCGGCCTCACTTCGCATAATGAAAGCCGGCCTGCTGCAACTCGGGCAGCGTGCCGACGGCGCCGGGGGTCAGGACGACGCCCGGAATGAGATGGTTCGTCAGCTCCGCCGCCAGCGCCTCGTGCGAGAGCTTGTCAGGGTTGAGGTCGCGCCGGATGAGTGCCGCCGCCTGTTCCCAGATCGCGTTGTGGCACGAGAGGAATACGGCGCCCCGGGCCATCAGCGCCGGGATGGTGTTGTTCTCCGGCGAGAACCTTCCCGCCGGGTCCTGGTAGTTCGCGGCCTCCGCTTGAGCCGCCTTCTTCGGCACGATCAGCGTATTGGTCTTGAACGCCTCGCCCGCGAGCTTGGTGAGTTGATACTTGTCCCACATCGCTTGGTCGTAAAGGGCGACATTCGCCGATCCATGGGTCGCCGAGGCGGCCAGAAAATCGGGATGCTTGAACGACCAGACCTGATTGTTCAGGGCGTTGCGCATGAGGTTCAGCCACGGCCCGCCAATGTCGGTGTTGTCCCAGACCTGGCGCGGGCCTCCCTTGTAGGCGATCACCTCCGACAGGGCCTCGTAGTCCCAGAGATCCGGCCGGTCGAGGATCATCGGCACGGTCTTGAAATCCCGCCGACGCGGGGCTTTCGCCAGGCGATCTGTGAGGTCCCGGAGGGTTCGGCTGCCATCGGGTAGGTCGGCGGTGGTGGCTGCCCCGGCGGGGCATGCCTCCGCCCAGCCAGCGGCGAGACCGGCACCGAGGGCGAGCAGCCTGCGGCGTTCGAGGGTCATGAGTGTCCTCTCAGGGGATGCGGTTGCGGTTCAGCGCGGCACGGTCCCGGCGGGCGGTGCCGTCTCACCGAGCGTCACGCCGTCCACGGTCTGCCCGTAGAAATCGTAAGGGCTGTTGTGATGGGCCTTGCGGGTCGCTGCGAGATCGCCGGTAAAGCGTGGATCCTGCGGTCGCTCGCGGCTGTCGATATAGGCGGCGACGTCCCAGGCTTCGGCATCGGTGAGGCTGTTGCCCTGGCTCAGCGGCATGTTGGCCTTGATGAAGCCCGCTGCGTTGACGACCGAACTCATCCCCGCGCCCCAATTGTAGGAGCGGGCCCCCCACAGCGGCGGGAACACGACCGTCCCGTCCGAGCTCGCCTGCCCGGCACCGTCGCCACCGTGACAGAGGGCACATTTCGCGGCGTAGACCTCTCGCCCATGGGCCAGATCGAGGCCCTTGGGCTTGGTGAGCTTCGGGTACCCCTGCCCGGGTAGCTTCACCCCTACGGGAGCCCCGTGGGCGAGAAAGGCGGCATAGGTTTCCAGCGCGACCAGGATGGGATCGCCCAGTGGGGGCGCCTTGCCGTTCATGCTGTAGCGGAAGCAGCCCTGAAGCCGCTCGGCGAAGGTATTTACGTGTCCGTTCTTCGCCCGGTAGGCCGGGTAGACGAGATAGGCCGCCCAGAGGGGAGCGGAATGGCCGAGGCGGCCCCGGTCGAGATGACAGTTCGTGCAGCGCAGATCGTTGCCGACGAAGGCCCGCGCCTCGGCGCCCGTGTCGCGAAAGATGCGCTCGCCCAGGCGAATGACCTTGCCGAAGTCGTCGTCGAGGATGGCGGAATCGGGCTGGGGCACGAAGGGCGGTGCAGTTGTCTCAGCCCCTACGGAACCGAGGGGCGTCAGGACCGCGAGGCCCCCCATCGCCGTTGCCAGCGCGAGATGGGCTGCGAACCGTCTGCTAAAGCGCGTCATAAGGCTCATCGTCCGCCTCCGATCGCCGTGGCGGGGAGAGCGGCGTAGTAGACGGCGACGGCAGTGGCGTCGTCATCGCTCAGCCGGTCGGCGATCCCCTTCATCAGCCCGAGGGGATCGTTGCGGCGTGTCCCGGCTTTCCAGGCGGAGAGCTGGGCCGCGAGATAGGCGGCCGACTGGCTGGCCAGCGGCGGGAAGGCGGCGCCGACGCCCTGCCCAGCCGAGCCGTGGCATTGTGCGCAAGCGGGCAGTGCCTTCGTCCACTCCCCCGTCTGCGCCAGCATTCGGCCGCGGTCGGATGCCGTGCCGTCCGGCTGCGTTGTCCCGTCGGGCGGCGGGGCGCGGAGCCCGGCATAAAAGACGGCCACCGCCCGCCGCTCCTCCGGCGCCAAGCCTTGGGCGATCGGACCCATTATCTCATTGTCCCGGCTGCCGTCGGCGAAGCTGTCGAGCTCGTGCGCGAGGTAGCCCTCCGCGATGCCTGAAAGACGGGGAAAGCCGCCCTCGGCATTTCCGCCCCCGGCATCCCCGTGGCACGAGGCACAGGCCGGCACGCCGGCCTGCGTTCCGTTCCGGGCGATTTCACCACCGTCCATGGCTCGTGCTGGACAGACAGCAACACACATCAACAGTCCGCCGAATGCGATGCGGACACTCCTGCTCGCCGCCAGAGCTAACCTACGATTTATCGAAGGCACAGCGACGAGCGCAGGGAAGGCAAGGTGAAAAACTTTGAACGACGGTGCATACATGCTGCCATCCTCGCCGTCCTGCTTAAGCCAGGCTTAAGGCGGCTGCCTCCCCCCGTCCCCCCTCCACCGAACAAGGGGAAGTCACTCAGCACAACTGTACCTCATCGCGGCGGCGGGCTGGCATCCCGGGCCGGAGGATTGCACTGTCGAGACCGACGGCACGAACATCATTCTGGTCGAACGCGCTAACCGCCGTACGACCCTTCTGCACGATCGCACTTCCGCCAAACCGGCAGTGGCTCCGGCCTCGCTATCGCGGAGATCGCACTCGGCCCAATCGCGCGAGGGGGCCGACGAAGAGCTGAAGTGTCCTGAAGGGTGGCGTGCAGGATCGCGGTTGCCACAGGCCGACCGACACCCTTCACACTCCCTTGAGCAGCCACCGCAGCGGTAGGGCGATGGCGGTGAGGCTCGCCACGCTCAGCGCCCAGATCAGCACGAACCAGCCGAGCTTGCGCATCAGTGATACCCCGCTTCCGCCGTGACCTTACCGCGGAACAGCCAGTACACGTAGGCCGTGTAGGCCAGCACAAGCGGCACCAGCACCGCCGCCCCGTAGAGCAGGAAGGCCTGAGACTTCGGATGCGTCGCCGCCTGCCAGATCGTGACGCTCGGCGGCACGATGTAGGGCCACATGCTGATGCCGAGCCCAACATAGGACAGCAGGAAGAAGCCGAGCGCGCAGAGGAAGGGGGTCACCTCCTCTCGCCGTCCCAGGGCATGGGCGAAGCGCCACGCCAGGAGCCCGACGAGGATCGGCACCGGTGCCCCGATGAACAGGCCGGGCAGGCCGAGCCAGCGGTCACGGAAGGGCGCGCTGAGGCCGAGCATCGCCGCCGAGACTACGGCGATGAGGACCAGCGTCGCCACCGCCAAGGGCTTGGCGAGGTTATACGCCCGGATCTGCAATTCGCCGCTGGTCTTCCAAATCAGCCAGCAGGCCCCGAGCAGGCCGTAGCCTACGACGAGCGCGAAGCCGGTCAGCACAGAGAACGGCGTCAGCCAGTCCCACCAACCGCCAGCATAGGCGCGGCCCTCGATCTTGATGCCCTGGACGAAGGCGCCCAGCGAGATGCCCTGGCAGAAGGCGGCCATGAAGCTGCCCCAGGAGAAGGCACGGTCCCACCACAGCTGCCCGCGCGGCGTCGCCATGCGGAAGCGCATCTCGAAGGCGACGCCCCGGAACACGAGGGCGAGCAGCATCAGGATCAGAGGCATGTACAGGGCAGGAAGGATCGTGGCGTAGGCCAGCGGAAACACCGCGAATAGCCCGCCGCCGCCGAGGACGAGCCAGGTCTCGTTGCCGTCCCAGACGGGGGCGACCGAGTTCACCATCACGTCCCGCTCGGCTTTGCCTCGCACCGCCGGGAACAGGATGCCGAGGCCGAGATCGAACCCGTCCATCGCCACGTAGAGGAACACGGCGGTGGCGATCAGGATCGCCCAGATGAGGGTGAGATCGAGTTCCATCGTGGGCTCTCCTCACTCGGCCGGTTGCAGGTGCGCGTCACCGGCGAGTGCCGGCGCCGGGGTGATGCCGGCCGTGCGGACCGGCTGGCCGACGGGCGGGCCGGATTCGTGCGGACGTGGGGTCTGGTTGAACAGGTGGAACAGGTACCAGATGCCCGCCCCGAACACCGCGAAGTAGACCAGCGCGAAGGCCGCGAGCGAGGCCGCCACGGCGGGGGCGGCGATGGGTGAGACGCTGTCCGCCGTACGCAGCAGGCCATAGACCGTGAAGGGCTGGCGCCCGGATTCCGTCACCACCCAGCCCGCCGTCACCGCGATCAGCCCCGAGGGCCCCATCGCCACGGCGAAGCGGTGCAGCCAGGGCGTCTCGAACAGGCGGCCCTTGTACCGCAGGTACAGCGACCAAAGCCCGAGGCCGATCATCAGCAGCCCGAGCCCGACCATCACCCGGAAGGCCCAGAACACCAGCGGCAGGTTGGTCGGCCACGTGTCGCGCGGCAGATCCTTCAGCCCCGTGACCGTCGCGTCGAGATCATGCGCGAGATAGAGGCTCGCGAGACCGGGGATGCCGATCTCGTACTTCGTCTCGCCCGCCTGCGCGTCGGGCCAGCCGAACAGGATCGAGGGCGCGCGGGTCACGCTGTCGAAGTGGCCCTCCATCGCCGCGACCTTGGCGGGCTGGTGGTGGTAGCTGTTGCCGCCGTGGAGATCGCCGAGCACCATTTGTACCGGGGCGACGAGAGCCGCCATCCACATGGCCATGGAGAACATCAGCCGGGCGCGGGGATTGGTCCGGTCGCGCAGCAGGTGCCACGCGCCGACCGCGCCGACGATCATCGCCGTCGTCAGATAGGCCGCCGTCACGGTGTGGGCGAAGCGGTATGGGAAGGACGGGTTGAAGATCACGGCCGTCCAGCTTTCCGGCACGAACCGGCCGTCGGCATCGAGCGAATAGCCCGCGGGCGTCTGCATCCATGAGTTGGCGGAGAGGATCCAGAAGGCCGAGAGCAGCGTGCCGCCCGCGACCAGACAGGTCGCCAGGAAGTGCAGGCGCGGGCCGACCCGCTCCATCCCGAACAGCATCACCCCGAGGAAGCCCGCTTCGAGGAAGAAGGCCGTGAGTACCTCGTAGCCCAGCAGCGGCCCGAGCACGGGCGCGGTCTTATCCGAGAAGACCGACCAGTTGGTGCCGAACTGGTAGCTCATCACCAGCCCCGACACGACGCCCATGGCGAAGGCTACGGCGAAGACTTTCAGCCAGTAGCGGTAGGTGTCGAGATAGACTGGCTTGTCGGTGGCGAGCCAGAAGGCTTCCAGCACCGCGAGATAGCTTGCTAGCCCGATGGTGAAAGCCGGAAACAGGAAGTGCCAGACGACCGTGAAGGCGAACTGGCTGCGCGCGAGGTCGAGCGCGCTCGGGAGGTGGTCGGCAAGCATCCGTGGGCCCTGCCCCTGGCGGAAATGGGGACGTCCGGGAGGCCCGCCATGGACCGCACCGAACCAGGCATGCCGCCGGGACGTCGCCCCGCCTTCATATGCCGCAGCTCGGGCGTGTCAATACAAATTCATGATTCGAAGACCTATTCGATATTAATTTGCATATTGACCGGCATCGCAGCGACGTCCACGGTGCTGACCACACCGTTTTAGCGACGAGCGTTGTTCCATGAGTATCGAAACCGACAACGATCCTCCCGTGCCACCGCCCGCCTGCCCGCCGATCATCGGCGACGTCGCGCCGAACTTCCGCGCGCGGACGACGATGGGCGCGCGGACGCTCGCTTCGTATCGCGGACGCTGGCTGGTGTTCTTCTCCCACCCGGCCGACTTCACCCCCGTCTGCACCAGCGAGTTCGTTGCGTTCGCCCAGGCCTACGACGCCTTTCGGGACATCGACTGCGACCTGCTCGCCCTGTCCGTCGACAGCCTTTCCTCCCACCTGGCCTGGAAGCACAGCATCGAGCAGCGTTTCGGCGTGCGGGTGCCCTTCCCCATCGTCGAGGATCCCGCCATGGGCATCGCCCGGGCCTACGGCATGCTGCCGGCCGGCTCGACGTCGAGCGCCACCGTCCGGACCACGTTCGTCATCGATCCAGAAGGCATCGTGCGGGCGCTGATCGCCTACCCACTGACGGTGGGCCGCAGCATCGCCGAGATCCTTCGGCTGGTGCAAGCGCTCCAAGCCTGCGACGCGTCGGACGTCTCGACGCCGGAGGGATGGCGACCCGGCGACCAAGTGCTCGTGAACCCGCCCCTGACGAGCGACGAGATCGCCCAGCCAGGCGCTGCGGGGCAGGACTGGTACTATCGCTTGGGAAGCCTGTGATGGCCTCTGGCACGGACGAGGCGACGGCGATCCGGGTCGCCGACCTGCTCAAGGTCGCCGCCAACCCGAACCGGCTGCGCATTCTGTATCTCCTGGCGGAGGGAGAGCGGTCAGTCTCGGAGATCGAGCAGCAGCTCGGCATCCGCCAACCGACGCTGTCGCAGCAGCTCGGGGAGCTGCGCAACGCCGAGGTCGTGGCCACGCGGCGCGAGCACAAGGTGGTGTTCTACAGCCTGAGCGATGCCCGCATGCAGGCCCTCCTCGACGCGTTCGACGACATCCTGATCGCGGGCCGACCGCGGAGAAGCTTGCCCGCGCGCAGCCCGGATGCGCGAGCGCGGGCGCTCGGCCAGGCGGCGATGTTCGGTCAGGTCGGAGAACCTTGATGGACGCTGTCGCCCCGTTCCTCGCGCCGCTCGCCGGCGCTGCCCAGTCCTGCATCTGTTGGGCCTGGCTGGCCTCTGTCCCGGTCCAGCGCGCGCCGGGCTTTCCCTAGGCCTTCCGCAAATCGCCCTGTTCGTGGCGGCGACGCTAGTCGGCCAGGTGGCTCACGACCTCGCCGGTAGCCAACGGCGCGGGCTGGCCGGAGCGAACAGTAGCGTGCCCGGCCTATCGGGGCGCAATGGTGCGGCGACGGTAACCCGAGCCTCAGCCCAGTGGCCTTGCCGGCGCTGCCGCGCCGCTCCGAACACGTGCCTCACGGTCCGGAACCCTAGCTGTCGGCTGAGGGCATGCGATTGAGCCCGCATCGTCGACGCGCAGCGAGCGGCGCCGGGACAAAGCCGGCGCCGCTTAGCTTCAGGCGGCTGCCTTCTCCGGCTTAGCCATCCATTCGCGTCCCTTGAGCATGGCCTTCCAGTAGATCGGAGGCAGCATCCGCTCCTTCAGGAGCCATGCGAGGTGGCTCGGCTTCGTCCCGTCGATCAGCCATGCGGGGAAGCTCGGCATGAGTTTGCCTCCATAGCCGAATTCCGCGAGCAGGATCTTACCTCGCTCGACCGTAAGTGGGCACGAGCCGTAGCCGTCGTAGGCGACCTCGGCGCGGCGAAGGTAGCCCATCTCGACGAGGAGGTTGTGGGCCACCACGGGCGCCTGCTTGCGCGCGGCGGCGGCGGTCTTGGCGTTGGGCGCGTTGCAGGCGTCGCCGAGCGCGTAGACCTCAGGGAAGCGACGGTGGCGCAGGCTGCCGGGGTCCACATCGACCCAGCCGGCGGCGTCGGCCAGGGGCGAGACGCGGACGAAGTCGGGCGCCTGCTGCGGCGGCACGACATGGATCATGTCGAAGCCGGTCTCAACCGTCTCGCTGCTGCCGTCCTCCGCCTTGCGCGAGAACCACGCGCGCCGGGCCGGACCGTCAATCCGGGTCAGGGTGTGATTGAAATTCAGGTTCGCGTCGTAGCGCTTCACGTATTCCATCAGGGCCGGGACGTATTCCTTCACGCCGAACAGGACCGGACCGGCATTGTAGAGCTCGACCGCGATGTCCCCGAGCCGCCCCTGCCGCAGCCAGTGGTCGGCGGAAAGGTACATCGCCTTCTGCGGGGCGCCGGCGCACTTGATCGGCATCGGCGGCTGCGTGAACACGGCGCGGCCCCCGCGCAGGTTCCGCACGAGATCCCAGGTGTAGGGTGCGAGGTCGTAGCGGTAGTTCGAGGTGACCCCGTTCCGCCCGAGAGTCTCGGCGAGCCCCTCGATGCCGGCCCAATTAAGCTTGAGGCCGGGCGCGACCACGAGGCGGTCGTAGCGCACCACCCGGCACCCCTCCAGGATCACCGCCTTGCGCTCGGGCTCGAAGGCGGCGACCGCCGCCTTGATCCAGCGCACCCCGTCCGGGATCAGGGAAGCCATGGTCCTGGCCGTGGCGGCTGGCTCGAACACCCCGCCGCCGACCATCGTCCAGCCCGGCTGGTAGTAGTGCACGTCCGCCGGATCGATGACGGCGATGTCGAGGTCGGGCCTGCGGGCTTTCAGGCTCGCCGCGACGGCGATTCCGCCGGCCCCGCCGCCGACGACGACCACGCTGTGGAACTGGTCGTCGTGCTCGGTAGGAACCCGGCCGCCAGCGGCGATGCGCCGGACGACGCCGCTCAGATCGTATCCGGCCGCCTTGGTGGCAGCCAGGATGTCCGGAAGCGGCCGCGCAGCTGCCGCCTCGCCGAGCGCCCAAAGCGTCGCGGAGCGAGTCCCGGTGCGGCAGAAGGCGAGCACCGGCTTCGGCAGGGCCGCGAGCTCGTCGCGGAAGGCCATTACATCCCCATCCGTCACCTTGCCCGACGTGACGGGTAGGTACCGCGCCTCCAGACCGGCCGCACGCGCGGAGGCCTCCACCTCCCTGAAGCCCGGCTGGTCGCCGCCTTCGCCGTCGGGGCGATTGCAGATCACCGCCCGGAAGCCCGCCTTGGCCGCCGCCGCGAGACCGGAGGGGGCGAGCTGACCCGTCACCGACAGGTCCGGAGAGAGGCGTTTGACGTCCATGGCGGGGTCCTCATCTGATAGATTTATATTATGAGTTGCGATTTCTATAAATCATATGTTGACGTGCACCGCAAGAAGGTCCATCAGCAACGAAAGCGACGGCCTTTCATTTTGTTTTTTTATTAAATGAAAGGTCCGTCGGGATCGGGGCTTGCCGGCCGCCGACTGGTTCGACCGGTCGTGGGCCAGTCCCCTGGACGCGGAGGTCACCGGCCGATGAATGCGCTTCCCGCCATCCTGTCCGGGTCGGGGGTCGGCTTCACGCTCGGCCTCATCGGCGGCGGCGGCTCGATCCTGGCGACGCCGCTTCTGCTGTATGTGGTCGGCATGGCCCAGCCGCACCTCGCCATCGGGACCGGCGCGCTGGCGGTCGCGGCTAACGCGTTCCTGACCCTCGTCGGGCACGCTAGGTCCGGCAACGTGCGTTGGCGCTGTGCCGCCGTGTTCGCCGGGGTCGGCATCCTGGGCGCCCTCGTCGGCTCGACGTTCGGCAAAGCAGTCGACGGCCAGCGCCTGCTCTTCCTCTTCGCGATGCTGATGGTCGTCGTCGGCATCCACATGCTGCGGGGTCGCAAGGTTCAGGGTGGAACCTCGGAGCCTGTCGGGTGCGGTCCGGTACCTAGTTGGAAGGTCGTGGCCGTCGCCTTCGCGGTCGGGGTCCTGTCGGGCTTCTTCGGGATCGGCGGCGGGTTCCTGATCGTGCCGGGCCTCGTCTTCGCCACCGGCATGCCGCTGATCACCGCGGTCGGCACCTCGCTGCTCGCCGTTGGTGCCTTCGGCCTCGCCACAGCAACGAATTACGCCCTGTCCGGCATGGTCGATTGGGCCGTCGCTGGGGAATTCATCGCCGGCGGTCTCGTCGGCGGTTTCCTGGGTATGCGGCTGGCCAACCGGCTCTCCGGTTACAAGGGCGCGCTCAACACGGTATTCGCCACCGTCATCTTCGGTGTCGCCGGCTACATGCTCTACCGCAACGCCGGCGCTTTCGCCGCAACGCCTTGACCGTCGCCGAGGCGGGCGCCCGGTGCCGCACCCGCTTCGGTGACCACCGCGCGGCACCTTTCAGGAAAACCGCCATGACCCTCAATGTCGGCAGCACCGACCGCATCCTGCGCCTCGTCGCCGGCCTCCTGGTCGCAGGCCTGGGTTACGTGATGCTCGCGGGAGTCTGGGCCTATGTCGCCGCCGGCATCGGCGTTGTGCTGGCGCTGACCGCCCTGGTCGGCTCCTGCCCCGCCTACGCGATCCTAGGGATCAACACCTGCCGACGCCGGCTTCCCGGCGCCTGACGCCATCTGTCCGAGGACGACTGACTGGAGACAAGCAATGACCGAAGCCCGTGGCCCCGAACCCGTCATCCAAGCCTTCTTCGACGAGCCCACCAACACGGTGAGCTACATCGTGGCCGATCCCGAGACGAAGCAGGCGGCTTTCATCGATCCGGTACTCGACTACGATCACAACGGCGGCAGCGTCGACACCCGCTCCGTTGAGGCGATGCTGACGGCCGCCGACGAGGCGGGCTACACGGTGGTCTGGACGCTGGAAACCCACGCGCACGCCGACCACCTCTCCGGCTCACCCTACGTGAAGGCCAAGACCGGCGCGAAGATCGGCATCGGCGAGCACATCAAGGAGGTCCAGAAGATCTTCCGCCCGGTCTTCAACGCCACCGACCTGAAGACCGACGGCAGCGATTTCGACCACCTCTTCGTGGACGGCGAGACGTTTGCCATCGGCAATCTCGCCGTCGAGGTGCTGTACACGCCAGGCCATACGCCGGCTGACATCTGCTACCGCATCGGCGGCCACGTCTTCGTCGGCGACACGCTGTTCATGCCCGATTTCGGTACCGCGCGGGCCGACTTCCCCGGCGGCGACGTGCGCACCCTCTATCGCTCGATCCGCAAGTTGCTGGCCCTGCCTCCGGCGACGGTGCTTCACCTCTGCCACGACTACAAGGCGCCGGGCCGCGACGTGTATGCCTGGGAGACCACGGTCGGCGAGCAGCGCGAGCGCAACGTCCACATGAAGGAGGGCGTAAGCGAGGAGGAGTTTGCGGCCATGCGCACCGCCCGGGACGCGACCCTGGCTGCGCCGCGCCTTCTGCTGCCGTCGATCCAGGTCAATATCCGCGCCGGCAAGTTCCCCCCGGCCGAGGCGAACGGCGTTCGTTACCTGACCATTCCGGTCAAACTGAAAGGCGGAGCGGAACTGGGTGTTTGACAGGGCTCATCGGTATTGGGCGTACCTGAGCCGATGATGGACCTCCTGCCTGCGCATCTCGTTCGGGCGGCACTCGGCCTTGTGCTGGGTGCTGTGCTCGGGATGGTCGCGCGCCGAGGTCGGTTCTGTACGCTGGGCGCCATCGAAGATGCCGTCTATGCGCGTGACACGCGCCGCGCCCGGGCATGGCTGCTGGCGACCGGCATCGCCGTGGTGGGCACGCAGCTTCTGGAATCCGAATTCGGTCTCGACCTCGCCCGGTCGATCTATGCGGGGCCGCGCTTCGAATGGGGCGCGATGATCCTCGGCGGAATGATGTTCGGCTTCGGCATGGCGCTCGTCGGCACCTGCAGTTTCGGCGCGTTGCTGCGGCTCGGCGGGGGAGACCTGCGCGCCCTCCTCGTCCTCCTCGTCCTCGGCCTCTCGGCCTATATGGCGATCAGCGGTGTGACAGCCTTCCTGCGCGTGACGATCACCGCACCGCTCAGCCTCGATCTCGGCAGCCAGCGTCTCGGGGCCTTGTTGAGGCTCGATCGGACCGGCCGCGTGACCTTCAGCGTCATCGCAGGCATCGGCCTCTGTCTCGTGGCGCTGACCGGCAAAGACTTCCGTCGGACTCAGCGGCTCCTCGTCGGCGCCATCGCCATCGGGCTCGTCATCGTCGCCGGGTGGTGGACGAACGGGAGCGCGGGCTTCGACGAGTTCGAAACGCGGGCGGTCGGTTCCTTCAGCTTCGCGCGGCCGGTCGGCGACACCCTCCTCTACGCCATGCTCGCGAGCGGCACGCGAATCGATTTCGGCGTAGCCTCGGTCTTCGGCGTCCTGCTGGGATCCTTCGCGGCGGCGCGCGCCGCGGGGGAATTTCACTGGGAGGCGCCTGACGATGCCCGCGAGGTGAAGCGCCACCTGCTCGGCGCCTTCCTGATGGGCACCGGCGGCGTCACGGCGCTGGGCTGCACCATCGGCCAGGGATTGAGCGGGCTCTCGACGCTCTCGGTCGGCTCGATCCTCGCCCTCGGCGCGATCCTCGTCGGGGCTCGCGCGGGGCTCTACTACCTCGTGGACCGGCACACCTGATAGGCTTCGCCGGTTACGGTGTCCGTCCGTTGCAGAACGCGCGGTGCAGGGCGGCGATGATCTCGCGAACCTCCGGCCGGGCCAGCGCATAATAGATGTTCTTGCCATCGCGGCGGGCCTCGACGAGATCGTCGGCCCGTAACCGCGCCAGTTGCTGGGACACGGCCGGCTGCCGCAGGTTCAGCAATTGCTCCAGTTCCGAAACCGAGCGCTCGCCCTCGACCAGCAGGCAGAGGATGACCAACCTTGCCTCGTGCCCGAGGGCTTTGAGCAGCTCGCTGGCATCGCGGGCATTGGCCAGCAACAGATCCAGGTCGAGGCTACCCGGGGCCTCGACGCTCGTCACCGGTTGCGCCTGTTGCAACGGCATCATTCCACTCCTTTCCTCGCCGCCCGAAGCCCGTCATGGGGATCCGGGGAGCCGTTCGAGCAACCGCTCGGCCCGCCCCCAGAAGAAATCCTCACCCGGATAGCCCTCGATCCGGTCGAGCTCGGACCCGTCTTCGACGAGGACGAATGTCGGTGTGTAGCGGATCGGGCGCTTGAACGTGAGTCCGGGAGGGAGACCTGCGTCGAGATCGACACGGCGCAACGGCGCCCGCTTCCCGATATCCGTCTTCGGGTAGATCGGCCCGATCTCCTTGTCCCACGCCTTGCACCACGGGCAGCCGCGCCGCTCGAACTTGATCAGCTCGGCGGCCTTGATGAGGCCGGGCCATAGGGCGAACCCCCACGCCCCCGCCATGACCGCTCGCCTCGTTCCCCGCATCGGCCTTCCCAAGCCCAGGACCACCGATCTTGATATAGCAAAAGACGAATGTGTTCGAGGGGCAACGGCGCAGCCGCCGGGATCGTGATCGCCCTCGGCGCGGAGCCGCCGTCGTCCGTGCGGCTGCAGTGGCGGCCGGATGTCAGGAGGACCGGATTGCCAGGGGCAGGACAATCACTCTACACATGCAGGAACTAGAATATTTGGAGGTGACGCCATGTCGACCCGGCGCCGGTTCCTGGCGGGTGCCCTCGCGCTCGGCCTGCCCTCCAGGGCCATGGCCCAGGCGATCCAGGGCGATGACGGCCTCTACCGGGAGCCCTGGTTCCTCGAAAGCTTCCTCGATCTCCCCGACGATCTGAAGGCTGCGCGGGAGCACGGCAAGCGCCTCGCCATCCTCTGGGAGCTGAAGGGCTGTCCCTTCTGCAAGCAGATCCATCTCGTGAACCTCGCGGATCCGGCGACGAGCGCCTTCATCCGCGAGCATTTCGAGATCCTGCAACTGAACTTCATCGGTTCGCGGGAAGTCACCGATTTCGACGGGCAGATCCTTCCCGAGAAAGCGTTCGCAGAGAAGTACGGCATCCGGTCCACGCCGACCGTTCAGTTTTTTCCGGTGGAGGAGACGGCACTCGCGGGCAAGACCCCCCAGCAGCGCGAGGTCCTGCGAATGCGGGGCTACGTGCCGCCGGAGGAGTTCCGCCGGACTTTCGCCTTCGTGGCCGAGCGTGCCGACGAGCGGACGACCCTGCAGGATTACCTCCGCTCGCCGGAGGCGGCGCAGCGGGGCTGACAGTCCCGCCGCGATAGTCAGCGGCCTCGCAATTCCAGCTTGACTTAGGAGCGATCCACGTCAAACTTGCAATAATTCGCATATGTCGATGGGTTTGCCCGCCGGCAGAGCGAGCGGTCCGAGACGACCGCACCCGCCGCAAAGACGGCGCACCGAGGAAACGCCAGATGCGCAGGCCGATCACAGCCTTTGCGCTCGCGGGACTTTGCGTCCTCGCGACCGCCGCCGGAGCCGAGACGGCTTCCACCGGGCTCGCCCCGTTCAAGATCGTCGCCATTGATGGCAGCGACGCAATCCCCGAGCCGCTCACCGACAAGCCGGGGGATGCGGCGGCCGGCGCGAAGGTCGTCGTGAACCGGCGCCAGGGCAATTGCCTCGGCTGCCATCAGGTCTCGTCGCTCAAGGGCGAATCCTTCCACGGCGAGGTCGGGCCTTCCCTCGACGGCGTCGCGGGCCGGTGGGACGCAGCCCACCTGCGGATGATCGTCGTCAACCCAAAGCACGTCTTCACCGAGGCGACCGTGATGCCGGCCTTCTACCGGATCGACGGCCTCCACCGCGTGCGCGCCGAATTCCAGGGCAAGCCGATCCTGACCGCGCAGCAGGTCGAGGACGTCGTCGCCTACCTCACGACCTTGAAGTGATCTCGCGGGCTGAAGGAGCCGCTTCCCATGACCTCTGCCAAGATTCCCGCATTGAACCGCCGCCAAGCCCTGGCCTTCGGCACCGGCGCCATGGTGGCCACCGCCTTCGCTTTCCGCGCCGGCCCGGCCCTGGCGGCGAAGCCCGCGACCGATGAGGCCATCAAGGCCTTCACCCGCGGCAAAGAGCCGGTGAAGGGCAGGGTCAAGCTCGAACTCCCCGAGATCGCCGAGAACGGCAACACCGTGCCGATGACGGTGAGCGTCGACGGGCCGATGACGGCGGAAAGCTACGTCGAGGAGGTGATGATCGTCGCCGAGGGCAACCCGAACCCCGGCGTCATCAGCTTCCACTTCACGCCGTCGAGCGTCGCGGAGGCGAACACCCGGATCCGTCTCGCAGAGACCCAGAACGTCATCGCGGTCGCCCGCATGAACGACGGCTCCGTCTTCAGCGACGTCCGCCAGGTGAAGGTCACCATCGGCGGCTGCGGCGGCTAACCCATACGCGACAGCATCGAACGAGGACGGGAGGACCACATGGCCGACGTGAAGCCGCGGATCAAACTCGACAAGAAGGAAGTCGCCAAGGGCGGCGTCATCGAGGTGAAGACGCTCGTCTCCCACACGATGGAGTCCGGTCAGCGCAAGGACAAGGACGGGAAGACGATCCCGCGCAAGATCCTGAACAAGTTCACTTGTGACCTGAACGGCAAGACGATCTTCAGCGCCGATATCGAGAGCGCAGTCTCCGCCAATCCCTACTTCCAGTTCAAGATTAAGCCCGAAGAATCCGGAGCGCTGACTTTTACCTGGGTCGATGACGATGGATCGAAGATCCAGGCCACCGAGCAGATCAAGGTCGCCTGACGCGCGCCCGGGGCCGTTCGCCCCGGAGCGCCTCTCCCTGCCGCGCCGGAGCCCTCACCATGGTCCGCCCAACTCTCGCCTTTACAGCGCTCGCGTTCGTCGCGTTGGCCGTCGCGCCACACGCGCAGGACATGCCGTCGGCGCCCGCCGCGAAAGAGCCGTCCGAGCGCCCGGCGTGGCAGGCGCACGGCATGAAGCCCCAGAACCCGGATTCTCCGTTCGAGGAAGTCGTCTCGGGCCTGTATTTCCGTTCCAAGGAAACGCAGGAGATGCAGGCCGACGACTTCAACAATCCGGGCTTCCTCGCCGTCGAGCAGGGCGAGGAACTCTGGTCGAAGGTCGATGGCGCGGCCGGCAAGTCCTGCGCGAGCTGCCACAACGAGGCCTCGACCTCGATGAAGGGCGTCGCGGCGGCCTATCCCAAATGGAACGAGAAGCTCGGTAAGCCGGTCAATCTGGAGCAGCGAATCAACATCTGCCGCAGCGGCGCCTTGAAGGCCGAGCCTTACGCCTTCGGCTCGCCCGAACTCACGGCGATGACCACCTACATCCGCAATCAGTCCCGGGGGATGCCGGTCGCCGTGAAGGTGGACGGGCCGATGACGCCCTGGTTCGAGCGCGGTAAGTCGCTCTACTACCAGCGGAACGGCCAGCTCGATCTCGCCTGCGCGAGCTGCCACGAGAAGAACCACGGCAAATACCTTCGGGCCGATTTCCTCAGCCAGGGGCAGAGCAACGGCTTCCCCGTCTACCGCCTGCGCGACCAGCGGCTGGTGCCGCTGCACGAGCGCATGGAGGGCTGCATGCAGGACGTCCGGGCCACGCCGTTCAAGCCGCTCTCCGACGAGTTCCTCGCCCTGGAGACCTACGTCGCGTGGCGCGGCCTCGGCCTTCCGGTCGAGACGCCTGCCGTGCGCAACTAAGGGTCGGATCGTCCCATGACCTCACGCCGCGACTTCCTGCAGATCGCCGCCGCCACAGCGGCCCTGGTGCCGACGGGCTGGACCCGCGCCTTCGCCCAGCAGCGCCTGACCCAGGACGACCTCCTGGCCTTCGAGCCGATGGGCAACGTCACCCTGGTCCACCTGACCGACATCCACGCGCAGTTGCGGCCCGTGCTGTTCCGCGAGCCCTCGACCAATCTCGGGGTGGGCGAGGCGCGCGGTCAGGTCCCCCACGTCACCGGACGCGCCTACCTCGACCTCTACGGCATCCCCGGCGGCTCGCCGCTGGCCTATGCGCTGACGCCGGAGGACTACGTCGCCTTGGCCCGCAGCTACGGCCGGATGGGTGGCCTCGACCGCATCGCCACGGTGCTCGACGCGATCCGCGCCGAGCGCGGCGACAAGGTACTGTTCCTCGATGGCGGCGACACTTGGCAGAACAGCTACACCTCGATGGTGAGCAAGGGCCAGGACATGGTCGACTGCATGGCGCTGCTGAAACCCGACGCCATGACCGGCCACTGGGAGTTCACCCTCGGCACCGAGCGGGTGAAGGAAATCGTGGATGGGCTCGGCTGCCCGTTCCTCGGCCAGAACGTCCGCGACGCCGAGTGGAACGAGCCGGCTTTCGAATCCACGAAGATGTTCGAGCGCGGCGGCGCGAAGGTCGCGGTAATCGGGCAAGCCTTCCCCTACACGCCCATCGCCAACCCGCGTTGGATGATTCCGAACTGGTCCTTCGGCATTCGTGAGGAGGATGTCCAGGCGAGCGTCGACAAGGCCCGGAAAGAGGGCGCCGACCTTGTCGTGCTGCTCTCCCACAACGGCTTCGACGTCGACCGCAAACTCGCCTCGCGGGTGAAGGGAATCGACGTCGTCCTGACCGGCCACACGCACGATGCGCTGCCGCAGGCGGTGAAGGTCGGCAATACCATGCTCATCGCCTCGGGCAGCCACGGCAAGTTCCTCACCCGTGTCGACCTCGACGTGCGGGACGGCGCCGTGAAGGGCTACCGCTCGAAGCTCATCCCGATCTTCTCCGATGTCATCGCCCCGCAGAAGGCGATGGCGGCCAAGATCCAGGCGATCCGTGCACCCCACGAGACGATGCTGAGCCAGGAACTCGGGCGGACCGAGGCCCTGCTCTACCGGCGCGGCAATTTCAACGGCACCTTCGATGACCTGATCTGCGATGCGCTCCTGTCCGAGCGCGAGGCCGACATCGCCCTCTCGCCCGGCTTCCGCTGGGGCACGACCCTCCTGCCCGGACAAGCGATCACCCACGAGGACGTCTACAACGCCACCGCCATCACCTACCCGGCGGCCTACCGGATGCCCATGACCGGCGCCCGGCTGAAGGAGGTGCTGGAGGACGTGGCCGACAACCTCTTCAACGCAGACCCGTACTACCAGCAGGGGGGCGACATGGTTCGGGTGGGGGGCGTGTCCTACGCCATCGACGTCGCCCGTCCGGCTGGCAGCCGCATCTCCGACCTCACCCTCCTGCGCACCGGCAAACCCATCGAGGCCGGCAGCAGCTACACCGTGGCGGGCTGGGCGAGCGTCAACGAGGGGACCGAGGGTCCGCCGATCTGGGACGTCGTCGCCTCGCACATCAAGGCCAAGGGAACGGTGAACCCGACGCCCGCGCAGGTCACCGTCCGTGGCGCCTAGTCGTCTTCAAGATATTCACACATTGCTATACTTGAAACAGTTCGGAGAGACCGATGTCTGAACCGAAGCCGCGCCCCGATCCGTCCGGGCCGACCTCCCGCCGATCCTTCCTGCGCACCAGCCTCGCTCTCGGCGGAGCGGTCGGGGCCGGGGTGGGAACCGGCGCTTTCGCGGGCCGTGCGGCGGCCGCCGCGCCGGAGGCGAAGAACCTGCCGCCGAACGTGCCGGAATGGTCGCAATCCCTCGGTGACGGTGTCGTGAGCCGGCCCTATGGCCGCCCCTCGAAGTTCGAGGCGGACGTGATCCGCCGCGACGTTGAATGGCTGACCGCCTCTCGCCAGAGCTCGGTGAGCTTCACGCCGCTGCACCAGCTTGAGGGGATCATCACCCCCAACGGCCTCGGCTTCGAGCGCCACCATGGCGGCATTGCCGAGATCGACCCGGCCGAGCACCGGTTGATGATCCACGGCCTCGTCGAGAAGCCGCTGATGCTGACGCTGGAGGACATCAAGCGCTTCCCCCGCGTCAACCGGATCGCCTTCCTCGAATGCGCGGCCAATTCCGGCATGGAGTGGAAGGGCGCGCAGCTCAACGGCTGCCAGTTCACCCACGGCATGATCCACTGCGTCATGTACACGGGCGTGCCGCTCAAGCGCCTGCTCGAAGAGGCGGGTCTCAAGACGAACGCCAAGTGGCTGCTGCCGGAGGGGGCCGATGCGTCGGCCATGACCCGCTCGGTGCCGATCGAAAAGGCGCTCGACGACGCCATCGTCGCCTACGCCATGAACGGCGAGGCGCTCTATCCCGAGCACGGCTATCCCCTGCGCCTCGTCCTGCCCGGCTGGCAGGGCAATATGTGGGTGAAGTGGCTGCGCCGGATCAAGGTTGGCGACGAGCCCTGGCACACCCGCGAGGAGACCTCGAAGTACACGGCCCTCATGGCGGACGGACAGGCGCGGCGCTTCACTTGGGCCATGGACGCGAAGTCCGTGATCACCAATCCGAGCCCGCAGGCGCCCATCCACGGCAAGGGCTTTACTGTGCTCTCGGGCCTCGCGTGGTCGGGACGCGGGGCGATCAATGGCGTGGACGTCTCCCTCGATGGCGGTCGCAACTGGCGCGCCGCCCGCCTCGACGGTCCGGTCCTCGATAAGGCGCTGACGCGCTTTTATTACGAGTTCGACTGGAACGGTGAGCCGCTGCTGCTCCAGTCCCGCGCCAGGGACGAGACCGGCTATGTGCAGCCGACCAAGGCGGCGCTGCGCCAGCATCGCGGCCTGAACTCGATCTACCACAACAACGGCATCCAGACCTGGCACGTGCTGCCCACCGGGGAGATCGAGAATGTCGAGGTCGCGTAACCTCATTCCGGCCGCCCTTTCGGCCATCCTCCTCGCCGCGACGCCGGTGGCGGCCGAGCGCCTAAACATCGGCCGCGCGGCAACGCCCGAGGAAATCAAGGGCTGGGACATCGACGTGCGGCCGGACGGCCAGGGGCTTCCGGTCGGCAAGGGAACGGCGGCACTCGGTGAGACCATCTTCCAGGAGCGCTGCGCCAGCTGCCACGGCGAGTTCGGCGAAGGCGCGGGCCGGTGGCCGGAACTCGCCGGCGGATCCGGGACCTTGAAGTCGGAGAACCCGGTCAAGACCATTGGGTCCTACTGGCCCTACGTCTCGACCGTCTTCGACTTCGTGCACCGGGCGATGCCGTTCGGCGCGGCCCAGACCTTGACGCCGGACGAGACCTACTCGGTCACGGCCTATCTCCTCTATCTCAACGACATCCTGAAGGATCAGGATTTTGAGGTGAACGAGAAGAACCTCGCCAGCATCCGCCTGCCGAACGAGAAGAACTTCTTCATGGACGACCGCGAGACGGCGGAGAAGGAGTTCTGGACGGCCAAGCCCTGCATGACCAACTGCCTGCCCAAAGAGGCGACCATCACAAGCCATGCGCGCATCCTCGACGTGACGCCCGACAAGGCTGCCGACTCCGCGAAGAAGGCGCCGCCGGTCCAATGATGACCGGCGCCCCTATCCCAGGATCGCGGTGCGACAGGCGTCTCTTCATGGCGGGGCTTGCGGTAGGCCTCGCGAGCGCGTGGCCGACCAACAGCGCGTCGGCCAACCCGGCGGAAGCACTGAAGGTCGGCGGCGCCTCCATCGAGACGGCGAGCGACGGCACGCTGTCCTCCTCCCTCGCGTTCATGCTGCCCAACACGCCGCGCGAGGAGGTGGAGACTGTCTTCAAGGTCGAGGGCCAGCGCGCGGAGGCCACCCCAATCCCGACGAACGCGAGCCTCGTGCGAATTGGTTCGGAGATCATCCTGATCGATGCTGGCTCGGGCAACTCATTTCAGCCTACGGCAGGCAAGCTCGGAGAGACATTGGAGAGCCGGAACATTTCGCGCGAGGCGATCACCCAGGTCGTGTTCACGCACGCCCATCCCGATCATCTCTGGGGCGCGATCGACGATTTCGACGACAGCGAACGGTTTCCCAATGCCCGCTACGTGGTGCCGGCGGCGGAATGGGATTTTTGGACCCGCGACGACGTCGAGAACCTGGTGCCCGACTGGCTGAAGGGTCTCTCCGTGGGCTCGCGACGGACCCTGCGCCGTCTTGAGTCGAAGCTGGAGCGCCGCAAGCCCGGCGAGAGCATCGCTCCCGGCCTCACCTACGTCGCGACGCCGGGGCATACACCCGGCCACGCCTCCGTACTCGTCGAAGCGGGACGGGATCAGGTACTGATCGGCGGGGATGCCCTAAGCCATGGCGTCCTGTCGTTCCGGCGTCCCGCCTGGGCGTTCGGAAGCGATCTCGACCGCGACCTCGCTTCCCGCACCCGCCTGACCCTGCTGGACCGGTTGGCGAACGAGCGGATGACGCTCGTTGGCTTTCATCTCCCGGGCTCGGGCGTCGGACATGTCGAGCGTGCCGGCGACAGCTATCGATTCCTGCAGACCTGACGAGATGGTTCCAAGAGGAGCGCGCGTCTCGGATCAGGATCGTTCGACAACGGAGGGGACGAGATGATGCTGTCGCGCAGGGGTGTGTCCGGATTGGCCGCGCTGCTGGCCGGACTCGGGGCGAGCAGGGCCACGGCGGCTCCGGCAACCGGCCCGAAGACCCACCGGGTCGCGATGCAGGTCAGTTCGCGCGAGAGCGGCGTGTTCGATCTTGCCCTCAACAATGCGGTCAACCTCGCGCGCGAATACAGCGAACAGGCCGAGGAACTGGAAGTCGAGATCGTCGCCTATGGCCCAGGCCTGCACATGCTGCGGGCCGATACATCGCCCGTGACGGCGAGGATCCATTCCATCAGCGAGAGCGTGCCCGGGATCGTCCTCTCGGCCTGCGGCAACACAATCAAGGCTACGGAGAAGGCCGAGGGACACCCTTTGGAACTGCTGCCCCACGTCGGCATCGTTCCAGCGGGGGCGGTCCGTCTCGTGACCCTTCAGGAAGCAGGATGGAGCTACCTGCGCGTTTAACTGAGTCCGGTGGGTTGACGAGTTCGTCTCAGCGAATGACGAGCGCCTCGATCCAGCGGGCGCCTGGAACAATGTCCGCACGGGCAGCCTGATCGAACGGGGGCACGGAGGGATCCTGGGGCGGAGCCGCGATGTCGTTGAGGTCCACCGCCATCGGCCTTCCAACCAGCCCGTCCTCCGTTTTCTGAAGAGCGTAATAGAGGCCGTTGCTTAACTTGGCTCCGTAGTCGGCCGGCGCCTTGTAGAGGAAAAGCAGGGCGTGCTCCAGCCACGTGAAATCGCCCGGGCGGACCGTTCCCGGGTTCGCGTAGGGATAGGGGACGTGGCACTGGACCTCGGGCCCCTCGACGCATTTGAACTCACGCATCGACAGAAAGAAGTCCTTGAACTTCGTCCGGTCGAGGGTGACGACGAACCGCGTGGCGTCCGGCCCTGGGGTGAACGTCACGGTGCCGATTGGGATGGACGTACCGTCGCGGGTGCGTAGCTCAAGCTGCTTCGTGCCGACCAATTCCCAAGCATGTGCCGGACCTGCAATCCCGAGAAGGATGGCAGCGTAGAGCAGGCAGGTCCGGAGAAGGTAGGGTCGCATGGGGCGGGCTCTGGAGGCAGATGCCATCAAGGTCAAAGGCGGGTCGTCAGGTCGGTGAGCCGAGCCGGCGAGGCGTTGACCAAGACGGTCTCCGCAGCCTTGTCGTAGCCCGTGGCGATCATCAGGCCGGTGGCCACGAGGATGGCGCCCAAGGCGACCTTCAGCCCCTTGCCGAGCCCCATCATCCGGTCGCGCCAGCGCATCAGTACCTCGCGGGACAGCGTGCCGAGGAGCAGAAGCGGAAGGGCGGCGCCGATGCCGAACAGAAGCATCGTTGCCGCCACCGTACCCAGGTCTCGCCCCTGCGATGCGAGGAGGGACGCGGCCCCGAGGGTCGGCCCCACGCAGGGGCTCCAGACCGCGCCGAGCAGCAGCCCGACCCCAAACTGTCCCAGGAGCCCGGCAGTCGAGAAGCCACCGAACCGGCTCTCGGTCCAATTGCTTACCGGGCCGGCGGCGACGGCAAGCCGGGTCTGGGCGGCCGGAACCATCAGGACGAGTCCGATCAGGACCAGCATGATGGCCGCCACGGTGCGGAAGACATCGGCGTCGAGGCCGAGGGCGAACCCTACTGTCGCCACGAACAGCCCGATGGCCACGAAGGACACCGCGAGGCCGGCGGCCAAGGCGGCGGGGCCGAGCCTGTGCTCCGATGCGGCTGCGCTCAGAACCAGCGGCAGAAGGGGCAACACGCAGGGCGACATCACCGAGAGGATGCCGGCGAGGAACGCGAGGCCGAACGTCGTGGCCATGGCCGACCTACAACGCCTTCTCGACGGCGCCCTCGATCCACTCTGGCTGGGTGTCGCCGACCGAGCGCCCCGTCTCCTTCTCGCCCTTGAAGGTGATCAGGGTGCTCTGCGTCGTCACGCCGAACCGCTTCAACACGTCCTTGCGGCTGTCGAAGTCGACGTCGAACACCTGGAGGTCCTTGAACCGGGGTTGGGCTTCCAGCTTGGCCAGGATTGGTTTCTGTGCAGCGCAGACGGTGCACCAGGGCGCTGTGACATGGACGAGGATCGGCTTGCCCGCCTTCTGCGCCGCCTCGAAGGCATCGGGTGTGAAAATCGCCTCGGCGGCTTGGGCGCCTGTGCCGAACAGCAGGGGAGCGGCGGCCAGGGCGCCGAGCAGGATGCGACGGGTGGTCATGGGGCGGCTGTCTCCTTCATGGAATGGCGCGGCGGACGGGCGGCTCAGTTGGATGCCTGGGTGACGGCGCGGTCGATGTTCACGCGCTCGGCCCAATCCTTGGCTTCCTGCTGCCCCTTGAGGTCGATCAGCCGGGCACCGCTGACGTCCACGTTCTTGAAGTCCGCGCCCGTGACCGTAGCCCCGGTCAGGTTGGCCCCGGACAGGTCCGACCCCATCAGAACCACGTCGGTGAGGTCGGCATCCTTGAGGTTGGCGTATTCGAGCCGCGACCGCCCGAGGTCGGCGCCCTTCAGGTTCGCACCGGAGAGGTTCACCGACACGAACACGGCGCGCATCAGGCCCATGGACTGGTTCCTGATGTCGGCGCCGCCCTTGAGGTCGACCAGAGTGGCGCCGCTCATGTTGGCGCCCTTGAAGTCGCCGATGGGCATGGACCGGCTGAGGTCAGCCCCGCTGAGGTTGGCGTCCCGTGCCGTGATGCCGAACATCTTCGCGTCCGCCAGCTTGGCGCCGGACAGGTCGGCCTTCAGGAACCACGCCTGTTCGAGGTTCGCACCGCTGAGGTCGGCGCCGCGCAGGTTGGTCTTGTTCAGGCGTGCCGTCCGGAGGTTGGCGCCCCGGAGGTTCAGCCCGGAGAGGTCGAGGCCGGACAGGGACTTGTCATGCAGGTCGACCGGCTTGCCGTCCGCGGCCTTGACCAGCGCCTCGACGTCGGCGCGGCTCATCTCGGCCTTGGTCATGGCGGGCGATAACATGTCGGCCCCGAGCAGCAGGTCCTGTTCGGCCGCGGCGGGGCCGGTGGCGAGGGCGGCGAGCATGAAGCTCAGGGCGAGGCGGCGCATCGGTTCACTCCCGGTGGGCACCACGCATGGGTGCCCTTATCGTGTTCGTTGTGTCGCGATGCTATGCCGAGCCGCTGCACCCGGTCGGTGACCCAGGTCACACAAGTCCAGAGCGGCGGGAGAAAAACGCAACGCGAGCCGGACGATCAGCCCGTCGTCATGGCCGGGGGGACTACGCCGCCATGATGGATGCCCAGAAGGTCGAACGCTGGATCGACCGGTTTCCGCTGCTCCAGGCTCTCAGCCCGGCGCATCTCCAGATCGCCCGGGGGACAGTGCATTTCCCGGTGCTAGACGCGGGGGCCATCGCCTACGAACTCGATGGCGAGTGCGCCAACTACCTGATGTGCCTGGAGGGCCGCACGCGCATCTTCCGCATGTCGGAGGGCGGGCGCGAGGTGCTTATTTACAAGGTCGGCCCGGGGGGCACCTGCGCCCTGACCACGCAGTGCCTCCTGTCCGGCGGCAACTTCCCGGCTCAGAGCGTGGCCGAGGAGCGGACCGAACTCGCGGCCCTGCCGGTGAGCACGTTCCAGCACCTGATGGGCGACAGCGCCGCGTTCCGCAGCTTCGTCATGGACGACTACACCAGGCTGATGTCCGGCCTGTTCACGCTCATCGACGAGGTTGCGTTTGCCCCGCTCAAGCAGCGCCTCGCGCAACGGCTTCTGGCCGAGGCTGACCCGCGTGGGGTGGCCTCGGTGACCCACCAGAAGCTCGCAGACGACATTGGCAGCGTGCGCGAGGTGGTGAGCCGCATCCTGGGGCAATGGGCCGAGGCAGGCCTGATCGAGGTCCGGCGCGGCGCGGTCGAGATCGTCGACCGCCCAAACTTGGAGGCCGCCGGTCGCAAGTGACCTGCGGCTTGTCGGCTTGTCAGTCCCGATCAGGCTGGCTCGACGGTGCCGCCGGCCTTCGCCAGCGCGGGGAAGCCGCCGGCGACATGGGCGACCGGCCCGAGGCCCATGTCATTCAGGGTCTTGGCGGCAAGGGCCGAACGGTTGCCGGAACCGCAGTAAAGCACCAAGCGCTTGCCCCCGCCGAGCTCGGCCCGGTGGGTCGGGCTCGCAGGGTCGGCCTGGAACTCAAGGAAGCCGCGGGGGACGTGGACGGCGCCGGCGATCCTGCCGGTCTTGGCCAACTCCTCGCCCTCGCGCACATCGACTAGCACCGTGCCCGGCTGGCCGAGACGCGCCAGCGCCTCCTCGGCCGACAGGGTGTCCACCTCCCGGTTGGCCTGCGCCACAAGGTCCTTCGCGCTGATCTTTGCCATGGTGACCTCCGTCATTCGCCCCACGCCGCGCCGTCGAGGGCGTCCAGCGGGATCTTCAGGTAGCGGCGTCCGTTCGTCTCGGGCTCGGGCAGGCGCCCGCCGCGGATGTTCACCTGCAGGGAATGCAGGATGAGCTTGGGCATCGGCAGCGCGCGGTCACGCGCCTCGCGCATCGCCACGAACGCCTCCTCGGTCGGGGTCTCGACGAGGTGCGGGTTCTCGCTCCGCTGCCGGGCGACGGTGCTCTCCCAGGCCGCTGCCCGGCCGCCCGGGCGGTAGTCGTGCCCGGTGAACAGCCGCGTGTCGTCCGGCAGGGCCAGGATGCGCTGGATGCTGCGCCATAAGGCGTGCGCGTTGCCGCCGGGGAAGTCGGCCCGCGCCGAGCCGCTGTCGGGCATGAACAAGGTGTCGTGGATGAAGGCGGCGTCGCCGATCCGGTAGGCGATGGAGGCCATGGTGTGGCCGGGCGTGAACAGCACCTCGACGTCGAGGTCGCCGATCCGGAAGCGCTCGCCGTCGGCGAAGAGCCGGGACCACTGCGAACCGTCCGTGCGGAACTTCTCCGGCAGGTTGTAGAGCCCCTTCCAGAGCCGCTGCACGTCGACGACCTTCTCGCCGATGGCGGTCGGGACGCCCGTCCTATCGTGCAGATAGCCGGCCGCCGAGAAGTGGTCGGCGTGCGGATGCGTGTCGAGGATCCACTCCAGGACGTAGCCCTCCCGCTCGATATGGGCGAGCAGGGCGTCGGCGGACCGGGTCGCGGTCGCGCCGGACTTCGGGTCGAAGTCGAGGACCGGGTCGATGATCGCGCAGCGCTTCGTCCCGGGGTCCGCGACGACGTACTGGATGCTGCCGGTCGGCTCGTCGTGGCAGCCGGTCACGATGGGATGCCCGCGCAAGGGGCCGACGGTCTGGTTCGACATGGATCTCCTCCTTCCGAGGTTCAGTTGCCCGCGCCGAGGAGCGGCAGAGCCCCGCGGGCGACGACGTAGAGGCCGACCAGGATGACGAGGCCGGCGAAGGTGACGGTCAGGGCGCGCTTGCGCCCGGTGAGGTGCTGGCCGACCCTCGATCCGACGAGGCCCCCGAACACGCCGCCTAAGATGAACAGGCCGGCGAGCGGCCAGTCGATCAGGCCGGAGGCGGCGTAGCTCGCCGCGGTCGCCGCCCCGAAGGCGCTGACCGCGACCAGCGAGGTGCCGATGGCCATGGGCAACGGCATCGACGTCGCCAGCATCAGGCCCGGCACGATCAGGAATCCCCCGCCGATGCCGAAGAAGCCGGAGAACAGGCCAACCGCGAGGCCGATGCCGAGAAGCCACGGCAGGAGCACCGGCGCGCTGGCCTTGGTCAGGCGCACGTCCGGATCGCCGTCGCCCTGCCGCTTGCGCAGCATCAGGCCGCCGACCACGAGCATGACGACCCCGAACAGGGCGAGCAGGCTCTTCCCGTCGACCGCCTTGGCGGCCGCCGAGCCGGCGAGCGCGCCGAGGATCCCGGCGAGCGAGAACGCGGCCGCGCAGCGCCACTTCACGTTCCCGGCCCGCCATTGCGGGACGAGGTTGCCCGCCGCGCTGACCGAGACCGCCAGGGCGCTCGTGCCGATGGCCACGTGGGGCGAGGACACGCCGACCACGTAGGTCAGGAGCGGGACCGCGAGGATCGAGCCGCCCCCGCCGACGAGGCCGAGGATCACCCCCACGACCCCGCCAGAGCCGGCGGCGAGGCCGGATGTGAGGGGAGCGGGCATCATGCGTCGGCTCCCGGCACGGCCGTCGGCTTCAGGCGCGCCGCCGGAACCAGGCGGAACAGCAGCATGCCGGCTACCATCGCCGCCCCGAAGGTCACGGCTTCCATCGGGGCCACGGTCAGGATGGTGAGGGCGGGCCCGGGGCACAGGCCGGCCAGCCCCCAGCCGAGGCCGAAGATCGCGGCCCCGGCGATGAGACGCGCGTCGAGGTCGCGCCGGGTCGGGACATCGAACCTGGGCGCGAGCACCGGCCGGCCGCGCCGCAGCGCCAGGCGGTAACCGGCGGCCGAGACCGCGACGGCACCCGCCATGACGAGGGCGAGGCTCGGGTCCCAGCGGCCCGTCACGTCGAGGAAGGCGCGCACCTTGGCCGGGTCGGCCATGCCCGAGACGAGGAGGCCGAGGCCGAACAGGAGGCCGACGGCGAGGGCGGAGACGGTCTTAGCCATGGCTCAGGCTCCGACGAGACGCCGCGCGACGAGGACGGTGAGGATCGCGACGGTCATGAACGTGCCGGTCGCGGCCAGCGAGCGGGGTGAGCCGCGGCCGATGCCGCAGACGCCGTGGCCGCTGGTGCAGCCGGCGCCGAGGCGCGCCCCGAACCCGACCAGCAGGCCCGCGAGGACCAGGATCGGGAACGATGCCCCGACCGTCACCGGCGGCAGGTTGCCTCCCAGGCCCGCGTAGGCGAGCGGCGCCAGGACGAGGCCTACCACGAAGGCACCACGCCAGCCGGTCTCGCGAGAAGGTGGAGCCAGGAGGCCGCCGAGGATGCCGCTGATGCCGGCGATGCGTCCGTTGAGGAGCAGGAACAGGGCCGCGGCGGTGCCGATCATGGCACCGCCGGCGAGGGCGCTGACGGGTGTGAAGCCATCCATGGTGGTCGCTCCCAGGCGTTGGTCCGGACCAGGTCCGGCTGGCCGCGGGGAACGACGTCCCACGCGGACTAAACATTAGATGATTCTTGATTAGCGATATCTAATAGAATGGCAAGCGGGAAACTTGCGCCCTGGCTCGGGATGCGCTGCGTGGGTGCGGTGGCGCACGGGCGCCCCCCGCCGACGGGGTGCCGGCGGGGCGCGCGTCGACTACAGCTCGACGAGATCAGGGATGGATGTAGGCGAACCCCATGCCCTGCAGGCGCGCGAGTTCGGCGACGCCGCTCGGCACGAGGTCGTCCTCGCCGACGCCGTACAGGGTGGTGCGGTCGATCTTCCGTTCGCGCAGGGTGTTGGCGCAGACCAGGAACCGCACGCCCATTCCCTTGAGGGCGTCGATGCGGCCGGCGAGCTCCTTGTCGTTCGCGGCCGACTGGAACAGGCCGACACCGTCGCCGAGGCTCACCACGCGGATTTCGACATGCGCCCTGCCCACGGCCTCGACGTGGTTGCGCAGGTTGCCGAGCAGGCGCTTGAAGTAGGCCCCTCCGTCCGGGCCGCCCCCGCCGTTGTGGTAGACCACCTTCTGGTCGGCATAGTAGCCGGCCGGCGCCTCCGAGCCGGCGCGGACCGCGCCGATGCCCATCGTCGCGAGGACGACCGCCAGCATCAGGCTCCTAAAGACCGTCTTCATCCGCCACTCCGTCGTCTGTCAGGGGTTCGGGCGCCTCCGAGGCGTCGCGTGAAAGGTCGTCTAGGCGCGTACGGTCGAGGCCGCCGCTCGTGTCCGGCCCGGTCCCGGCGTCGCCGCCGAGGCTGCCGGTCGTCTCCGGCGCCGCCGGCCGCGCGGCCTGGGCGGTGCCCCGCGACCCGAGCACGACGACCTTCGTGCCGGTGGGCACGCGGCGATGCAGGTCGATGACGTCCTGGTTCAGCATACGGATGCATCCGGACGAAACCGCCTCGCCGATGCTCCACGGTTCTGTGGTGCCGTGGATGCGGTAGAGCGTGTCCTTGCCGTCCTTGAACAGGTAGAGCGCACGGGCCCCGAGGGGATTGCGTGTGCCCCCGGGCATCCCGCCGGCCCAGCGCCCGTTCCGCTCCGGGTCACGCCGGAGCATGTCGGGGGTCGGCGTCCAGCGCGGCCAGGACGCCTTGCGCGCGACCGTCGCCTCCCCGGTGAACTCGAAGCCGGCCTTGCCCACCCCGACCCCGTAGCGCATCGCCTTGCCGCCCTCCATGACGAGGTAGAGGAAGCGCCGATAGGGGTCGACCACCAGGGTGCCGGGTAGCTGCTTGGTCGGATAGTCGACGACCTGGCGGACGTTGCGGGCCTTCAGGTCGCGCGGATCGACCGCATCGACCGGGAACGGTTCGTCGGTGACGGCCGCGTAGCGGCGGACGGCATCCGCCGGAAGGCGCGGTCCCGCCTCGGCGACCGGCCCGGGGGCGCCCATCGATGCCGAACAGGCCCCGAGCGCTGCGGCGAGCGCGAGGATCGCCGGGAAGCGCAAGATCGGCCGCATCACGAGCGGCCCTTGGCGCGCGCCTGTGCCACCGCCTGCTTGAAGCCGTCGTAATCGAGGGCGGCAGCGACCTTGAGCGGGCCGATCAGGAAGACCGGCGTGCCCTGTAGGCCGAGGGCGTCCGCTTGGTCGAGGTTGCGCTGGAGCAGGGCCGCGATCTCGCCCTGGTGGGACGCCCGGTCCGACTCCAGCCGGGCCATGTCGACCCCGGAGGCGGACACCGCCTCAAGCATCCGCTCCTTCGGGATCTTGCGGCCGGGGATGCCCATCAGCGTGCGATGCACGTCGTCGTAGCGCCCCTGGTACCTCGCCGCGAGGGCGAGCTGGGCGCCGTAGACGGAGGCGTCGCCGAGGATCGGCCAGTCCTTGTGGACGAGGCGGATGCGGCCGTCCGCCTTCACCAGCCGGAGCAGGTCCGGCTCGGCCTTCTTGCAGAAGGGGCAGTTGTAATCGAGGAAGGCGACGATGGTCAGGTCGCCCTTCGGGTTGCCCGAGACCGGCGCCTCGGGGTCGTTGAGGATGGCGTTCGGGTCGATGCCCTGGGCGAAGGCCTCCTCGGTATGGGGCGCCAGCGACAGCAGGGCTGGCGCGAGGGCGACGGCGGGGATCAGGGCGAGCAGGGTCCTGCGGTCCATGACGGTCTCCGTGGGTATGGTTGGTTCGAGAGGGGGAGCTCAGGCTCCGACGAGGGCGAGGCGGCGCTTCAGGTCCTCGACCGTGAGCTCGCCCTCGGTGCGGGCCTCCCGGACCTCGCCGCCGTCGGGGCGCATCAGGACGAGGGTCGGCGGGCCGACCACCTCGAAGCGGCGCATCAGGGCCCGGGTGGCGTCGTCGTCGCGGGTGACGTCGGCGCGGATGACTGAGACGGCCCTGAGCCGCTCCCGGATGTCGGCATCCGCCAGGACCGTCCGCTCGTTCGTCCGGCAAACGGTGCACCAGTCGGCGGCAAACTCGACGAGCACCGGCTTGCCCTCGGCTCGGGCCGCCAGGAGGGCTGCCTCGAAATCCGGGACGGAAGAGACCGTACGAGCGTCGCCGATGTGTTCAGGTCGTGACGAGCCGAGGCCGGCTAGGGGCCGCAGCGGGTCGTCCGCACCTGTGGCGACGCCGAAAAGAAGAAGGCCGCCATAGGTGACGGCCACCAAGCCCGCCGCGCGACCGGTGCGTGACGGGCGGCCGTTCGCCGTGATCGCCGCGAGCGCCAGCCCGAGGCCGATGACCAAGACCGCCCAGAGGAAAAGCGATAGCCCGTCCGGAAGGAGGCGCGTCACGAGCGAGGCCGCGAGAGCGAGGAAGACGAAGCCGAAGGCCTGCTTCGCCCGCACCAGCCACGGGCCGGACCGGGGCAGGATGCCGGCGCCGAACGCGCCGACGAGCACCAGCGGCGCGCCCATCCCGAGGCCGAGGGCGAAGAGGGCCAGCGCCCCGCGCAGGACGTTCCCCGTCTGGGCGACGTAGAGCAGCGCGGCGGCAAGGGGCGGCGTTACGCAAGGACCGACGACGAGGGCCGAGCTGAAGCCGAGGAACGCGGCGCCCGCGACCGACCCACCTTCCGCCGCCGGGGCGCCGAAGCGGTCCCGCCACCAGCGTGGCGCCTGTAGGTCGAAAAGGCCGAACATCGACAAGGCCAGCGCGATGAAGGCGGCGGCCATCAGGCCGAGGGCGAGCGGGGTCTGGAGGGCGACCTGCAGGTTGCGGCCGAGCCACGCCGCCGCGACCCCGAGGCTGGCATAGGCCGCCGCCATGGCGAGGACGTAGCTTCCGGACAGCGCGAGGCCCCGCCCCGGCGTGAGGCCCTGGCCCGAGCGGACGATCATGCCCGACAGGATCGGCACCATCGGCAGCACGCAGGGGGTGAACGCCAGGAGGAGGCCGAGCCCGAACATGCCCGCCAGGACACCGAGGAGGTTGCCGACGAGGAGGGCGGCCGGTCCGGCGGGGAAGACGTCCTGGCGGGTAGGTGCGGCGGCCGTTTCGCCTACCGGGGTGGCTTCGCCGCCTTGGGACGCTCCGGCGCTCGCCAGGGCGGCGAGGTCCAGCCGCTTCGTGACCGGCGGGTAGCAGATGCCCCGCTCGGCGCAGCCCTGGTAGGTGACCCGGACTTCTCGCATGCTGGCCAGCGCCGCGCCGGGCACGAGGGCCTCCACCGAGTCGTGGTAGATCTCGGTCGGCCCGAAATTCGGGTCGTCCTTTGTCTCCGCGGGCGGCGTGCTGACGGGAAGCTCCGTGCCGGTACCGGCCTCGGCGCGGATCCTGTCGCGGTAAAGGTAGGTGCCGGGCGCGATGGTCCAGCGCAGGTGGAGGGCGAGGTTCGCGTCACGGGTCGCGGCGAGCGTGAAGGGCGTTGGCCGCGCGGCTCTCTCCTGGGACCATCCCGGAGACCAGGCCGCCGCGCCAGCCCAGACTAGGGCGGCGAGGATGAGGTGGGCGAATACGTTCGGCATGGGCGGGGTCCGGATCGGCCCGCCGCGGGTCCGAAACGCAGCTTAAGCCAGGCTTAAGCCAGGCCCGCAGGATGAGGGGCGGTCAGGGGGGACACACGCATGCGCATCCTCGTCGTCGAGGACGATCCCATCCTCTCGGACGGGCTCAGGGCGGGCCTCGGCCTCGGCGGGGCGACGGTCGACTGCGTCGGGACCTGCGCCGACGCCGAGGCAGCGCTGGCGGCGAGCGCGTTCTCGGCCATCGTGCTCGACCTGATGCTCCCTGACGGCTCCGGCCTCGACGTGCTGCGCGGCCTGCGTCGCCGGAAGGACCGGACGCCCGTCGTCCTGCTGACCGCCCTCGACGCGGTGGCCGACCGGATCGCCGGGCTCGACGGCGGCGCCGACGATTACCTCGGCAAGCCCTTCGACCTCGACGAACTCTCGGCCCGCATCCGCGCGGTCGTCCGCCGGGCCTCGGGACGGGCCGCCGCACTCCTGGAGCACGGCGGTATTCGGCTCGATCCCAGCAGCCTCGCTGTGACGGTCGACGGCGTGCCGGTCGGCCTGTCCCGGCGCGAGGTCATGGTGCTGGCGGCCCTCATGGAACGTCCGGACGTGCTCCGCTCCAAGACCGAGTTGGAGGAGCGGCTCTACGGCTGGCAGGAAGAGGTCGAGAGCAATGCGGTCGAGGTCCACGTGCACAACCTGCGCGCCAAGATCGGCAAGCACGCCATCGAGACGGTGCGCGGCCTCGGCTACCGGATGAGGGCGCCGGCATGACATCCCTGCGCGTCAGGCTCTTCGCGATCCTGCTCCTTGCGACCGGGCTGATCTGGCTCAGCGCCGTCGCCTGGATCTACCTCGGCTCGAAGCGGGAGGTGGAGCAGGTGCTCGACAACCGCCTGCAGGAAGCCGCACGCATGGTCGGCTCCCTGGTGGGCGCGGTCGGCGGCACGGCCCCCGACGGGACGCTGCCGACCTTCCCGGCGCCGACGGCCTACGAGCGGCAGCTATCCTGCCAGATCTGGTCGCTCGACGGGCGCATGGTCGCGCGGTCGAGCGGAGCCCCGGAGCGGCGCTTGACCGACGCGCCGGCCGGTTTCTCCGAGCGCGAGGTCGACGGCGAGACGTGGCGGGTCTTTACCGTCGAGGACGCCGGGAAAGGCGTGCGCGTCATGGTCGGCGACCGCCTGGGCCTGCGCGAGCGCCTCGTCACCGACCTCATCATGGGCCTCGTCACCCCCGCGCTTCTCGTCGTGCCGTTCCTCGGGATGCTGATCTGGGCGAGTCTCGGGCAGGGCCTGCGCCCCCTGCGCCGGATGGCTCGCGACCTCGCGGGCCGCGACGCCGACGACATGAGCGCCATCGACGCGGGCCGGGCGCCCGCGGAGGTCCGGCCGCTGGCCGACGCCCTCAACGGCCTGTTCCTCAAGGTCGAGGCGGCGCGCCGGCACGAACGGGAGGTGACGGCCTTCGCCGCGCACGAACTGCGAACGCCGCTCGCCGGGCTGAAGACCCAGGCCCAGGTCGCGATTGCCACCACCGACCCGGACGTGGCGAAGGCGGCGCTGCACCAGATCCTGGCAGCCGTCGATCGCACCACCCGCCTCGTGCGCCAACTGCTCGACGCGGCCCGGCTCGACGCCGCCGGGGAGACTCCGACCCTGGCCGAGGTCGACGTGGGCGCGCTGGTGGCCGAGACCGTCAACGGCATGCGGGTGTCGCCGGGGGTTCGCACCCTGATCGACCCGGGGCTGCGCGGCTATACCCTACGGGCCGATCCCGAGAGCCTGCGCCTCGCGGTGCGCAACCTGCACGAGAACGCCGTGCAACACATGGAGGCCGGCACGGTGGAATGGCTGGCCCGTCCCAGTGGGGAGGGCGTGCTCGTGCGCGACGAGGGGCCGGGGATCCCCGCCGAGGAACTGCCGCACGTCACGACGCGCTTCTTCCGCGGCCGCCACAAGAGCGCCACCGGGAGCGGGCTTGGGCTCGCCATCGCCGAGATGGCGTCCCACCGGAGCGGGCTGAGCCTGCGGCTGCGCAACCGGCCGGATCGCCCGGGGCTTGAGGCGGAGATCCTCCGTGTCTGATGCCGTCAGCCAAGTTCCGGACAGAAGATGTCCTTGAGCGTCGCCAGCACCCGGGCGGCGCGGGGATCCTCTAGCCTGTAGTGGAGCGTCTGGCTCTCGCGGCGATAGGCGACGAGCCCGTCCTCGCGGAGCTTGGCGAGGTGCTGCGACAGGGCCGACTGGCTGAGCTCGACCGCCTCGGCGAGGCTCGTCACGTCCATCTCTCTACGGGCCATCAGCAGACACAGGATAAGCAGGCGCTTCTCGTTGGCGAGGAGACGGAGCAGGCGCGCAGCATCTCCGGCCTTGTCCTCAAGCCGCGTCAGGTCGTTCGGCGTTACGGCGTCCATCGGCGTCGTTCCTGAGTCGGTGATCTCAGTTCATTTAGCGCCTACTAATATAGTGCGTCTGTTCCGTCGGGCCATATAGGCGCATGCCGGCAAGGTCACCGGTCCGGGTGGAGAACTCTCGTTGCGACGGAGGGCGCCACCCGCTCATAAGGAGCCCATCTTTACCGAAGCTGACCAGCACCTTTCGGCGTAGCTAGGTCGACAGAAGGCCGTCCGCTTTTTAAGCGCCCTCACTCGGAAGCAGCCATTCCGTACGTGAAGAGTTTCGGGCGCCGTGAGGCGTACGAAAGTCTCCGAAGAAGGAACCCGCGGGGACCGAGGCGCTCAGCTATGGGGATTGGTCGTTTCG